>CACDQN010000004.1 GCA_902555055.1 uncultured Candidatus Actinomarina sp.
ATCTCAAACCTCTACAATTGGACTAACCGAAGACAGCTATTTTGATCCATTTACGAAATACATAGAAGTACAGAATTTAAGAATTTTTATAACACCTGAAGTTTCAGATAAATTTGCCATGCAGGTGTCGGAAATATATGAACTAATGCTTGGAAATAACAATTTAATAGATGACTCATTACGTAACGGATATTTTGAAACATTATCTAACAAATATGTGTTTCAAAGAGTAGGTTACAGTGGTCCTGACTACTATGAAGAAAAAACTGGCAAAAATTTTGATGAAGCTTTAAATCCCCATCCTTTCAACGGCCCCTACAGGGATAATAGCACCGATTATATCTGGGAGACACCAACTGCAAATACAGATGAGAAAATTGGAGAGGTTGTAGAACATTTGCTTCACACAGTAACAAATGTTGCATTAAGTTACACATATCCAGAATGGAATTGGATGAATTCGAATTCAGAAATATATAGAGCAACAATGGAAGCTATAGACAATAATATTTTTGATGTTTCAGATTATCAACGGATATTAGATAGAGGTGATGACGAAGGATATTATTCAATTATTACTCAAGAGTTTATGTTTTGGGTAATTGTTGTTGAGTGGGGAATCGCAGAAATATATGAACTCCCATCAAATGAATTTAATGCGAGTACGCCTGCTGAAATCGAAAGCAAACTTCCAATAGCTCATGGGCTATATAAAGAATTCATAGAGAAGATTTTTACTCCACCATCAATTGATGACCTTAGGACAATTTTAGGAAGTAATTAATTATGGAGTGCTTACTCTATAAGCCCCGTCGCTAGCTATCATAACCCTGCCCCCAGGACCATCAACTTCATTGAGATTACAAGATGGGTCTCCAGGAAAAGTTCCACAGGATAAATCATAATAATTTCTATCTGTCACATATTTTCCATATGGTATTTCTACCTCTATTACTATTGGAACCCAACCAAATTCTTTTCCAGATGGTGGCTCTACAACCATCCCATTATCTAATTCAACAAGATGAAAATTTTCCAAACTATTTGGCTTGGAGATGAATTCTTGATTATGACCCCATTCTTTATGCATTTTTTCAATTTTTAATTGTAAAAAGTCCAAGTATTCCTCGGTATATATTTCTGGATAATCTATTGATAAATACTTAAAAGTAGGTTGATCTTTAAATCGATACCAACGATATTTAATCATACTTCCGTCATCTAATGTTGTTTCATATACGGTTGTGTCACATCCGCCATTATCGCAATCGAAGCAAGAGTAATCATATGGAATAGAGTCAATATTAAATGCATTATCTGTATTGTTTTTAATCTCTTCTTCCCATAGCTTGTCACTATTAGATTTTATATGCGGCATGTATGAATTTCCTCGTTCGAGAGTATTCATTTCCATTATTTTTAAGTTATCAGGCACTTGATTACTGTCAACAGGAACGAATTGATAAGATGTGTAGTCATTTACTCCACCTGGTGTTAAAACTTTATAATATTGAGATAAATCTCGTTCTGCAGTAGGAGTGCCACTCCAGTCCCAAAAGGTATTTGTTTCTCCATTTTTAGTTTCTCCCTGGAGGTAAAGATTCCATCTAACAAGTCTTTCATCTACAGAATATAACCCTCCTTGTTTAAGGTTTTTTGCTGAAGGGTCACGATCATGTGTTTCTACAATAAGCGGTGTTGAGTATTGTTTTATATTTGTATTTACATCTTCAATTTCAGAATCTCCATTAAAAAACTCAACAAAATTGTTATACACTCCAACATCATATGACCTTGCATCTAGTGTAAAAAATTCTTTATCTTTTAAAGAAGGGGCTATTGTCGGAAATATTTTGATATACAGATCTCCGTTATCGTCATATTCTGTGAATATTGGAAGTTCATACATTTCTGCACCAATAGCTACGTGATTGGTAGACCTATAAGCTAGAGTATTTTTTTCCTCTGTCCAAAAAAGAGGAGTTTCCATTTCATAATCATAGTCATTAGCATTATCAACATACCAATCAAGTCCTTTTATGTATTCATTAAGAGATTTGTTTTCAACCCTACCTGCAATATATTCGATTAGTATATTTCTTAACTCCTCTCCTAAAAGGTCTTCATTATCTTCAGATCCATCTTCTAATAAAGTAAAAGCATTATTAACATCTATGTGTCTAATCCAGAATTCTGGAACGTATGCCCACATAGGTCCACTGTACTGAGCGCTGTTAGAGACAAAAGTCCAGGTTAATTTACCCCGATCACTGTGATCATCTAGTAAAAAAGATTCTGGCCTTTCCTCACCACTGAATATTGGGAGTGCAAACCACCCATGTCCAAAATATATTCCACCGTCTTCAGCATGCTCATCTTGATCTTCATCAAAATGAATAGCGTTTGGAAGATTAAGAACTTTATTTGTTAATTGAACACCGCCAAAATCAGCACAATCACATCGTCTTTCATAAAAACCCCAACCACTATATGTGCTATTTCCGTTGTAAAACTTATTTGCTCCGCTAGCCATATAGGTAGGGTATTTTGAACGTCCAAATTTTTCGTATACTCCATATCCACCTTCTATAGTTCCACCGCCAGGACCATAGGGGTGTGCTCCTGGGGCTTGTATCCACTGGCCCCATACGCCTTGTTGAACTCCAATTTTTGTTGTATAAAATTCAGAGACTCTTGTGTAAGAAGAATACCCATAAAAATTTTTTTGTAACTCAGCTTCTGGCTCATCTCCAACAACAAGTCCATCTCCACCAATACCGTGTTCAAAGTACCAGTCAGAAGCACAGTAAATAGCTCCCAGTGAAGCACCTACATCTCCAAGTTCTAATGAACCATCAATATTTAAGGGATGTATTTTATAATTTTCATAAAGACCTTGAGAGGCATGAAAGTAATCAATGTCAAGTTTCTCTAACAGTTCTGGAATATCAATCAAAGAAGTTTCTTCATAAAATTTTCCATTAAACTCACCTTCATAAGTACAGTGCCTAGAAAGAAACTTACCTGGATTGAATTCTGGATCAGGCTCGCCTACTGTGTAGTATTTCGCAAATACTGGATCATTTTTGTCTAGTTCTTCTGCACAATTTAATCTTCCTCCAAAATCAGCACTCATCATCTCAAGACATGCAGCGTAGGATTCTGAATCATATGCGCTTTCGACTTCTTTATCTAAATTTTCTTGGGAGTCAATTAGAGTCTCTTGCTCCTCATAGAGTTCTTCTAATTCAGCTTCCTCTTCAGGAGTTAGTTCACCTTTTTCTTCTAGGACTACAATTTGCTGTTCTAATTCATCAATTGTATTTTCATTTCCACCTGAACAAGAAGAAATAATAAGGCTTAAAACAATAAAAATAATTTTTTTATTCACAAGTTAATTGTAACAAGTAAATCTTAAGACACTACCCCTCAGGTGGAGAAGGTGGTTCACAATTAGGTTCGTCTACAGGACATTCAAAAAATTGAACATTAAAATCTATACCCAATGATGCATACTTCTGCTTTAACGCATTAAAGGTCGTTGTTTCAAATGCAGATACCTCACGTAGATTATTGGCAGTTGCTTCAAGTATGCTTGAAACGTCTGAAAGTTTTTTTATCAATTTACCATACTGTAATTCAAGACCATTTGATTTGTAATATTCAGCATCACAGTTTGAGGCAACTCTTAGCATTCCACTAAAAAATGCTCTGTCATGTATCTCTAACATTGCTAAATAATCAGCTGCCATCTTTAATTGAATGTAAACACCAAAGTATAGATCCATAGCTTCTTGTTCCATTAAATTAGCTTCATTTATAGAAGCATTTATTGCATCTTCACTTGTTTCAGAAACATTTGTTAGAAGTGTCCTTAACTCTTCATTAAGCCTGCTGAGTTCATCAATATTGCTCTGAAATTCCTGTTCTAGTGGATTATCAGATGCAGTAGGTGGTTCTGAAGTATCACTTCCTCTAGAATTTGATTCTGATTGTAATTGAGCAATTTGTGCTTCAATATTGCTAATTCTGTTATTTATATCTTGAACTGTCAGTCCGTTTGTATCTGCTTCAAGTTCTGCAATGGTTCCTTCAAGTGAGGAAATTTCATCACGAGTACTATTTACTTGTTCTTGCGCTGCAGTATTATCAGCTCCCTCACTAGAGGAGTTAATCAAATCCTGTAATTCATTGGCATAGTCATTTAATGATTGAACTTGTTGTTTTAAACTTTCAATCTCATATGCGGTTCCCTGAAGTAAATAAAGTGCGTCTATTTGAGTATACAATTCACTTACCTCTGCATTTATTTGATCCAATCTTGCATTTTCTGTTGAAGAATCTGAGAGATTCCCAGAAGTGGTAGAGTAACCGAGCTCTTTTGCAAGCTCTTCGTTTCTTTGTTCTAGAACTGTAATCCTCTCTTCTAATGAATTGACTTGATCCATATTCTGACTTCCTGCATTTGCAACTTCTGAAATAGGACCAAGATTTAAGGCCTCAACATCTACCATAAACTGCTGTGTACTTGCTAATGCAGTGGCTGCTTGGTCTCTAAATATTCCTAAACCTTCAACAAAATTGTCAGTAATTTTATAGAATTCATTGAATTCAAATTCTTCTAAACATTTACCAGTCTCAAGTGCATTTCTCTGTAAATTAAAAAACTGTTCCTGAGTGCAGCTTGTATTAAAGTCTTCATTAATTTGATTAATTATTGCTTCTACAGATACTTCACTTGGTGTTTTGCCTTCTACAACTTTATCAATTGAAGACTGTATCTGTTCCTCTGTAAGGCTTGTACATTCTTCATTTGCATTTACTGGATTGATATTGATTACTGAAAATATTAATACGAAAATTGTGGCTTTCTTCATTATTCCAACTCACCCAAACAATCAGGATAAGTATTTATCAACTCATCAAATTCAGTGACTGAAGAAATAATATTGTTATAAGCTGGATTCTCTTTTAATTTCTCATTGAAAAGTAGAGGCCAATCTAAAAATGAATCTAAAGTTCCTGGTGATGGCAATGAACCAGCCTCAACTTCTGAGTAAGCTAAGTAAACTTTGTTCAAAGAATCTTGTACATCTTCACATGTATAAGCAATAACTTCTTGATTTGTAGTGTTGTTTTCTACTGAAGAGTCTGATGAGTTAGATAAGTCTAGTGAGTCCGATGAACATTGAATAAAAGTAAATGTAATTAGAAAGAATACTATCTTTTTCATTTGTTTGGCAGCATCGACCCACCAATAGAGTGCACACCTCCATCAGCATGAATTATTTCACCAGTAACCATTTCTGAAAAATCTGAGAGTAGAAAATTTACAACTTTTGCTACAGGCTCTGGGTTCTTAATGTCCCAACCAAGTGGAGCTTTATTACTCCATTCTTCATTCATGTCTGAAAAACCTGGTATATTTTTTGCAGCTGTTGTAGCTAAAGGCCCAGATGCAACAGCATTGATCCTAACACCATTTTCACCCATGTAATATGCAAGATATCTAACAATTGACTGCAGACTTGATTTTGCAACACCTTGCCAGTCGTATCCTGGCCATGCTTGAGAATTGTCAAAGTCCAATGCAACAATTGATGCTGGATTATTTAATATTGGTTTAAATGAAGTAGCTAGAGTTTTTAAAGAAAAAGCAGAAATTTCAAAACTCTTTACAGCATCAGCAATATTGGTATTAAGAAAATTTCCACCCATCGCCTCTGTTGGAGAAAAAGCTATAGCGTGTAATATTCCATCTAAATTGCCAACTTCTTGCTTCACGCCATCTACTGCAGCATCGACTTCAGATTGATTTTCAATATCCATTGGAAAGACTTTTATGTCATCAGAAAGTCTTTTTACAGCTCTTTCGGTTATACGAAGTCCTTTTCCAAAACCTGTAGCTACAACTGTTGCCCCATTCTCTATTGCAATCTTTGCAGATGCATAGGCAATACTTTTATCAGTAAGTATTCCTGTTATTAATAAAGTTTTATTTTCTAATATCATTTTTTCCTATAACTATTTGACCAAACATATAGTTAGTAAGTATCACTGAAATATAACTTTTATAATTCTTCAGTTGTTGAACTGCCTGAAGCTTCTTCCTCTTTTTTGATTTGCGAACCTGTTACAACAGCTAAACCAATTTCTACAAGGCCGAATGCAAAAAAACCATTGAATTCAGTGAAGACTGCAAAAGCAATTAGCCCAAGACCTCCGCTATATCTAACTATATTTAATTGTTTTCCATTCTCTGCGTTGCCTCCTAGTAAGAAAAAAGCCATTGCTGCAAAGTAGAGGGGTAAACCGATTGATCTAACTATCATTGCTTGGTTGTCAGCCAATACAGCAGAAAAATCAAACAAGAACAAACGATAAACCACTTCTGGCATAATAAACCCTACTAATACCAAACCTAGGTAAACAAGCGGGTCAAGTCTGTTAATTAATTTATAATTCATAGAAAAATTATATCCAATTAATTGTCTTCATTTAATGAATTAAAAAGTTTTTTTTGTAACTCTTTGACTAATTCAACTAATGATGACTCCTGATAAATTTCTCTCATCGTATCTACAAGTGGAGACTCATCAAGAATATTATTTACAAAATTTAATCTATTAATTGATCCGAGTTCTTCTCCTATATCAGAAAGTTCAGAAGCTAAATTTTTTATAACATCAACTATTGGTTCTGTATTGCCATCTATTCCAGTTATAAATTTTGCATTGAGCCCCTCTTTGATTGCAGCCCATCTGTTTCTTTCAATCAACCAATTAGGATCGGGTTCTTTTAATACTCCATCTTCCCAATCTCTACCAATTTTTATCACTAAAGCCTGGATAAGAGTTGCAACTGCTATAGTTTCTACCAGGGAGGGCATGGAATCTGCTATTCGTGTTTCGACAGTTCCATATTCTGGATGAATTCTTACATCTTTCCACACTTGTCTGTAGCCAACATCTGGTTTAATTACACCAGCTTTTACCAGTGTTTGTAGTGATTGCTCATATTGTGACCATTCATAATATGGTTCTGGCAATCCTGTATTTGGTAATCCTTGAAATACACTAAGGCGTGCACAGTATAATTCTGTATCTTTTCCCCTCCAGAACGGAGAAGAAGCACTCAGTGCAAGAAATAAAGGTAAATATTTTCTAATCTCATCATGTATAGCAATTGCTTTCTCTTTTGAATCTATTCCAACATGAACATGCATTCCAAAAGTTAACAGTCTTCTAACAGCCCAGCCATATTTGTCAGCAAACTCTTCATATCTTGGATTAACATCTGTAATTACTTGATCTTCATACATGGCAAAAGGATGTGAGCCAGCAGAGATTAAACCCGCATTCTCTTTATTTGCAATTTCTAAAACTTTTTTAAATATCGAAGATAGCTCTTTATAAGTATCATTTGTGTTCATTAAAGGGGAACTAGTTATCTCAACTGTTGAAAGATAAAGTTCATGCTTTACCCTGTCTTCATTACTGTATTGTTTAATAATTCCTTCAGCAATATTGACTAAATCGCCTGAGCTATTATCAACTAATTGAGCTTCAACCTCTATACCGACTGTGGGCTTTTCAGATGGATTAAAAACTATTTTTTCCATGTTTAGTTTTGATGGTAGTAGTAACTAATGAATGATTGCTTAAATATTTAGTTTATTTATTCAACTGAGCTTGTGCTGCTGCTAATTTAGCAGCTGGAATCCTAAAAGGTGAACAAGAAATGTAGTCAATATTTAGAGTATTTAAATAAAAAATAGAATTAGGGTCCCCAGCATGCTCACCACATACTCCAATTTTTAATTCATTATTTGCTTTTTTGCCATTATTTGAGGACATTTCTACGAGTTTTCCGACACTTGATGGATCAATTGAAACAAACGGGTCTGTACTAAATACCTTTCTTTCGACATACTCACCTAAGAATCTTGCGGCATCATCTCGAGATAATCCTAGTGTTGTTTGAGTTAAGTCATTTGTTCCATAAGAAAAGAAGTCTGCCTCTAACGCAATGGATTCTGAATTTAGAGCAGCGCTAGGAAGCTCTATCATTGTTCCTATTGTGTAGCTAAATTTAGCATTTAACTCTGATTCAATTTCTTTTATCTTTGTAGTTAAAATATCTTTCATCTGCCTTAATTCGTTTGCATTCATCACTAAAGGAACCATTATTTCTGGATTGATACTAGTTTTTTCTTTTTGGCTTAAATTGTGAACAGCTCTAAAAATAGCCTCTACTTGCATTTCATATATTTCAGGGTAAATTAAGCCGAGTCTTACGCCTCTATGTCCAAGCATAGGATTACTCTCTGATAGCTTTAATAATATTTCACCTACATAACCTGTTGTTACTCCGGACTCTTTAGCTAAATTTGATATCTCTATATCACTTTTAGGAAGAAACTCATGCATTGGAGGGTCGAGGAGTCTAACTGTAATAGGTTTATCTTTTAGCAAATTAAACAGAGTTTCGAAATCTTTAGTTTGAAATTCAATTAATTTACTAAGTGCTCTTTTTCTACCATTAGGAGAATCGGCCATAATCATTTCCCGCATTGGCATTATTCTTTCACCCTCGAAAAACATGTGCTCTGTTCTACAAAGTCCAATGCCTTCAGCCCCAAACTCTAATGCTTTTATGGTGTCTAACTCCGTCTCTGCATTTGCTCTTATTGATAATTTCCTATATTCATCACAGTATTCCATAAGCTTTCCAAAGCTTTCAGACATACTTGGTGGCTCTACTTCTAAAACATCTATATAAACCTCTCCTAAAGAGCCATCAAGAGATATCACATCTCCTTCGCTTAAAACAATATCACCATTAGAAATGGTCTTTTCATCAAAATTCAATGTAAGCTTTTCTGCTCCCACTACACATGGCTTGCCCATTCCCCTAGCTACTACGGCAGCATGACTTGTCATGCCTCCTTTTGTTGTAAGAATTCCAACTGATGAATACATTCCATGTATATCTTCAGGGCTTGTCTCGTCACGGACTAATATAATTTTCTTACCTTTCTCAGCTTCCTCTTCAGCCTTATCAGCATCAAATACAATTTCACCGACTGCAGCTCCAGGAGAAGCATTTAATGCTTTCGTAAATAATTCTTTATCTTGATTTTGAACAAACTGGGGGTGGAGTAAATCAGTAATAGTATCTGCATCAACCATCATGATTGCCTCTTCTTTTGTAACAACCCCCTCACTTTCCATATCAATAGCTATGTTTACTGAGGCTTGGGCTGTTCTTTTAGCTTTTCTTGTTTGTAGTAAATACACTTTTTGATCTTGAATTGTAAACTCAATATCCTGTACTTCTTTAAAGTGTGATTCTAAAGTTTTTGCAATGTTAGAGATTTCATTATATATATCAGGAAATGTATCTTGGAGTGATTCTTTTACTGTTTTATGTTTTGATATGGGTTTAGGTGTTCTAATTCCCGCAACAACATCCTCTCCCTGAGCGTTAAGTAAATATTCACCAAATAATTCTTTTTTACCATCTGATGGATTCCTAGTAAAAGCAACTCCAGTGCCTGAGTTGTTATTTAAATTACCAAATACCATTGTTTGAATAGTTGCTCCAGTACCCCACTCGTCTGGAATACCATTAAACTTCCTATAATTTACAGCTCTTGTATTTAGCCAACTACTAAAAACAGCCTTAATTGCTCCAGTTAATTGTTCTTTTGGGTCTTGTGGAAAAGGAGTTTCGGAGAATCTTTCAATAGTGTTCTTATATGCATCAATAATCCAATTCAATTGATCTGGATTAAAGTCTTTATCAGAAGATACATTATCTATTCTTTTTTTGTTTTCAATTACAGCCTCAAATCTGCTGTAATCAAGACCTAGGACAACGTTTGAGTACATTTGAATTAATCTTCTGTAAGAATCCAATGCAAAACGCTCATCATTGAAATGTTCTGCTAGATGACTTAGGTTTACATCGTTAAGTCCAATGTTTAAAATTGAATCCATCATCCCCGGCATTGAAATTCTGCCACCTGATCTCACTGATAGTAAAAGAGGGTTTGATTTTCCATCGAAGCTTAGGCCTGAATATTGCACCAACTTATTTACTGCATCATTAATTTCCCCGTCAAGTGAATCGGGTAATTCATTGTGTTCCATAAAGTGGTTGCAAACTTCAGTGGTGATTGTGAAACCGGGTGGCACAGAAATTCCAAGATTGCTCATTTCGGCGAGATTTGCACCCTTTCCTCCAAGAAGGTTGATCATAGAAGCATCGCCATCTGTATGTTCTTTTGAGAATTCAAAAATAAGTTTATTTTTCATGATGTGTTAAAAAGATACTCCCTCTAATGTTAATTATATAGGGGGGAAATAAAATGTCTAAAAATGTATTAGTAATTGGTACGGGCACAATAGGAGAGCCTCTTATAGGACTCTTAGCCGAACATAGAGCATCACTAGGATTAGACAAAGTAATATTTTTCAAGCGAACCCCTTTGTCAGATGAAAGAGGAAAAGTTGAAGCTCTACTTAGGAAAGGAGCAGAAATTGTTTCGACTTCAGATGCTTTATCAGACTTCACAAAACTCGGCTTTTCAAATGTTTATGATGTTGAAAAGGCATATGAAGAAGCAGATGTAATTATTGATTGCACACCAAGTGGAAATGATAATTGGGATACAATTTACTCCTCTTTGAATAAGAATAAAAGATATATGGCTCAAGGATCGGAACATGGCTTTGGTTCCTTTTTTGCATGGGGTATTAATAATGAAGTTCTTGAAAATGGCAACAATAAATATCTTATTGCGTCATGTAATACACATAACATTGCATCAATAGTTAAAACTTTTACATTAAACCAGGATCGTGAACTAACTGAAGGTCGGTTCGTCTGCTTGAGAAGAGCAAATGATGTATCACAAAATGACTCTTTCTCCCCTTCTCCAACAATTACTAAGCATACGGATCAAGATTTTGGTACACATCATGCACGTGATGTACATGAATTATTCAAACAAGAAGGATTGGACTTAAATCTTTTTTCATCTGCTATTAAGTTACCGACTCAATATATGCACACACTATGGTTTAATTTAAACTTCAATGACAAAATTGAAATTAAAGATATTATGCAAAACCTAAAAGATAATGAGTTTTTAATGACTACTGAGAAAATGTCATCAAATAAAGTGTTTTCATTTGGTAGAGACCATGGATATCACGGAAGATTGCTATCACATGGTGTTGTTGCTGAACACTCTCTTCATGTAAAAGATAATGCACTAACTGGATACTGCTTTACTCCACAAGACGGTAACGCCTTATTGTCTTCGGTTGCAGCGACCGTTCAGTATTACTATAGAGACGATTGGAAAGATAAGATGGATGTTTTCAATCGGTATATTTTTAAAAATATTTAGTCAAACAAAATAGTATTTTAACAGATTTAAATTTCACAAACAACTAACGGTTGTGCAAAACGTTAATATCTTAAACAACCTTAGAAAAGTCTTGGTAGGTTTATAGTATCGATAAGGGGGGAAACTGGATCATTCAAGGGAGTGTTATTAGACGTACGGTAACACTATAAATAATTTCAGGAACCAGCCCAGAATCTAGCAAAAACCAAATATGAAAAGGGATTTCTGGAGCTGGTTCTTTTATGCAAATAATGTATAAAAAAAATTGACCAATTAACAAATTAGATACGAAACAATGCTACTTTTTATGTATGCAAAAATTAAACGTTGTGCAAGTGGTGGTTTACATACATATGTAGTGCCCTTCTGCAACAATTTTTAATACCGGGCACATGCCCGGTTTTTTTATTTTAGGAAGGAAAATAATGAAAGAACAAGAAACTAATAATAGAAAGACTAACAACATACATAAGACAAAGGCTGATCTATATGAGAGTCTTTACGATGCAGAATAGTTTTCTAGATGCTGAATTCTTAAAAAAGGATTGGAGTACAAATCCTCGATGGAAAGGTATTACTAGAAATTACAGTGCGGAAGATGTGATAAGCATTAGAAACTCTGTGGAAATTAAACATACTCTTGCAGAAAATGGAGCTCAAAAACTCTTTGAGGATTTAAACAAAAAAGATGAATGGATTTCAGCACTTGGTGCTTTATCCGGTAATCAAGCTGTTCAAATGGTAAAAGCAGGTCTTAGAGCAATTTATTTAAGTGGATGGCAAGTTGCCGCAGATTCAAATCTTGGAGAGACTACTTATCCAGATCAATCACTATATCCGAGTAATAGTGCACCAACACTTGCAAAAAGAATTAATAATGCTCTTTTAAGAGCAGAACAAGTAGATCGTGTGGAGGGAAATAATAGTATTGATTATCTTGTACCAATAGTGGCAGATGGTGAAGCAGGTTTTGGTGGAACACTTAATGTATTTGAATTAACCAAAAAATTTATTGAAGCTGGAGCTGCAGGAGTACATTTTGAAGATCAATTAGCTGCGGAGAAAAAATGTGGACATATGGGCGGTAAAGTATTAGTGCCAACTAGTCAACACATTAGAACGTTAACCTCAGCAAGGCTTGCATCTGACACCATGGGTGTTCCAACTATAATAATTGCAAGAACAGATGCGTTGGCAGCAAACCTTGTCACGAGTGATATTGACGAGATAGACAGTGACTTTGTATTAGGAGAGAGAACTTCAGAAGGGTTCTTTAAAGTAAAAAATGGTCCAGAGTCTGCAATTAGTAGAGGACTTTCTTATGCCCCATACTCCGATCTTGTATGGTGTGAAACAGGAAAACCTGATATAGGATTTGCAAAAGAGTTTGCTGATGCAATACATGAAAAATTTCCAGATAAATTATTAGCTTACAATTGTTCACCTTCCTTCAATTGGAAGCAATCACTTTCAGATGATGAAATAGCTACGTTCCAAGAGAAATTAAGCTCCTTTGGATATAAGTTCCAATTTATTACTTTGGCAGGATTTCATGCTCTTAATACATCTATGTTTGAACTTGCAATGAAGTACAAAGGTGGAAATATGTCTGCATATGTTGAGCTTCAACAGAAAGAGTTTGCATTAGAAAAAGATGGATTTACGTCTGTCAAACATCAGAGAGAAGTAGGTGCAGGTTATTTTGATACAATCTCTACAATCATAAGTGATGGAGATGCTTCAACACTTGCTCTTAAGGGTTCTACAGAAGAGGAACAATTTTAATGTTTGAAATAAATGATTCAACAAACTCAGAAAGCATCATTAACGATGACTCACTAGAATTTTTTGAAAAGTTTATTATTTCTTTCGATAAAAGACGTAAAGAGCTTTTAGAAAAAAGAAATAAAACCCAAGAGTTTATCTCTAGTGGAGGGAGATTCTCCTTTCCAGAAGACACTTCTATTAGAGATAGTGAATGGACTGTAGTTCCACCGCCAAAGGATGTAGCCAATAGAAATGTTGAGATTACTGGTCCTGTCGATCGCAAGATGATTATTAATGCACTCAATTCTGGTGCAGATGTCTTTATGGCTGATTTTGAAGACTCAACATCACCGACTTGGGAAAATATTGTGAATGGACACGTCAATTTAATAGATGCTAATAAAAGAAAAATATCTTTCGAGAATAAAGAAAAAGGGAAATCCTATTCTCTTAATGAGGATTCCACAACTTCACTTTTCGTAAGACCAAGAGGATGGCACTTAGACGAAAAAAATGTTACTTACAATAATGGGCCTGTCTCAGCTAGCTTGTTTGATTTTTGTATGTATATATTTCACAATGCTCAAATAAGATTAGATAATAATCTAGGGACTTATTTTTATATTCCTAAACTCGAAACAGCAGAAGAGTCTCAGCTTTGGGATGATGTATTTACACTTGCTGAAGAAGAGTTAAATTTACCAATAAGTACTATAAGAGCAACTGTTCTTCTTGAAACGATTTCTGCATCATTTGAAATGGATGAAATCTTATATAGTCTTAAAAACCACTCTTTAGGCATGAATGCTGGAAGATGGGATTATATTTTTAGCGCTATAAAGAGACACAGAGAAGTTGAAGGCGTGATATTTCCAGACCGTTCTCAGATAACTATGACCGTTCCATTTATGAAGTCTTACACTGAGTTACTAGTTCAAAGTCTTCATAAACGTGGTGCACATGCAATTGGAGGTATGTCAGCATTTATTCCTGATAGAAAAAGTCCTGACATCACCGAAGAAGCTTTTACAAAAGTAAAAAATGACAAAATTCGAGAGGCTGAAATGGGGTTTGACGGTTCTTGGGTTGCACATCCAGATCTTGTAAAAATCTGCAAAGATGTTTTTTCAGAACATCTTGGTGAAGCTGATAACCAAATTGGTTATGTTCCTGATTACAAAATCACAGATGATATGTTACAAGACTTTAATATCAAAGATGGATCAATTACTGAAGAGGGTATTCGTACAAACGTAAAGGTTGGAATTTTATATATTCAATCTTGGCTACTCGGTCAAGGAGCTGCTGCTTTATTTAATTTAATGGAAGATGCTGCAACTGCTGAAATCTCACGTTCACAATTATGGCAATGGGTACACAACAATGCCGTCACTGATAGTGGTATTGAAATAAATATTGAATTTATAAAAAAATTAATTGACGAAGAATTAAAAGAAATTAAAAATTTAACTCCAACTGATAAAATGTTGGATGAAGCAGTTACTCTTTTTGAAGATCTAATTGTAAGTAAAGAGTTTGAAGATTTTTTAACACTTCCTGCCTATAAATTAATATTGTAAAGCTAACAAGACAATATTTTTATACAATGTAATCATGGAAAAAGTTATTGCAATTGCAATACCAGCCTTATTTATAGTAGGAATTATATGGTTAATCATTGCATCAAATAAACGAATAAATAATGCCCTTTCAACTGCTTCAAAAACTTTAGGTTTTACTTATATACCCTCTAAAAACATATTCAGAAAGAAAAGAATATTTGGTGAATTAGATGGATACAACTGTGAAGTAGAAGTCTATACAAGAAGTCACGGTAAGTCCTCAACAACATATGTCTCTTTCTTTGCTTATTTTCCAGAAAGCTTTGATATGGGCTTAAAAATTAACTGGAGAGGTGAGTTTGATGGAGATGATGAGTATCTGACAGACCTATTTATAAAACGAAATGAAGAACTTATAGAGGCATCAAAGAAAAATCTAAGAAGATTAAGAGTAGAGGATGCATTTGTAAATTCAAGAAAAGTCTTATTTAGAAAATATTACAAAGCTGACGAGATCGTAAAAACAATGAGAGACGTACTTAACTTAGCGAAAGCAATTAAGTAGCTTTTTTATCCACTAATCACGAATGTCAGCCCAAAGGGAGTCTTTTTCCATTGGAGCGCGTAATAATCCAATTACCAATAATGCAAAAGTACTTATTGGGAATAAAAGAATTAAAAACAAAGGGTGCGATGTTATTATTTCTATCATATTTTTATTTTACTAAATTGAAATAGATCTTGCTAAGCACAACTATTTTTATCTTATCTAAATCTTATTGTTTGTTTTAATTCTTCTTTAAATTCAGAAAGAGATATTTAAACTAATTCAAATGATTTAATGATATTTTCTAAACCCTCTTTGGCATCTGCGAACAACATTTTTGCATTGTCATTCACAAATAGTGGGTTTGCGATACCTGCATAGCCTGGTGACATAGATCTTTTTATCACGATGACTTGTTTTGCTAAGTCAACATCAAGTATCGGCATTCCATAAATTGGAGAATCTTCATCAGTTCTAGCCAATGGATTTACAACATCATTTGCTCCAAGAACAATTACAACATCCGTTGAGGAAAACTCAGAATTTATATCTTCCAAGGTAAACATATCTTCATAGTCAATATCTACCTCAGCTAAGAGTACATTCATATGTCCAGGCATTCTTCCAGCAACTGGGTGAATAGCAAACTTCACTTCTATGTTTTTATTTTTTAAGGTATTAGTTAATTCTTTAACAGCTGCCTGTGCTTGAGCTACTGCCATTCCATATCCTGGAACAATAACTACAGATTCCGCATAGCTTAGCTGGATTGCAACATCTTCAGGAGAAGTGATTATTGGATCTTTATCATATTCATTGTTAATAGCTGTACCCCCAAAACCACCCTTGAGAACATCTAAAAGTGTTCGATTCATTGCAGCACACATAAGGAGTGTGAGAATTATTCCAGATGCACCCACTAAGGCACCAGCTACAATCAAAATAATACTATTTACAATGAACCCTGCTGACATAGCAGCAATTCCAGATAGTGAATTTAAGAATGCTATTACAACTGGCATATCTGCTCCACCAATTACCGCAACTCGAATTATTCCAGCAACTAATGCAACTAATATAATAAATTCAATTAAAAGGTCGTCCATTTCTAAAACTGCAGGAATTACTATGATCGTAGGTAAAAATACTGAAAATATATCTGCTAATTTTTTACTGAAGTTATTTAATTTGCCACGCAGTTTCATTACAGCCACAAGGCTTCCCGAGAAAGTAAACATTCCGATAACCATTGAAAAGATAGCTACAAATACATCAGAAATTGGTAAGGAACTACCAGAGAGCTCAACGTAGGCAATTGCACCAGAAGCTCCTCCACCAAAACCATTAAATAAACCAACTAGTTCTGGCATTTGTGTCATCTGAACTCGTTTTGATATTAAAACTCCAAGTAATCCAGAAACAACAATTGTGATGTAAAAAGCAGAATCATATTTTGAAAAACCAAAATTAAATGCACTAAATACAGCTAGTGCCATGGCCAACATTGCAAATGTATTTGCCCTATGTGCAGTTGAAGGTCTTCCAAATAACTTCAAAGCAAAGATAAATAAAACAGATGAGACAAGTAAGATTATTTCAATCATTTTTCTTAAACATTTCTAGTATTCGACCAGTCACTGAAAACCCGCCAACAATATTGAGGGTGGCAAATGCTATTGCAATTAAAACAATAATTTTAAGTAATTGCGACTCTCCTACTTCTGGGTATATAAGAATTGCTGCAATCAATGTAATTCCAGAAATAGCATTGGAACCAGACATCAAAGGAGTGTGTAATGTCTGTGGAATTTTAGATATAAGCTCGTATCCAATAAAGCTCGCTAAAAACGTTATCAACAATGTAAGTAAGAACGTTGCTTCCATTAAGAACCCATCTCCACAAAAATCTCATCGTCACTATTGTCTATATACAGTTCGATTAAATTTCTCACATTCTCTGAGTACAGCTTTGTAGCTGCATGTTTAACAGTGTTTAAGATATCTGTTTCACCAACTATCTTTACACCATTAATCTCAACAACCTTGTTTACCTCTGTGCCTTCACAGTTTCCACCTGTACCAGCAGATAGGTCGATAATTACAGAATTCTCTTTCATGTTTTCAACAGTTGACTTTTCAATCAAGACAGGTGCTTTCTTTCCAGGTATTTGGGCAAATGTTAAAACAATATCACTTTCAATAACTTGTTTTTTTAGGGCTTCTTGAATTTTCTGATTTTCTTCATCAGAGACTTCTTGAGCATACACACTATCTTGAGCTTCGGTACTGGCTTCTACAAATTTGGCTCCTAAGCTTTCTACTTGATCTTTTGCTTCTTTTCTAATATCAAAAGCCCACACTCTAGCACCGAGTCTTTTAGCAGTTGCGATTGCCTGAAGACCTGCAACTCCAACTCCAAGAATTAATACTTTAGAAGGTTGAATATTTCCTGCAGCAGTTGTCATCATAGGCACTACGTCTGATGTTTCTTTTGCTGCTCTCAAAACTGAAGCGTATCCAAGTAAGTTTGCTTGGGAGGAAAGTGCATCTAAATTTTGAGCTCTTGAAATTCTTGGCAGTTTAAAAAAACTAAATACTTTGATATCTGGTCTTAAATTTTTAATTTCATTTATTTTATCAAAGTCAAATATGCCAATCAGGACAGCTCCTTCTTTTAAATTTTTTACTACCTTGTCTTCTATGTTTTCAACACATGCAACAATATCAAGTTCGTTTAATTTAGAAATAGTTTTTACATTTTTAGGTTCACTGTAATTAAGATAATCAAACAGACCTTTTTCTAAATGAATATCTGCAGTGTATTTATCAATAGATTCAGGATGTACAGGAGCCCTATATCCATCGACGTCTTTTATAAATCCAATTTTCATACTTCTTTAGTTTAAATATGCTGACAACTTACTAAGAATTAAATAAAATACTTACATGAATGTTGCAGTATTTAGTGATAAGTTTTCAGGAACATTAACTGCAAAAGAAGCTCTGAGCATAATTAAAGAGGTGTTTCAATCTTCTAATATTAATGCTGAGTTTTTTAGTGTTACAGATGGTGGTGAAGGCAGTTCAAAGATATTCAAAGAATATGGTTTTAAACAATTTGAAGAATATAAGGCCTACAATTGCGATGATATAGAGATTGAGGTTGAATCTTTAAATATCAATGGGCTTGAGTATTTTGAATCTGCTCAATTAATCGGAATTAATTCAACAAAAGATACCTTAGAAATAAATTCTGCTTCCTTAAGTGAAGTTGTACAAAGAGTAAACATTTTAGGAACAGGTGGGTCTAAAACTGTCGACTTTGGAGTTGGTCTATTAAGCAAATTAGGGATAGAGTTTTTATCAAATGGAGAAAAGATTATTAACCCGACTCCAAAAGACTTTCCTCTAATTAATAGTGTGAAAACTAAAGAGTTCGACCCTGTTATGAACTTAAAAGTACTTACTGACACAACTATTCCATTACTTGGACAAAATTCAGCATATGACGTTTTTGGACCTCAAAAGGGTTTAAAACAGGAATTCATAAAACAACATAAAAATGAAACTGAAAGATTAATAGGACTTTTAGCAAAAGAGCTTTCTCTTGAGCTAAACCCATACGAACAACTCTCGGGAGCAGCTGGAGGATTATCTTTCTGTTTACATCAAATATTAGGCTGTGAAATTGATAGTGGCTCTAAATATTTTATGAAAGCAACAAACCTTGCAGAAAAAGTAAATGAATACGAAATAGGAGTTTTTTGTGAAGGTAAATTTGATAAATCGTCTTTTGAGGGAAAAATAATAGGGGAGCTTTTAAAAAATTTTAATGGCAATAGTTACTTTCTAGGAGGTCAATATAAATCAGAAAGTAAAAAATTATTTACTAATATTTTTGAATGTGGAGAAGCAGGCCTCAATGACCCAAAAGGTACGCTCAAAATAGCTACTAATAATCTAATTAAAGAATTAACATAATTCCCATGGCAATAACTTCACCCTGTATAAATGTTTGCGTAACAGACCCGGATAGTGATTTATGTTATGGGTGTGCAAGAACAACTCCCGAAATTTCAAAATGGTCAAAATATACTGACGAAGAACAAAAACAAATTATAGAAATAAGTAGATTAAGAATGGATGGATGGCAATTAGAAGCATTTGATAGGGCTTACAAGCAAAAAAAGGAAACCGGATTAAGTCCAATAAAGGAACAAAAACTTCAGTCTGAGGATTAATTTTTTCCTTCTTAAAACAGAAAAAGAGAGAATGAAAGGTTCTCTCTTCTACTGCTTGAAGCCTATAGTGTTGCAACACTAATTCTTTAAAAAGACAGCTTCTTCATAAATAGTACAGTTATGTGTTTTAAAAGGACAAAGTTTTTAATTTACTTTTTTAGCTTTGCGATTTTTTAGATAGTAAACACAGAAGGATATCCATGATATTACCAAAAGAATACTGCCTAATGGTAATAAGTGCTGTGGGTAGTATGCCCAAACACCAGTGACAAATACTAATAGCAACGTGATAGCAGTAAGTAATCGCCAATTCCAATTTTTCATATTTTAATGATACTATTTTCTAATTGGCTCTTTTAAGAACTCTGGTATTGCTATATTGAGCTCAATATATACATTTGATAATAAAGTTCTAAAAGCTTTATCAAAGTATTCATCTACACTTGAGTCCTGATCATCTCCATACCACCAAAACCAATCAGATCCTTCGGCTAGTAATATATATTCGTATGCAGCATTTACTTGTTCAACTGAGTGATTATTAGAGTTTTTAGCTATTTCAAAATCGTCTCTTACTTTATATAAGTAATCCCATGCTAAATTTTCATCAAGCTCTCCTATCCAGGTTGCATAATTTGGTTGGAACCAAGACGCAGGGTAAAGATTTTCAATGACATCTAGATTGTTTTGATGCATTTCTAAATATTCGGAAGGAGTAACAGTTTGAATCCATTCATATTTTGTGAGAACGTCATACATTCCATTAAGAAAATCTATACCGTCATTTGAATACGATTCCCAGAAATTCTCGCCATCAGCAATAATCGAAACCACTGGGGTAAATTCTAAGCCAGTTGTTTTTTCGCGAATTTGCATCATTGTGTTTTCAAACTCAGCAACTGCAAGATCTGTTCTCTTGCTAGAGTAGTTAAACATATTATCCGAAAGATAATTATCTCTAAAAAATATTGCTACGGATTCTCCATTATCTAGTTTGGTATTCCAAGGCCTGTAAAGTAATTCGGGTTTTGAAGATACTCCCCCAACCCAGCGTTGGAATCTAACATCTAATGATTTAGATAGCGGCTGTTCTCCTGAAGCTATCCAAGATATATTCTCATTATTAAAATATTTTAAAACATCCTGAGCAACTGCACCTTCTCCAGGCCACATACCATTAGGAGAAAATCCAAAATTGTTTTCAAAGACCTGTTTTCCTTTTGTTACATGAACTTGTGCATCTTCAGGATATTTGTAATTGTTTTCTGGAAAAGGAGACTGTGTATCTCCTATTTTTCCAAGATTTGAATCATGGATAAGTGGAAGTATTGGATGTGCATACGGAGTTGTTATGATTTCAATATCATTTTCTTGATAAGCTTTTAGATGTGTGGGAATTACTTTTTGAATTATATCCATATGAACTTCGAGTACAATGGCTTTATCATTTTCTGTAAAATTTGACTCTTTACGATTAATAGAATTAAGTGGTTCTTCTAATAAATATTTAGGATCAGTCCAACCAAGATTAAATAATACTTGTAAATCTAGATAGTCTGCTTCTGTCCATTTATCAGGAAACTGTCTAAGATTCTTAAGTTCTAAGTATCTTTGAGATTTATTTATTGTTCTTGAATTTATATCAAAGAATCTATTTCTTATAAATGTTTTTTGAGCATCATCAAGTTTTGTTGCTTCTATCTCCGTGTGTATCCAATATATATCTTTTACACCACTCTCTAGTTCTCTTAATTGATTAAGAAGTGTTGGGGTAAGGTTAAAAGTAACTCTTAATCCTTCATATTTTTGAACGAGTTCAACCATGTCTAAATAATCTTTAGTAGCATGAAGCCTTACCCAAGGTTTAGTGAAATGTCCGTCTCCATCTTTTGGATAATAAGGCTGATGCTGATGCCAAAGTAACATAACATAAACATCTGGTTCCTCTTCATTAACTATTTCATTTGAAATTAATGTTGTTGAGGTAGTAGTTATTTCGTTAACAGGTAATGAGTTTTCAGAACAAGTTATGAAAAATAAAAGAAAGATAAATAAAAATTTTTTACTAATCATCCAATACCTCATTTAAACGCATTAATAATATATCATTTTCTTGTGCTAAAAAGTTATTAAAGTTTTTGATTACGCCAGGAATATCTGTAGAGAAATACTTTTTAATTGTTTCTTCTACCCCAACAGTATGTAAATCTTCATAAAAATCAACAAGATACACTTCATAACCAACTTCACTAATCAAATAGACTGTAAACCATGACCCAAGATAATAAGGACGTAATGGTGAGCCATATTGAATTTCATTTAAGGGAATATTTCCTGAAAGATATTCTTCTTTTGATAATAGTTTTAACTCCATCTGTGAATTGAACTTTTCTTCCGTTTGATAGCCAAGTTGATAAAGAATTATCTCAGAAAACAGCTCTGCTCCCCCTTCAATCAGCCAAGGACCATCAACTTGCAAAGCTCCAATTGAAGAAGCATCTGCATAGTGAAACTGATAAGCGTGGAATAATTCATGAAAAGCTAACCTCTTAAATGAAATATCTTCAAAAACTGTATCAAAAAAAACAATTATCCCCTCTTCACCATATGTATTTTCTTTTTGAGAATAAAATGCGTCACCGCCTTTCATTGCAAATATGAATGGTTCTAGTTCACTATTACAATTTCTATAAACATCACACAAATCAATTACACTTTGCCTGTTAGCTCCAACTACATAGATATCTAATTTTTTAGAACTAAAATTCCATTTGTTTTTTGCTTGTTCGACTATTTTTGTTATTTCGGTAACAAAATTATTTTGTACGGATGTAGAAACTGTAAATTTTGTATTCATTTCTTTATAAAAATTTACACTTACTTCTTCTGAGTACTGAATAATCTCTGTTTCTAGAACATCTTCTGAATAACTCACTTCATCTAAAGGTGAATTATTACAACTGGATAGAAAAAATGTAATAAATAAAAGAAAGAATTTAAACAATTATTATATTGGTTTCAACTTTGCAGTAAAGTGTCGTAGTAATTCTGGTTGTTCAGTCACTTCATAACCTTTAAGAGTTTCTTTTCTTTCAGCTAACTTTTCCAATACCTCTGCTACATAATCAAAATGGCTTTGAGTATAAGTTCTTCTGGGAGCAGCAAGTCTTACTAGCTCATGCGTTGCTGGTGTGTCAGGTTTGCCATCTTTACCTGCAACCCCAAATGCAAGCGTTCCTAGCTCAACAGCCCTAACACCTCCAAGTAAATATATTTCACAAGCAATCGAATGTCCTGGATATTCATGTGGTGGTATATGGGGCAAAAAAGTTTTTGCATCAATATATAAAGCATGACCACCTGCAGGCTGAACGACTGGAATTCCAAAACTTAAGGCTTTTTCACCAAGGTAAGATATTGATCGGGCTCTATATTCTAAATAGTTCCTATCGGTTATCTCTTTCAAGCCTTGTGCTAAAGCATCTAAATCTCTGCCTGCAAGACCGCCATATGTAGGAAATCCTTCAGTGAGTATTAATAAATTTCTTGCTGCTTCAGCAAGTGCATCATCATTTAGTGCAAGAAGGCCACCAATGTTACCAAATCCATCTTTTTTTAGACTTATTGTGCAACCATCAGCTAATCTAAAAGCCTCTTTCGTAATATCTCTAATTTCTACATCTTTATATTCTTCTTCTCTTTGTGATACAAACCAAGCATTTTCCGCAAAACGACAAGCATCAAGCAGAAACATTTTATTATATTTTTCGCAAAGGGCTTTAACCTTTTTTAGATTATCCATAGATACTGGCTGCCCACCACCTGTATTATTTGTTATTGTCATCAATACAAAAGGAACTTTATCACTATCTTTTCCTGACAATAAAGCTTCCAATTTTTCTAGATCAATATTTCCTTTGAACGGAGACGGGGATAAAAGATCTAACCCTTCTTCACAGAGTAAATCAATTGGGTTTGCCTGAGCGAATTCAAAATTTGCTCTAGTAGTGTCAAAATGACTGTTGCTAGGAATAATATCACCCTCTTTTAATGTTATAGTTGCTAATATTTTCTCACTTGCTCTTCCTTGATGAGTTGGAATTATGTGCTTGTATCCAGTTAGGTCAGAGACTACTTCATGAAACCTTTGCCAAGAATGTGAACCAGCATAAGCTTCGTCACCTCGCATTATTGCTGCCCATTGCTCAGAAGACATTGATCCAGTTCCTGAATCAGTAAGAAGATCAATTGTCACTTCTTGAGACTTAAGACCAAATACATTCCAATGCTCGCGTTCTAAAAATTCTTTTCTCTGTTCCGGGGTGGTAATTGGTAGAGATTCAACAGACTTTATTTTAAATGGCTCTATTATCGTTTTGAATTCCATAGAAGAATTGTAACTAATGATTTTTCAGATATCATAATCTTTATGGTTGAAATTCATAAAACTGTTGCAAAAGTTTTAGAAACTCATAAAGATGAGTTAGAGATTTTTGAATGTCTTGATGAGTTTTCAGATACTCAAAATTTCTCTGAACACTACGGCTTTGACATTGAAGATGCTTGTAACGCAATTTTAATTAAATCCAAAAAACCTCAGGAATTCTTTGCAATGTTCTGTGTCCTAGGATCAAGTAGATTAGATGTAAATCATAAAGCTAAAGCTGCCATTGAATCAAAAAAAGTGAGTTTTGCATCTAAAGAGGAGGCGGAAGATATAACCTTACAAACCTATGGAGGCATAAGTCCTCTGGGCTTACCTGAAGAAATAAAAATATTTGTTGATGAAAAAGTGTTAAATAGAGAAAAAGTTTTTATTGGTGCTGGTAATAGGGTTTCAAAATTTTTTCTATCACCAGAGACATTAATTAAGCTTACAAACGCAACTGTTCTAGATTTAACTTAATCCAGATCTACATAAGCTTGCAGCTTGAGGTAGCAATGCTTTACCATTAAACCCTGGGATTCTACCGCCTTGCAAATAAGTACTTAAAGTTCCTTTAATACCTTCAAATTGATCGGGTTCAATAGTTTGTGGCTCAAGAAGAATTTGTAAGTTATCTGGAAGTCTCTCCTCAAGAAATTCTCTTTGATAGCTGTCTAATTCTTGAACATATTCAGAAAGTAGATTTATAGAGACTTCATAGCTATCAATCACATCGATACAATTCTCGTATTCTATTTTGGTAAGTGGACTTGTGTCAACATCGTAATCAGCTCTGTATTGAAAAAATAAAATTAAGACTGTGAATATCAATAGGGTATAAAACAAGAATTTAAATGGAAGTAAAATAATTTTTTTTACAGGCCAAAAAATAATTTTAAATAATCTTTTAAACATATATTTTTTAGTTTAATGCTATGACGAGACACTGGCATGCTCCACCAGATTTAAGAAATTCAGATACATCTGCAACTTCTGCTTGTAAACCAAGTTTTTCTATTGTACTGATTGCTTCAATATCTTCACTGGGGAAAATTACTGTATTTTCTACCACGACTGCATTGCAAGCTAACTTATTAGCATCATGTTCTGTTACTGGAATTAAATTGAACAGGCTTTGAAAACTGCTTAATGATTTATCTACAAAAGCATCAGGATAAAAAATGGCGTCTCCTGAAGGAAGGTTTTGAAAACAAGTATCTAAATGATAAAATTTCTCCTGAGCTAGCTCAACAATGACAGGTTCTAATTCAAACGCATCAGCTATGTACAATAATGCGTCTTTGTCACTTCTTATTCCATATGAGCCAACCAAGTAATCTCCATAAACAAATGCATCTCCCCTTCCCTCAAATTTAAATTCAGAAGGTATCCGACTTACGTTGTAACCGTTGTCTTTAAACCAGTTACTGTAAAGCTCTTCCTCTCCTCTTCTTTCTTCAAATCTAAAATTTGCAATGAGTACATCATTTTTATTAATTATTCCTGAGTTTGCTGTAAATACTAAATCTGGATAATTTTCATTTGGTGGAACAACTTTTACTTCTGCACCAGCATTTTCAATTGTTGATTTTAGATTTTCCCACTGGTGCTTAGCCAGTTCTAAATCTATTTGAGTTCCGCTTACCATCCATGGATTAATTGAATACTCTACCTTAAAATACTCAGGTGAACTCATTAAAATCTGTGTTTGAGACATAGGACTAGTTTACATTTTTATACATTAAATGTATATTCCTAGGTATGAAAGATTTTATATTTGAACCTATAAATACAAATACTATTCAAAAATGTCATGAGTTGAATGAGAAAAATGTTCCTAATGTGGGTTCTAGATCATTAAAAGGATTAACTAATTCATTAGAAAATTCTGACTACAGTGAATGTATTCTTTTTAGGGATCAAGTAGTTGGATTTGTAATCTGTTTTTTAGATAGTGAAATAACTAAATCATATATGGAGCAAATAGACCACAAAAACTTTAGAGAAATTAGTAACAGGGTTAGTAACTTTTTATACATTGACAGAATTGCAGTAGATATAGAATATAGAAATAAGAAATTAGGTAGTCAGCTTTATTCAAATATAGTTGATTTTTCTAAAAATAACTCTATCACAAGTTTGACTGCAGAAATTAACTTATTGCCATCAATAAATATTTCATCTTTTGAATTTCACAAAAAATTTAATTTTTACGAAATTGATACTGTTAAATACTCTGAAGATTATGAAGTATCACTACAAAAGAAAGAAATAAATTAGTTAGAATACATTTATGCAATTTGAACTTCCAAGAAGACATAGAAAAAGTTTTGAAGTAACTACAAGAAAAAAGTTGAGTGAAAAATTTAATAAATCTGAATCAATAGAATTATTTGAAGTTATTAAAAAAGAGTATAAAAATAGTCCTCCAACATTTGGCTCATCCTCTGGTAAAAAGGAATCCCTACTGGAACTTCTTATTATTACGGGCAACCAAATAGCAAATGAGTATAAGGACTGTGATGTAGTTATGACACAGGGTATCCCAGAAATTAAAAAAGTTAGAACATCATGACAAAGTTAATTATTGATGCAGATACAGGCTCTGATGATGCAGTTGCAATTTTAATGGCGTATCGAAACCTATCAGAAAAAGATATCCTTGGTGTAACTGTTGTTTCAGGAAATGTGCCCCTTGAACAAGGTCTTTTAAATACTATTTTTGTAAACGAACTTTGTGATGTAAGCGTTCCTATTTATAGAGGAGCTAGCAAACCCTTAGAAAGAGATTACGTAGAAGTATATAAAACAGATGAAGCGAACAAAATCGCTCTGAGCTATGAAAACTATTCTACTTCAGCTCAACATGTTCATGGAGTTGATGGACTTGGTGATATTGGAATTAAACCTGAAGGAAATAATATTGAAAAAGAAACTGCACAGGAGTTTTACTCAATGGTGTTAGATAGTGAAGAGGAAGTTGAAATTGTTACGCTTGGTCCTTTAACAAATATTGCAGAACTTGTAAGAAATAATTCAGATAAGCTTTCAAAAATAAAACACTGCTACATTATGGGTGGCAGCTCAAATGCTCTTGGTAATGTGACAAAATTTGCTGAATATAATTTCTGGGTTGATCCTGAAGCAGCAGACATTGTGCTCAATTCTGGAATTCCTATAACAGTCATTGGTTGGGACCCATCTTTATATGATGCAATGATTGATTCAGATAAGATTAAAGAAATAGACGCAATTGGAACAAAGTATTCAACATTCACTAATGATATTCAAGTTGTCCTTAGGGAAATGATGAAAGATATATTTGGAACTGATAGTTATGACCTACCTGATCCTTTGGCTATGGCTGTTTATTTAGACAATGATATTATCAGTGAATCTGTAGAAGTTAATGTTCGTGTTGATACAAGAGATGGAATGACAAGAGGAGGTTGTATTCTTGATTTTCTTAATCTTGAACCTGACGCTCCTAAAGTACGTGTTGTACAACGATGTCACGGAGATAAATTTTACAGCCTTTTAAAACAAAGTCTTACTTAGTGATTTCAAGTAGTTCAACAATTGAATTTCTCATTCTGCAAATAAGTGTAGCTTTTAGTCCGGGTCTGATAATTGCCTTAATAGTAAATGAGTCAGTACAAAAAAGTAGAAAAAATGGATTACAAGTAGCAGCTGGTGCAGCGACTGGAGCAGTTTTTATAACTTTAATTACCGCAACTGTCGTTGCATTTGTATTCAATTTGATTCCAGGAATACTGACTTCCATTTACATAGTCGGAATAATTTATATCATATACAAAGGAGTCAAAACAATTCGAGCTGAAATTGAGATAGATGCTCCTAAAGTGACTTCAGAATCATTTAAAGCTGGCATGAAGTTAAATCTACTTAATCCAAAAATGTGGGTTTTTTATTTATCAGTTTTGCCAATATTTGTCGAAAGTGAATCAAGCGTATTTCAATCACTCATTTATTTAGGAACTTTAACTATTGGAGTAAATCTTGTTGCTGACATTACATATGCGTTTTTAAGTAGTTATTTTTTTGGTAGCTCATCATTAAAATCGAAAAAGTTAATAAATAACGTAAGCGGGTTTTGTCTTATTCTTATTGGAGCTTATTTATTTTTCAGTAGATTCTTCTGAGTCTTCTGCTACTTCTGATTTATCATCTTTAAATAACTCTGAAATTGCACCAATACTGCCAAGTGTTGCTGAGAGATCCGCTGGTAAGAATATCTTTGTTGCATTTCCTTCTGCAACTTTTTCAAGTGACTCTAGATATTTAATTGCAATTAAATCATTTGTAGGGTCACCTTTATGAATAGCGGCAAATACTTTTTCAATTGCTTCAGATTCACCCTCAGCTATTGCAATTTTTTCATACTTTTGTGCATCTGCAACTTGTTTCAAAGCCTCGGCCTCACCATTTGCATCCAAGACTTGAGACTCTTTTCTACCTTCAGCAGAAAGGATTGCAGCTCTTTTTTCACCTTCAGCTTCTGTAACAGCAGCTCTTCTATCTCTTTCAGCTTTCATAACTTTATTCATTGCATCTTGGACATCTTGTGGTGGGTCGACTCTCTGAATTTCAACCCTAACAACCCTGGTTCCCCATTTGTCGGTAGCCTCATCTAAAATAAGTTTTAGTTGAGTATTGATAGTTTCCCTAGATGTCAAAGCTGCATCTAACTCAAGGTCACCAACAACATTTCTTAAGTTTGTTTGAGCTAATTTAGTTGCTGCTTGAATGAAGTCTCCAACATTGTATACAAGCTTTTTAGGATCTGTTGGCTCATAGTAAATTACGGCGTCAACAGTAATTGTCACGTTATCTTTAGTAATAACTTCTTGTGGTGGAACATCAATGACCTGCTCCCTCATGTCAACAATAATAATTCTTTCAAGACCTGGAATAACAATATTTAGACCGGGTGTTGCCTGTCTGTTGTATTTACCCAATCTTTCAACAAGACCAGTTTCGAATGGTCTAATAATTCTAAAAATTCTAAAAAGTATTACTCCGAGTAGTACGATTACTACTACCCATCTAACTAAACCAAAAATAACATCCATAGCTATATCCTAACCTTCCTTCGTTTGTACTTCTAATTTTGTACCATTTACATTTTTGACCTCTACGACTGTATCAGCAGGAATACGTTGGTCTATTGAAACAACCTGCCAATCATCACCGAAAACATGTTGGGATATAGATGTGTAAGGATCTAATTCAGCAGTTGAAATAAACGACTTACCAATATATTTGTTTGTACCCTCATTGAAATTTTGAGACTTACTAGATTTATTTTTCTTAGGGCCGAATATTTTTATAGATATATAAACACCTACAATACTAAAAACAACAAAAGTACCTAGTTGAATATTTTGATTATCTGAAACAAGGGAGACAAGGCCAGCAAAAAATGATCCTATTGCAAAAGGCAGCATAAAAAAAGTTGTGACTAGAAGTTCAGCAAGTAAAAGAACAGCGGCTGCAATAAACCATATCTGTGTCATGGTGACCATTTAATTTTCTTGTTCTTCCTTTTCAATCTGTTCTTGTTCAAATCTATTTAAAGCCAATAAAAACATGATGAATAAAATTGTGGAACCTATAAGAAATGTTAGTGGGAGGATTCTTATCTCAAAAGCATTCAGGCCATCAATACTTGCTGGAGCTGGACCTCTTGGAGCATAAAGTAAAAACAAAATCGAATTAATTACTAACCAGCCAAATGTGCCAGCACCTGTTATCAAAAATGCTAATCTCTTACCTACATTTGTAGCATTAAGTAAAAATGTAGAGCCTAAGAATACAACCAAAGAGCCGGCGAACATAATAATTCCGGTAACTGTTAAGTTAGATGAAAGTAGTGATCTCATTATTTCACGCATCTTGTTTCAATCCTCTCAAATAATCAATAATCAAAGCGATGTCAGATTCTGGCAGTACTGCACCAAATCCGGGCATTTTACCTCCACCTACTCCGTTAACTCCGTAAGCTTTACCATTAACAGAGCCCTTAACAATAAAGTCTATCATGTCTTCTCTTTGCTTAAACTGAATATTGGCTCTTCCAGCTCTTAAAGCAGGTCCTAAACCTCCAGAACCTATTTCTTTTGTATAAGCAACGCCTGCAGAATAACCTGCGGTGTGACACCTAGCACAATAAGCATTAAACAATCCTATAGCTCTTTTAGCCTTGTCAATATCACCATCGAAAGTAGAGTCAGCAATCTCTTCAAAAGATACTTCCCAGAGTTTTTCTTCAAGAGCTTTTTCTAAAAATGCTAAGCCTGTCTCAGCTTCACCTAAGAATTTATCATATCCATCTGCAACAATTCTTATATTGATAAGCTCTGATTCAAGCTGAGATAGAAATCCGTTTGCAACAGATTTATCTTTTCTTCCAGGAATTGACTCTTCATTATCTGGATCTAAATTAAGTATTGAAGTACCAAGAACCTCATTAATATTTGCACTATAAGTAGATATATCAACCTCAACTGAGTCTGTTAAACCATCTTCATCAGTATCAATACCACCTTCTTTAGAAAGTAAGGCTGAAACATCAGTTACTGCTTTTTCTAAAACTGGTAATTTAGAAGGGGCGTCTTTGACACTTTGAATTAATTCTTTTTGTCTAGCAATTTCATTTTCAACTAAGAGTTCAGAAGTTTCGAGTCTTAGTAAAGAGCTGTTTATACTCATTTCGATAGTAGACAGTTCATCATTTTGAGAAATTTGGAAGTGATGGAGGTATTCAATCAAATCATCTAGTTGTCCATCATTCATTGGACCACCTCCGTCTAGACCCCAGGCAGGCATAGGAGAGTTTGCTCTTCCCCAAATAAGCCAGTATCTTACTTCTTCATCATCGTATCTGTAGAAAACATTGTTAATAGCTGGAGCTTCCCATGTTACGTTTATGCCACTTCTTTTTTCAACGTAAGATGCAGCACCTCCAGAGCCATCAACGCCGTGACAATTTCCACAACCAAACTCTTCATATAGGTGCTCTCCACGTTCTATAGAAACTTCATCAAACTCTTCAACAAATCCTTCTTGTCTTGTCTCTTCTCCAAGGTAGTAAAGAGGAATCATGATTGTTAGAAGTGATGCAACTAAAACGGCTACAGTTAAAGTTCTATCAAGAGTTTTAGTTTCTAAGTCATCATCAGTTCTGTATTTTGTTAAGTTTGGTGCATAATCTGAAACTTTTCCGGAGCCTCTAAAACCGGCAGAAACAAAAAAAGCAAGACCGCCAGTTAAGCCTAACGCAATAAGTGTAATGAGAATTGAACTACTCACTTATTATTCCTCTGTAGTTAAAGCTATACAAGATAAGCCTTGAGGGTATTTAACAGACATACCTGGAGCTCTAGGTGATTCAATAATTGTTCCTGTGTCAATAATGAATCTTCCGTTTACATTTGAAACATTAAACCTATCTAAATTTCTAGGGGCAGGTCCAGCAAAATATTCTCCTACCATGTTGTATTTTGAACCATGACATGGACACTCAAATCCTTGAGATGAATTACACCAGGGCACCCTACATCCAAGATGAACACATCTTTGATAAACAGCTACTAAACCATCTGCAACTGTTGAGCCAGATGAAAATTGAGAATTAGCAGCAGCAGTTTGATCTAATGGAAGAACATAAGCTCTTGCAGATGGAATAAAAGCTGGAATGACTGATCCATCAGCTTGAAATAATTGATCTTTAATTTCTTCAATTGAGCCCGCATCAATTTTAGAACCAAAGCCTCCTGAGACTTTTGGCCATAAAAATCCAAGCCATGAAATTGCTTGAATACCTGCAAAAGCTCCAAAAGAAATTCTCAGAGCTTTAGTTAAAAACTGTCTTCTTGTTACTCCAGCTTCCTCTTCAGATATTTCTTCATAGATAACCTTCTCTTCAAGCTTTACAGCACCATCGGACTCCCCAGCTGGTTCTTCAATCTCATCAACTACTGTCTCTGTTTCACCTTTAGGTAAGTCTGGTTCAAGAAAATTAGTTTGTGATTTATCTTCTTTTAAAGCTTTTTTATCAACATTCTTTTTCCAATTAAGATTTTTTGGTCCACGTCCTGTAACTATAACGACAATACCAATAATGCTTAGTAGTCCTACTGCAGTAAAAGCTGCAAAAGATAACTGAACTATACTCATTCGAAATGTATCCAATCAAGTAGGTCATCAAACCAGATACCGTCAATCCATGGATATACCCAGTTCCAGCCTGGACCTCTAAAAAGAACACCTATAATTGTTAAGGTTCCAGCCCCTGCTAAAAAGAACGTGTAAAACATAATTGCAAATTTTCTCTTTGAAGGATGTGTTTCAGGATTTCTATCTATGTAAGGAAATGCCATCCAAAGTATCAAGCCTACAACTGTTGGAATCATCACTCCAGCTATTTGTGGGTCCCAATATGACAACATCTCTTGAAGTCCTAAAAAATACCAAGGCGCTTTTGCTGGGTTAGGTGTTACGTTAGGGTTAGCCTCCTCTAACAAAGGAGCTTGTAAAATTGCTGATAAAAATATTAAGAATGCTGTCATTGCCATAAGTGCAACAAATTCTGGAAGCATTAAGTGAGGCCAAGTGTTAACTTTATCAATTGGTTCTTTAACAGGTTTCTGAATTGGCTTGGCTTTAACAACAGTTAGCAATCGTTGTGTTACTTTTACTTCTGGTGCAAAATCAACTTCATCAGGTGCATCTGCTTTGGCAGGAGGAGGGGGTTTTGCTGCTGCAGGTTTTTCATCAATTTTTACAGCTGCCACCTTTTCAGTTGTTTCTGCAGCATGCTCTTCTTTTATCGGAGTTATAGTCTCTGCTGCTGGGGCTGGGGCTGAAGTCTCAGGTGGTGGAGCTGGGGTCTCTGCTGTTGGAGTTGGAGTCTCGTCAATTACTTTTACTTCTGGTTCTTTTGATATGACTGTTGGGTCTGATTGACCTTTCATCTCAGCCATAGCCTGTTCAATACTTATACCAAGAGCTTTAGCTCTAGCTTCTGCTGATCTCTGCAACAAATGTTCTGGGATATCTACCATGATGCCTTTATAAAGGTCCTGATATTCCGCCGTCTTTTCTTACTCTCCAGAAATGAACAGCCATGAATATAACGATTATGAATGGGAAAAAGAGAACATGTAAAACATAAAATCTTAATAAAGTCGCAGTTGTAGCCTCAAGTCCTGCAAATAAACCAAACTTAACCTGTGCACCCACAACGGGGACATAGCCAGCCATATTACCTCCTACTGTTACAGCCCAAATAGCTAACTGGTCCCAAGGTAATAAATAACCTGTAAATGAAAGAAGCAAGGTAAGAAGTAGCAAAATTACTCCAATAACCCAGTTGAATTCTCTTGGAGCTTTGTAAGCACCATGATAGAAAACACGAGACATATGTAAGAAGACAACTAGAACCATTAAGTGAGCTCCCCACCTATGCATGTTTCTCACTAATGAACCAAAAGCAATAGTTGTTTGAAGATTTTGTATGTCAACATAAGCTAGTTCAGTAGGTCGGAAATAAAACATCAACCAAATACCTGTAATGGTTAAAACGATGAACAAGAAAAAACTGAGTCCACCTAAGCAGAGAGTATAAGATAACCTCACACCATGTCTTTTAACTTTAACTGGATGTAGGTGATACAAAACGTTGTTCATGACAACATATGATCTATTTCTTGGACTGTCTACATAACCTTTTCTAAATGGTGAACCTGGGCGAAAAATACTAGACATAAGTTTTCCACCTCTAAAGCCATCACTAGCTTTTGCTCTGGTTTCTTTTAACCTATCTCTAAATGACATTTTCTGCATTATATTATTTTATAGCCTTCCATATATATAACCATGCCTGTCACTTCTTTGGCCAGAATCTTCTTCCCATGGAGCGGTATATAAACCATTTTCAACAGCTTGGTCTGCTAAAGATCCTGCAAATTTTCCAAGTGAGATAACTCCCGTAGGACACCTGTCAACACAGAGAGCACATCTTGTACATGCTTCTTCATCTACAACAAAGAATCCTGTTGATTCACTTGCATCAGGTGACTCAACATTAATTGAATCTTCAATTGCATCAACTGACAAATAGTGAATACATTTCCATGGACATATATCTACACATCCCTCACATAAGATACATTCAGATTCGTCAATGTGTAGAAATTGTTTTGGCCTAACTCTTGATGAAACTTTTTCAGCATCAACCATTGCAAGATTGTATTTCTTTTCAAAATCTGGCATCTCAATAAGTACTTCGGATTTAGCCATCTTGGTCAACCCTCACAACTTCTTTTCCATAGTCTGAAATTCTTGATTTTGAAGATTCGATTTTATCATTGATATCTTGAATCAAATATGCAACAACACAGCCAGCTATAAGAAAGTTGGTAGAAATTCCAGCTTGTATAATGTCTTTTAAAGCCCCAAGGCTTAGACCAATTTCATTATTTAAAAATAGAATCGGAGGAAAGTTGATAAACTCTCTTTGACCTGTCCACTCAAGAGGACCTTGAGCAAGGTTTAACCATTCTGAAGGAACTATGCCTAATAATATGGCCATCTCAATCCAGACTATGAATGAAAAATAAGTAGCTTTTGCCCAAGTTAATTCTTTTTGATTCCAGACAACAAGTACCATACCAAGAAGTAGTAACTGGCTTGCTCCAAATGCCAAAAGTTGCCCGATAGTTTGAGGTAACCAACCACGAGGCATCCAATTGAAATAATCTATAAATTCTCCTTCAGGAAAGCCAGCGAAGTGGGCTATGAGTACACCGATAGTCATACCGCCAATGCCAGAAACAATTGAGATAAAACCTATTCTGTATCTAAATTTATAAATTGTGTATATCAAATTTCCTCAAACCTTACCTATATATAATATCGTATGTTGGGGACAAATTATAAATTGATTAGATATCTTTTTTTAAAAATTTTCAACATTACCAAGCCACTTTTTTCCAATATAATAGTAAAGTCATAGTGAATATTTACTAAATATATGAAACTTAAGTTAATTCCAAAAAATGAACAAGAGCTTTCAAAACTTTTTGTTTTGATTTTTCCACTAACTCTTCTTTTGTCATCCCTTTTTACGTTCCTTAAAGATTCATACTTCACATTTGCAAATTTACTGCCAAACAATCAAATCTTTAATTATGGATTTTTAGATCGCGTAAGCACGAAAGCAAGTTTTGGGTTAGTTTTTGCCACAATAATTTGTTTAACATTTGCATATCTATTCTCAAAATCTCTGGGACGTGTTGCAGTTTTGTTCCCATTATTATTCCTAACTTTACTTGGATTCATAGGCACTGAATTTTTAGATATTATTCTTAGCTTTTTTTATCAGGATAATTTAAACATAACTGGCAGTATTTCTATTGTAATTTTATTAAAAATTCTGGTTGCATTCGGATTATTTGGTCTTGCTTCTCTTAATTTATTAGCAAAGAAGGAAACTACTATATTTGCGAGTGCTCAATTTATTTATGGGGCTGTGGTCTTCTACTTCTTATCATTACTAATAGCTAGAAGTGAATTGATCGTTTTTACTGACTCTCTTTTAATAACTTCTTTATATACTTCAACCCACATATATGTAGCATTCTCATTTATCTATCTTGCAATTATTCACTTTCTAATGACGAAACCTATTGATGCCACACTTTTCAGTAAGACCCTGTCTTCAATTACTTTCTGGGGGTTCTTGTTTTTACTTCCATGGACTAGTTATAAATATTATTTTGGATCAGTTCTACCAAACTGGTTAGAAAATGTATCTATATATCTTTCTTTAAGTCTAATTATTCCTTTACTGGCATTTGCTGTTAACTACGTAAAAACAACTCAAACACGAGAAATTGACATGAACAAATCTGCTAATCTCATGAATTTTTCAGTTATTCTATTTTTAATAACAAATGTACTTCATATAGTTTCTAGCTTTGAAAACTTACTTCCATTAGTTGGTTTAACAAACTTTCAAAATGTTATATCTCATGGCTATTTTGGTTCTCTTGTTTTAGCTTCTGTTTCTCTAAGCTATTATTTAATTCCTAAACTATTTGGAAGATCTGTAAAGTATTCATTATTAGAAAATCTAATATTTGGTGGATTTAAATTAACATACCTATTTCTTTTGGTAAATAACTTTTTAATAGGTGTCAATTCTGGATATTCATGGAATGCAGCAGCGAATGCGGGGAGTCCAGCTATCTACGGAGAGGGTTTCAACATAGTTTGGAATTTAGTCGGAATAAATTACTCAGCAAATACATTTATTTCATTGTTATTTCTTGGCGTATCAACATTGTTTTTCATATCAATAATTAGGTCAATTAGTTCTGGAGATATTACAACTGTTGAAGAAATGGTTTTTAGTAATGAGTGAGTTAGTTAATAAAGTAGCAGAAATACTTAATGCTCCAATAGATCTAGTCCAAAGATCAGCCGAAGCAAGAGCAGCTGCATCAGGTAAGTCTGTAGATGAAGTTCTCAGTTCTTGGGCTGGTGGAGAAAGTATAGAATCTACAGCACCAGTTGAAGAGACTCCAGTTGAAGAGACTCCTGTTGAAGAGACTCCAGTTGAAGAGACTCCAGTTGAAGAAGTGGTTCAAGAAGTAGTAGAAGAATTAGTAGATCTAAAAAATGAGAGCTCGTTAGCATTCATTTCAGGTGTACTGTCAATTGCAGTGTTTACATTTGTATTTGCATTTTTAATTCCTAAAAATCAATCAATAAGGATTGTTGAAAGCTCGTTGAACAACACTATAAGTGTTTCTGCTGACGTAATAAAAGGTGCAGAAATTTATAGTGAGCTAAACTGCCAGTCTTGCCATACACAAAATGTAAGAACTCTTATTCCAGATACTCAAAATGGAAAAGTTTTAAGTAATAAATATGCGAATAAAGCATTGATAAAGAATATTGGAAATATTCGACTTGGGCCAGATTTGTCAACTAATAGTCTCCGAGAACCTACAAACAATGCACAATGGTTAGGTCGATATTTAACTGATTCATCATCTGTTAATAGAGAAATACCTCATCCTAACTATGAATTTCTTGATGATCAGGATTTGGACTACCTCGTAACTTATTTACTATCATTAGGAGAGCCAAATGAGTGAGTTAGTCAATAAAGTAGCTGAATTATTAAACGCACCAGTAGACCTAGTACAGAGATCTGCTGAAGCAAGGGCTGCTGCATCAGGTAAGTCTGTAGATGAAGTTCTCAGTTCTTGGGCTGGTGGAGAAAGTATAGAAGCTTCAGCGCCAGTTGCTGAAACTCCAAAAGAGGAAGCGCCAGTTGCTGAAACTCCAAAAGAGGAAGCGCCAGTTACTGAAACCCCAAAAGAGGAAGCGCCAGTTACTGAAACCCCAAAAGAAACCATTGCTGCTGCTGTAACTCAAAAAATTACAAATTCTTATTCAGTTATTAATGAAACAATGGGAATAAAAACTAACTCAGATACACTTCTGCCTAAATGGTTAAATTTTAGCTTTATAATTATTCCTCTATTTATATTGGTTGGATTAATTAGTTCTTCCAACACTCAAGAGTGTGGAGAAAGAGGTATGTTGAATATTGATAGAAAATCCCAACAGGCTGTTAATTGTGATGGTTCTCCATACGAAGGTAGAGGAGTTGCTTCAACAAACACTATCAACTACATTGCACTTGGACAAGAGGTATATGCAGGAGCTGCTGCATGTGCTGGATGTCATGGCGGCGGTGGTGGTGGAGGTGTTGGGCCAGCATTTACAGGTGGTGCGCTTTATACAACCTTTCCAACATGTGCAGATCATGCCAAGTGGATACAGCTAGGTTCTGCAGGATGGCAAGCAGAAGTGGGGCCAACGTACGGGGCAGAAGATACAGTATCTATTGGAGGTATGCCCGGATTTCAAGGAAAACTTACTGAAGATGAATTATACGCAGTTGTAGTTTTTGAAAGAGTTGTTTTTGGTGGAGGAAATACTGAAGAAGTATTGACCGATTGTGGTCTTCTCGAAACTGAAGAAGAGGAAGTCACAACCGAAGCGATTAGTCCATAGTTCACAAATGAAAAAATTTTCATTTTTGTATATATTTGCTTTCTTTGATGGCCTAGGAGTAGCCTCTGGAGCACTAATTGGATTCTTTTTTCCACAGATTGTATCTGATATTTTTGGAGCTAATTTTCAAACGAATGATTTAATATGGTTTAAGTTTGTGCTACTCCCCGGTTTTGCAATAAATGTTTTGTATATGTTTTTTGCAATTTCAAAAAATAGACCTGCAATTCTTTTATCCAATATTTTAAGAATATTAACAACTATTGGTTTTGTAATTATGTGGAGTGAAGCAGTTGTTTTAAGGTCTTTACTTAATTTAATGATAATTCATCATATTGCATTTATATCAGCGACATTTGTCCTATATTTTAAAAAAGATAAAACCAAAGAAGATGAAATATCAAGTGAAAAAGAATTTCTACAAGAAAACTAGTTTGTTTCTTTTCAAAACTTAATTACAATTTTTTTATGCTTCCAGTTATTTATTTTCACTTAGGACTAATAGTCTTTAGCGCTCTTCTGTTTTACGTTATCTTATAGAGATGGCTCAACAAAAAAGACAAAAGAGGGTTGTTGGTTGGAAAGAACACGCTGCTTTGCCTGATTTAAAAATAAAAGATGTTATTGCAAAAATGGATACGGGTGCAAACCTAGCTTCCATTGATGCATCAGAAATCAAATATTCAACAAAGGGTGGAGTAAAACATGTTAACTTCAAAGTCATGAAGAGAAATAATACTGTGAGAAAAACTTCTGCTCCCCTAGCTGGTTTTAAAAGAATAAAAAGTTCTAATGGTGATGTTGAAAGAAGACCATATATAAAAACAACATTATTAGTAGATGGTATTTCAAAAAAAATTGAACTTACCCTTACAGATAGAGGTCCCATGGATTACACAATGCTAATTGGTAGAAAAGCTCTTGGCAGAAGGTGGGTAGTAAACCCCTCAGTTAGCTTTCTTACAAAACCGAACCGAGAAAAATAATAATGAAACTTGGAATTCTTTCGCAAGATATAAAGCTTTACTCAACTAGCAGATTAAATGAATCTGCAAAAAAACGAGGGCATGAGACTGAAGTTGTAAGTTATTTAAGATGCTACATGAATATAGCAAAAGCAAAACCTAGAGTGTTTTTCCAAGGTAGGGAGATAAATTTTGACGTTGTCATTCCAAGAATAGCGGCAACTTGGACGTTTTACGGAGCAGCAGTTGTACGACAATTCGAACTTATGGGTTCTTTGTCAGCAAACTCTTCTGCTTCAATCAGCAGATCTAGAGATAAATTGAGAGCATTACAACTAATTGGAAATATTGGTGTAGAAATGCCTATCACAGGTTATGTTCATCTTTCACGAGATATTGAGTCAGTATTAAACACTGTAGGTGAACCACCGTTTGTAATAAAACTTTTAGAAGGAACCCAAGGAAGAGGTGTCGTTTTAACTGAAACAATGGGTGCTGCAATAAGTGCTATTGAAACTATGAAAAAAATTGATGCCAATATTTTAATCCAGGAATTTATCAGTGAAGCAAATGGAGAAGATATACGTGCAATTGTAGTTGGTGATGAAGTGGTCGCGTCAATGAAAAGAATTGCAAAGCCTGGTGAATTTAGATCTAATGTGCATTTAGGTGGAAGGGTTGAAGATTATAAATTAACAGATCAGGAAAAAGAGAGTGCAATTAAATCAGCTAAAGTTCTTGGTTTATCAGTAGCGGGTGTTGACCTAATTCAATCTGACAGAGGCCCTTTAGTTCTTGAAGTAAACTCATCACCTGGCCTAGAAGGAATTGAAAGAGCTAGTGGAATAGACGTTGCAGATAAAATAATTGAATATCTTGAAAAAGAGCATTTAACAAGAGACAAATCTAAACCGATTGATATTTAAAAAAGCAATTTTTTGAATATTTTTATTCTTGAAAAAATACCTTCATCAACAACTTCATTATTTTTCAATAGCACGGGGATTCTCAATAAATACTCCTGATATCCATCCTCAACATTTACTTGTTTTATCTTTGTAAAATAACTGAAAATTTTTACTTTTTTAAATCCTTTTTTACATAACTCGCATGAATCTGATGTGACAAAAATTAACTCTGACATGTAATATTATGTGATGAGGCCTTGGACATTAGTATTTATAATTTTATTAATTTTAATAATTTTTATTTCAGGCTCCATTGCACTATCGAACTTTCAACTTTGAATTTTCAACTTTTATTTTAACTTTAGAACTGTCTTTACAATCTAGAACTTGGCTTGCATTACCGTTGCTTACAAAGAGAGAAACCATACCCCATGAGTCAACAACTATACCAATATCTCTCTCATTATCATTTTGATATGTTTCGCACCATTTTGCTTTAATCTCTTGATTGCCAATAGTAAGACTTAAAACATCGCCAATCTGAAAATTTTTATCTTTCAATTCATCTGGGGATACATTTGTTTGACAGTTACCAAAGTGATCTACATAGAGAATTTCTCCTTTTATTTCCTTGTCGGAGATATCAGTAAGAGGAATTAAATACTGTGTTAAATCTTCAAGATTGAGTTCTCTACCAAAGTCTTCAAGCTTCAATTGTCCCGATGCATATGCTGCAGCAAATGGTGCAAAAATATCTCTAGCATGAAATGTTTCACCTTCGTGAGGAATAATCCAATTCTCATTCTCTAAAAGAAACGCCTGTTTTGCTCCACCAACTGTTGCGCAAGCTAAATTTAATAGGCCATTGTCCGGTCCAATCATTAATCCCCAATCTGTAGTGATAGCAATTGGATTTCTTTCTGTTCCTACACCCGGATCTACAACAGCTAACAACACGCCGTTAGGAATATATTGAATTGCTCTCATCAAAAGTAGGCTTCCGTATTTTATATTTTGAGGTGGAATCCCATGTGATATATCATTTATTTTTAAATCAGAATCTACTCTATTTATTACACCCTTAACAACACCAACGGAACCGTCTTCTAGCCCAAAATCTGATGCAAAAGATATGATTTCTTTCATAAATACAAGTATATAGATAATAGAAATTGAAGAGAATACGCAATAAGTTATAAATATAGCTATATTTATTGATGTATAGGGGGAACATGAAAAAAGTATTAATATTTCTTTTAGTTATTGGTGTATCTGGATATTTATATGCAGGATACTATGTTTACAATCAAGCCGGTTCTGTTCCCTGTGCGGTTTGGGAGGGAGAGCAAAACAACTCTCCAAGTGAATTTACTATATGGTCTGAAGAATATGATATAGATCCTACGCCTTATTTCATACCAACATATGAAACTGTTGAAATACCTGTTCCAAATGAAGAAATCATTTTAAGTGCATGGTGGATGGAAACTCAAAAAGAAGGTCCAACGATATTATTAATACACGGGCTGACCAGTAGTAAATATAGTTCTGGAATCTTATTAGCTGCAGGAATTCTCTATCACGAAGGTTTTAATGTTCTAGCAATTGATATGAGAGACCATGGTGACAGCACGTGTGAGGATGGGTATTATTCCGCAGGCCAAAAAGAATCTGATGATTCAGCCGCTGCCCTTGGTTGGTTAGTTGATGAAAAAAATATTGATCCAACAAAAATCGGAATTTATGGACAGTCACTAGGCGCACTAACAGCTCTCACTACCCCAGCAAAATCAAATAACTACTCCGCAATGGCGGTTCATGACCCACCTGTAGATTTTGAAACTTTAGTTAGAGAAGAAATGATATATCAAGGCTTCCCAGAATTTTTATTCCAACCCCTATATCATTATGCGTTAATATTTGAAAGAGTAAATATCACCGAAGTTGTTCCAGAAAATGCATTACCAAGGAGTAATAAACAACCTATTTTAATTTTTAATGGAGTGTTAGATGAGAGAGTTCTAGCTCATCATACAGATGATTTAATTAAAATTGCTTCTGAAAATGGTATTGAAACAACTTTATATAGATACGACGACATGGGTCATGTGGAGAGTATATGGGGTTATACAGATGAATTTGCAGAAGCTATAGTTTCATTTTTTCAGGAAAATTTAGCTTCCTGATATAAATCTAAAAGCTTATCGACAGTGTTTTCCCATTTGTAATCTTTTGATTTATTCATACATTTAATCATTCGTTCTTCAAAATATTGGTAATCATTAATTAAATTTTTGATTGAAATACTTACATCTTGATAATCTAACCCATCAACCAAATACCCATTCTCTTTGTTTGTAATAATCTCTTGCATTGAACCATTGTTTGTTGTTAGTACGGGCACACCCATTGAGTTTGCTTCAATTGCAACTAGACCAAACGTTTCATACTGTGAAGTATGAATTAATAATTTTGCACTATTGAGTAGGTTTCTAATATCAACTTGAGGTAAATTTCCTAAAAACTCTACATGCGAACTTAAAGAAAGCTCTTTAACACTTTCTTTAAGTTCTGATAGATATTCATCTCCAGAACTCCCGCTAGGGCCTCCAACAAAATAACACATAAAATCAGTTTCAACTTCTTTAAACGAGTTTAAAAATCTTAACGTCTCTAGTTGACCTTTCTGTTGTTGTATTCTTCCGATAGATAAAAAAATATTTTCTCTTTCAATGCTTAAATCTGGTACAAATAATTCATAATCGACACCGGGATTTATTTGTTTTATCTTTTGGTTATCCACTTGATAGCTCTCTGAAATCAAAGTCTGCTCATAATTAGTAGATGCAGTTACAAATTGAGATGAAGACATTACTATTTTTTCACAATCAGCTCGCTCTTTGTTATATCCCTCTAGGAAAACCCCTAAGCTGTGAGAGGTAAAAATATAAGGTATGTTAAATTTATTTGAAATGTCTTTAGCAATTAAACCTGACATCCAATAATGAGCATGAATAATATCAAACTGTTTCAGATCTAAGACTTCCTCTAATCTTTTATTGAATTCAATTAAGTGTATTTCTTTATCATCAGTGGGGATGTCGGGTTCAAATAAATTTAATGAACAAAATTCCAAATTTTGATTTTTAAAACTTTCAGCTTTTTCTGCAGTTACAACGGTCACATTATGATTTTGAGAAAGATGTTTTGAAATTTGTTGAACATAAACATTCAACCCCCCAGAGTCAAATTTCCCAACACTTCCAAAAGGTGCAGTGTGATAACTTATCTGTAAGATATTCATATATTCATCGTCAAGTCATAAAGCTGGACCGAGTTTCCACCTAAGTCATATTTATATCTTTCTGTGCCCTTTAAAAAATCAAAGAAAGACTTTTTTTCACTTATTAGTTTTTGAATAATTAGGTCATTAATAACAATCCCAGGATTTATTGAGTTAAATTCATTATTTCTACTGGAATTATAGAGATAACATCCAAGTTCATTTTCATAACAAAAAGCTGTTGAAAGTAGGCCTTTATCTGTTTCTAAATAGTAAATTTTCCAACCATCTAATTTTAAAAGAGAGTCAAAATAATTTTCAACTGTTTCAGTCATAAACTTACCCTTCTCACCAGCTGACAGTCTGTGCTGAGAGACAAAAGTATCAAAAACATTACTGTCTTTGGAATGCTTTAACTCCACTGAATTAATTTCGTCAGCAAATTTCCTTTTCTTCCTCTTCAATTCATGTCTATTCTTTTTTGTTAAACTCTCTAGATATTTCTCATATGAATCGGGTAGAGGGAGGTTTACCGAGACATCAGATTTTTCAACTCTTACTGATTCAAATTCTATCTCATTAACCAAATTCTGAACTTGAAAGAAATGGAGGGAGTCAAAATTAATAGTTTTTATATTATGTTTTTGAATAATTGTAGAATCGATTGAAATTGTAGGCCTGTAGTCAACAACCTCTCTACTTCCAATATTTACAATAGAGGATTCTGAGATAGCAAAATTTTCAATCTTAACCTCATTAGGGTCAATAACCTCATTAGCTAAATCTAAGAATTTTTTATCAACAAAGGGAGATCTTAAAACCTGTTCTTTCACAGATTCTAGAATAAACCATTTATGACATTTAGTGAATCAACAATATAGAGTGAACAAATAAAAGCAAACAGATAGTCAAATATATATATCTGATTCGATAGCTTGGAAGTCAACTCATATTCATATCTTATTTTTATAAACATAAATGTTAAGAATGTTGTAAAAAGAGCTGTAGCAGCCGCAGCAATTAAAACATATATCATTACGAAATCGTAGAAACTACTTATTCCCGAAAAAATAATAAAGACTAAGAAGAAATTAAAAAAGAACTGGAAGTTACCAAATTGAATATTGAAATAAGTTGCTAAGGTTTTTAGAAATAACAAAAGAAGCATCATGAAAGATACATAAATAATATTTTCTTGAAAAACACTACCGATAATGAATCCATTAACCAGCATGGCTATGGCTGTAGCTAATAAAGAGTTTCCAACTTTATAAATATTGACATCAGGTTGGAGCAAGAAATACAGTATTGCCATAACTAATGCTCCAACAAAAAGATACGATAAATTTGTGTCTGGAGAAAGACTTTTAATACTCACAGTCGAAAATGCAATAAGTAAGAGTACTAATACGACATAAAACTTTTCGGTGTTAATATCAAATTGCCCAACAAGCATTTCAGTAAGCCAGATAAGTGTAAGGCCAACAAAGCATGCCGAGATTAGTGGCGTACTAGAAATAACTATTCCAGCAAATATTGCTACACATAGAATATATTGAAAATATCTTAGTTGAACTTGAATCATCCTCGCGAAAATTTTACTTGCATAAGCTTGAAAATTAAAGCACTTTATTATATAGTTAATAACACTACATTTAGTGTAGTTTTAAAACATCATACAATATTTAGTTGTAAATGGAGAAAAAGTGGAAGAAGAAACAGGGTTAAGGAGCGAAGTGGAAAAGACAAGTTTAAATAAGGAAGAAATAGCAGAACAAGAGGAAATTAATCTCGACGATCCCAAAAACACAATTTTTATTACAAAAAGAAATGGTAAACAGGAACCGATAGATTTAGAAAAAATTCATAGAGTTATTTTTTGGGCATCTGAGAATTTAGATGTATCCCCTTCCCAAGTTGAGCTCAATTCACAAATTCAATTTTATAACGGCATTACAACTGAAGAAATTCATGAAACAATGATCAAAGCTGCTGCTGATCTTATTTCAACCGAGTCGCCTGATTATCAATACCTTGCAGCAAGACTCCTAATATTTCATTTAAGAAAGAAAGCTTATGGGCAGTTTAAACCACCTTCTGTTTATGAACAGGTCACAAAAATGGTTAAGGAAGGCAGATACGATCCTGAGTTGTTAACAGATTATACAGAAGAAGAGTTTTCAATCATGGATGGATTTATAGATCACTGGCGTGATATGAAATTTACTTATGCTGCTGTAAAGCAGCTTGAGGGGAAATATCTTGTGCAAAATAGAGTGAATGGAGATGTGTATGAAAGTCCTCAATTTATTTTTCTTCTTGTAGGTGCTTGCCTTTTTTCCAAATATCCAAAAGAAACAAGACTTGATTATGTTGAGAGATTCTATAATGCTGCATCAACATTCAAGCTCTCTCTACCAACACCTATAATGTCGGGTGTTAGAACCCCAACACGTCAATTCAGCTCATGTGTTTTGATTGAGACAAGTGATTCTTTAGATTCAATTAATGCTACTTCTGGGGCAATTGTCCGTTATGTAAGCCAAAGAGCAGGAATAGGAATCAACGCAGGAAGAATTAGAGCAATTGGAAGCCCTATCCGCAATGGAGAAGCGTTTCACACAGGTTGCATACCATTCTATAAGCACTTTCAATCAGCGGTTAAAAGCTGCTCACAAGGAGGAGTTCGAGGAGGAGCTGCAACCTTGTTTTATCCTCTGTGGCATTATGAAGTAGAGGACTTGTTGGTATTAAAGAATAACCGTGGAGTTGAGGAAAATAGAGTACGACATATTGACTACGGTGTTCAGTTCAATAAAACAATGTATGAAAGACTCATAAAAAATGAAGACATTACTCTGTTTAGCCCATCTGATGTCCCTGGACTATATGATGCATTTTTTGAAGATCAGGATAAGTTTCAAGAACTATATGAACTATATGAGGCAGATCCAGATATAAGAAAGAAATCAATTAAGGCGGTTGAACTTTTTTCATTGTTTATGAATGAAAGAGCAAGCACTGGAAGAATATATCTACAAAATGTTGATCACTGTAATACTCACGGAGCATTTGATCCGTCTGTTGCTCCAATTAGACAAAGTAACCTATGCCTTGAAATAGCTCTTCCTACAAAACCACTCAGCAATGTTGATGACCCAGATGGCGAAATAGCTCTATGTACTTTATCTGCATTTAACCTTGGGGTAATTAAAGATTTAGAAGAGTTAGAAGATACAGCTGAATTAATAGTTAGAGCATTAGATGGATTACTAAGTTATCAGGATTATCCTGTTCCAGCAGCAATTCATTCGGGTAAAAGAAGAAGGACCCTTGGAGTTGGAGTTATCAACTATGCATACTATTTAGCAAAGAACGATGTTAAATATTCTGATGGTTCTGCAAATAATCTAACTCATAAGCTCTTTGAGTCTATCCAGTATTACTTACTAAAAGCATCCAATGAGCTAGCTAAAGAACAAGGTGCGTGTGAACTCTTCCACGAGACAAACTATGCTAAAGGACTCTTACCAATAGACACATACAAAAAAGATGTGGATGATATTTGTGATGAAGAGCTTCACTTGGATTGGGAACAGCTTAGAGGCGACATCAAAGAACATGGTTTAAGAAATAGTACACTCACTGCTCTTATGCCTGCAGAAACCTCTGCTCAAATCAGCAATGCTACAAATGGCATCGAGCCACCAAGAGGCTATGTCTCTGTGAAGCAAAGTAAAGATGGAATCATGAAACAAGTTGTTCCAGATTTTGAGGAATTGAAAGATAAATATGAACTATTGTGGAATATTCCAGACAATAAAGGATATCTAGAATTAGTTGCAATTATGCAAAAATTTGTTGATCAAACTATCTCAGCTAATACAAATTATGATCCTAGCAAATTTGAAGATGGAAAATTGCCACTACAGAAGATGATTCAAGATATTTTAACTACCTACAAATTAGGTATTAAAACACTTTACTACCACAATACAAGAGACGGCTCTACTGATGCACAGGCAGAGAAAGAAGTAGCAGCCGAACAAAAGACTGTGGAGGTAACGGAAGAGATTTCTACCAATGAGTATGAAGAAAATACTGATTCAACAACTTCAGATAAATATGGAGCGGTAGATTACATACAAGAAGATCCAGATGACTGTGGGGATGCTTGTAAGATATGAGGAAGCGAGGAAATAATGGCATATTCTACATTTAGCCAAGAAAAAAATGATGCACTCCAGGAACCGATGTTCTTTGGAAACCCAGTAAATGTTGCAAGGTATGATCAACAAAAATTTGAGATATTTGAAAAACTAATTGAAAAACAATTAAGTTTCTTTTGGAGACCAGAAGAAATAGACGTCTCTAAAGACCGTATTGATTATGGAAAAATGTCTGATCACGAAAGGCATATATTTATTAGTAATCTGAAATACCAGACACTTTTAGACAGTATTCAAGGAAGGTCACCTAATGTAGCTTTATTACCATTAGTTTCACTCCCTGAGCTTGAGACCTGGATAGAGACTTGGGCTTTTAGTGAAACTATTCATAGCCGAAGCTATACACATATAATTAGAAATATTACAAATGACCCATCACTTATTTTTGATGACATTGTTGGAAACAAAGATATTGTTGAAAGAGCGGAGTACACATCTCGTTACTATGATGACTTAATCAATTACCAGCAAGCATATAACCTGCATGGTGAGGGAGTTCACAAAACAGATTTAGGTGAACTTGATATCAATATGCGTGATTTAAAAAGAAAGCTATATATGTGTTTAATGTCTGTAAATGTGCTTGAGGCAATAAGATTTTATGTAAGTTTTGCTTGTAGTTTTGCTTTTGCAGAACGTGGGTTAATGGAGGGAAACGCAAAAATTATTAAGTTAATTGCTCGTGATGAACAACTACACCTATCTAGCACTCAACATATGATTAACCTTATAAGAACCGGTCAAGATGACCCTGAAATGGCTGAGATTGCAGAAGAGTGTAAGCAAGATGCTGCCGATATGTTTAAAGAAGGTGCTGAACAAGAAAAAGAATGGGCTGAATACTTATTTAAAGACGGCTCTATGCTCGGATTAAACAAAGAAATCTTATGTCAATATGTAGAGTACATAACTGATGTTAGGGTGAAAGCAATTGGGATTGACCCAATTTTCAATGTAACAAAAAATCCTATCCCTTGGATGAAGACCTGGTTAGCTAGTGATACAGTTCAAGTTGCACCGCAAGAAGTAGAGATAAGTTCATATCTAGTTGGGCAAGTAGATAGTGAAGTTAATGTTGAAGACTTGGGAGAATTCGAGCTATAATTTGCACCAATTCAAATGAAACAAAAAGTAACTGTCAAAGTTAACGATACTGTTGAAATATTATGTAATAAAAATGATAACTTATTACGTGTTCTTGAAAAAAACGGTTATGAAATTGAGTACGAGTGCCAAGAAGCACATTGTGGAACATGTAGGATTATCATGACTGAAGGTGAAGTTCAATATGCTTATGAACCTGTTGCATACATTGGTAAAAATGAGGTTTTACCATGCTCAGCAAATATTAAATCTAATCTAAACCTTACTATTGAATGGTAAAAGTTTATACCACAAGTAAATAGAGACTATCTAGCTGAAATTAGACGTGATTAGATAACAAACAGAGCGGCTCATGTAAAAGTATCTAAATTGTGGTAGAATTTTTGAATTGCAGCTTAAAACAAAACTTCATAAATACATATACTGGTTTACTTTTTTAGCAATAAATTTTCTTAGTCTCTTGTTTAAAATTAGGAAACTAAATTTTGTTGAGTATAAGTATGATCAACAATTTGCTTTTAATGTACTCAGCAGCTGCCAAAATGGTGAAATATTTAATTATATTCAGAACTCAGCAGGAGTTCCTGCTGGTCCTTTAATCTACCTATATGAATGTGTAGGGGGACTAGCTGGAATTTCGAACTATCAAAGCCTGTTAATTTTTGAAATTCTTACTTCACAATTACTTTTAATATTTTTATTTTATAGTTTAAAAAACTACTTAAACCCTTATAACAACTTATTGGTTTTTTTAGCTATATGTTTAAATCCTTTTTTAGTTTTATGGACAAGAAACCCAGGGATTACTGCTCATTTTGAATTATTTGCAGTTCTTTTTGTATATTATTATCTAAACAGGAACAAAAAAAAGAGTAACTACTTTTTTATTGGATTTGTATCATCGTTAAGTTTTGCAGCATATATACCGATATTTGTAATAAGCTATTCAATTCTTTTTACTTTGCTACTTTTTAGAAAAATTAATAACTTAAAACTTTTAATATACGGATCGTTAAGTGGATTTGTATTATCAATTATGTCTTTTATCCCTTATTATCAAAATGCTCCTTTTGAGGTTCCAAGATCTAGATCAGGTTCCTGGGGACTGAGTTCATACTGGAGAATTCTTATTGATGTTCTCTCAGGTAGGTCAATTAAAACAAAAATTAACAATCCTGAAGATTATGAATTGCTTAATCAAAATTTTTCACATTTTGATTTTTTTGTAAATTTAAATTACGTATTGATATTGCTAATTTTATCTTACGCCCTCTTTCATCTGTTTAAAAATTTGTATAAGAATCAAATTAATGACCTTGATATATTATTTATAGGTTCCCTTATTATTAGTGGAATTATTTTTACAGTATTAGATGTCCCACTTTATGCACATTACCTATTAACACTTTCAATTTTTATATTTATTTACTCATTTAATGCAATAATACGCAGTTCATTTTTAATTCTTATATTTATCGTATTGATGTTTTCAAATATATACATTAACTTCAGCTTTCATGAATTTATTCAGGTAAATTCTGGTGCTGAAAATAGTGATTATGGAAAGTCTTATATCACTTGTGGTTGTTGTGTAGAAGATGCAAGAGTTTGTAGGGGTCAGTAGAACCTAGATATAATTTTTAATTGTCGATACAACTCTCTTAACTTCACTTTTTTCCATTTTTGGAAAAATAGGTAAAGAAAGAAGCTGATCTGCATAGCTGTCAGCTAATTTAAAATTTTTATTAAATTGTTTATGTGTTGAATAGGCCTTTTGTCGGTGTATTGGAACTGGGTAGTGAATTCCAAATTCAACTTTGTGTTTACTGAAATCTTTTAATATTGTCTCTCTGTTTTGTACTCTAATCACAAACAAATGCCATACGTGATAGTTTCCCTCTTTTGTTTTAGGAAGAGCTAGAGAACTAATGTCTGCTAATTCTTTAAAATACATTTCTGCAATATCGTTCCTTAAAATGTTCCAGTATTTAAGTTTTTTAATTTTTTCTGATAAAACTACACCCTGTAAAGGCTGCAGTCTAGAATTGAACCCTAATTCCTCATGATAATATTTTTTAACACTCCCCCAATTTCTGAGTAAAAGAATTTTTTCATATAATTTTTTATTATTAGTTGTTACAGCACCCCCATCACCCCATGCACCTAAATTTTTTCCTGGGTAAAAGCTATATGCTGCTGCGATAGATTGATTATTAGTAATAGATTCATTAGCTGCACCATGTGACTGAGCAGAGTCTTCAATTAAATGTAGTGAGTTTTGAGTTGAAATTTTTTTTAAAATCTTAAGGTCAGCAAGTTGTCCATACAAATTTACAGCAATAATTGCTTTAGTTTTTTTGGTAATTTTTTTCTCAACTTCAACGGGATTAATTAAATAATATTCATCATTATCAACAAATATTGGCTTAGCACCACATCTTGTAACCGCTAAAGCAGTTGCAATAAATGAATTTGTTGGAATAATAACTTCATCATTATCACCTATATCTAAAGCCCTCAAAATCAACTCTAAAGCATCAGTACCACTTGAGCAGCTGATAGTGTACTTTGAATGTGTAAAATCAGAAAATAAGGACTCGAACTCACCTATTTCTTTATTTAAGACAAACCTATTTTGTTCAACAACACTTGAAAATTTAGTAAAAACTTTTTCATGAATAGGTCGATGAATTCTTGATAAATCATTAAAAGGAATTTTTTTCATTTACCTTGGACTTCTCTTTCAATATTTTCTAATAATGAAACTGTCCTAAGGGAGATATCGTTGTTATTATTTGAAATAAATTTTTTTTCTTTAGATATTAATGAAATAAAATGTTTTACAACCTGCTGAAGTGGTTCTGAGTTTTTTATAAAAGGAGATACTACATCCCCTATAGAAAATGAGAAAAATGAATTATTATCAATTTGCGATGATTCCTTGTCATAAATTTGATCAAACTTTTTATCGTAAATTTTTATTGGTTCATTGAAATTTAAATCATCAAAAACTATCATTTTTTTGTCTCCAACAATTTTAATTTTTCTTGTTTTCTCAGGATGGAGCCAACTTGAAAACAAAGTAACAAACAAATTATTTTCATAATTTAATGACACATTTACCATATCAAAAGCTTCTGATGAACCTGAATTAAAACTTGAGGCTTTAATTTTAATTGGGTCAGATTTGGTTATCGCATTTAAAATTGAGATGTCATGAGTAGTTAAATCCCACAGGCAACTTACATCAGTTCTAATTGGACCAAGATTTGTTCTCTCAAAATTTATATGTAATAGTGATCCAATCTCTCCGTCATGAATTTGTTTTATTGCAAAATTTATTGCCTCATTGTATAAAAAAGTATGGTCAACAAGAAGAGTTAAATTGTTTTTGTTTGCAATTTCTAGTAGATCTTTAGCTTCTACTGATTTAGTTGCTAAGGGCTTTTCCACAAGAACATGTATGCCACTATTTAGTAGCTTTCTAGTGATTTCATAGTGAGTATTTGTTGGGGTACAAATTACAGCAGCATCAATTGTTATTTCTGAATTTAATAATTCTTCTAAGTTATAAAATTGCTTAATTTCTTCGTCTAATTTAATGTTTTGTGTCGGTTCGACTACAGCAGATAATTTAACTCCATCGTTTGAACTAAGAATTCTAAGATAATTTTTTCCCCAATAACCAAGTCCTATAATTGCAATATTCACTTATTCATTATAAATAACTCTTCTTATTAATCTAAATCTTTAAATTTTCTTAAGTAAATGAGTTAACATATGTTATCAAATAGTTAAATAATTATGGAAAAACTTAATAACTTCATTGAATATGGCAAAGATATTTTTATGCATAATTCATCTCAGATTGGTAAAAATGTAAAAATAGATCCATTTGTAACTATAGGGCCAAATGTAATAATAGGTGACTCTTCTTCTATAAGCTCCCACGTTGTAATTGGTACACCAGCTGAAATGCCTGGTGAGCCTAAGCAGGACTTTACGGTTTTAATTGGATCAAATGTAATAATTAGAGAGTTTGTAACTATTCATTCAGGTCACACGAGAAATACTATTATTGAAGACGGGGTGTATATTATGAATCATTCTCATATTGCTCATGATTGCCTAATCGGAAAACACTCAACAATTTCTGCTGGTGTAACCTTAGCTGGATCAGTATCAATAGGTGAAGAATCTTTTCTCGGTATAGAAAGTGCAGTTCATCAAGGAGCGGTCATTGGAGACCTTACTATTCTTGGTGCTAATTCGTTTGCAAAAGGTAATTTGGGTCCTTGTTTAAAATATGTCGGAAACCCAGCATTACCTATATCAATTAATGAATTTGCTATAGATAAATCTAGAAAAGATAAAACTGAACTAGATTTTTTGATATCAAATGCTAAAAAAATTTTAAATGAAAAATAAAACCTTAATTTTTTGTCCTGTATTTAATGAAATGCACCATCTTCCACAACTGCTTAAAAGAATAGAATCCTCAAATTATGATGGTGATTTTTATTTCATTGATAGTGGCTCAAATGATGGTAGCTCAGAGTTTATAAAGAATTCTGGATTGAATTATATTAAAATAGAAAAAAATTTGGGTGTCGGATACTCAATAATTACTGCAATAAAATTTGCAATTGAGAACAAATACGAAATAATTTGCGGGATATCAGGAAATAATAAAATGGATCCTAATGAAATTAATAGCGTAATTAATCCAATAATTAATGAAAATTTTGACTTTATTCAAGGTAGTAGGTTTCTTGAGTATGAGGCAAATAATAATACCCCTACGTTTAGAGTTGTTTCAATACCTGTCCTGTCTAAATTAGTTTCTTTTTTATTTAAAACTAAAGTAACTGATGTAACCTGTGGTTTTAGAGCTTATAAATTAGACCTAATCAAGCGAGCTAATTTTGAAATTGACCAGAAGTGGCTTTATGGATACTCTTTTGAACCATATCTTTATTCAAATGTTTTTTTAGATAAGAATGTACGAAAAAAGGAAATTCCAGTAAAAATGTCTTATCCTACAGATAGCAAAATTAAATATACAAAAATTAAACCAATTTTAAATTATCCTGGACTTGTAATGCCATACTTATTTAGTAAATTTTTATATAAGGGATTCCAAGAAAATAGCTAATAAGGTATGTTTCTATTAATTATGAGCAGGTAGATTTCTGAAAAACCCTTGTGGGCGCTACAGGATTTGAACCTGTGACTTCTTCCTTGTAAGGAAAGAACCATTAAATACTAGGTAGTATCAGAGAGTATCAATTTATAGAGTCAATGAACTCAAGCTCTTTTAAAAAGATATCAGAGGTTATCAGAGAGTATCTACAGTTTTAGAAAATTTTGGTGTCTTTTAGGTGTCTTTTAAAATTTTTTGTGCCTGAGATCTAACAGCTTTTCTTTCATCATTCTTTAACTGTCTTGCGATACTTATAACATTTGACTTCAATATTTCGTCTGAATTGGATAATTTTTCTAGAAGTTTTAAACCTTGAGCAAGTATCATCCAGTCTTTACTATTTTCCACCCAACTCATTGCATTTTTACTAATAACTTTGTATTCTTTATCGTCAAAATATGAAATGAAATCATAATAAATTGTAATAAGCCCTAGTTTGACTACATTATGTTCAGACTCTGAAAACTCATCTATGAATCTTTTTTTATTTTCAACAAAAATATGATTATCACCTTTTATTATTCTTTTTGTTGCATTCATAGCTCTCATTGCAATTAAAGAATTGTTAGAAAAAAAACATAAGAATAATTTATCAATTTCTTTTATATTGTTTTGAATATGTTCTACTACTTTTAATGTCTCTCCAAGTGAGTTTTGTTTTCCTTTGCTTAACTCAAATTCAAAATCTAATTCCATAACTAAATGTATATTACCAAATGAAACTCTACAGAAGCGGTGTCTTTTAGGTGTCTTTTGAGTATATATATGTAAAGATTTCTGAAAAACGCTTGTGGGCGCTACAGGATTTGAACCTGTGACTTCTTCCTTGTAAGGGAAGCGCTCTGCCAGACTGAGCTAAGCGCCCTAATTAAATCTTTTTTATTGTAACATCTATCCAGATTTTACAATGAAGGAAAATTGATCTAGATAATAGGCATCGTGACTTTCTTCTTGGGATTTATAATCGAATTTAATCTTTCCATTATTTAAAATTTCTACACTTGTACTTTGGTCATATAAAGTAATTGACTCAAAAATGTACTTATAGCCATCTTCCCAGGTATTACTTAAGTTTGAAACTGTAGAGACTACTTTTTCAATCTTTAAATTAAAATTATAATTTTCATTATCTACTGGCAAGTAAATTTCTTTAGATTTAGATTTTTTAGTACTACCTGTATCTGGTAAAAGTTGAAATTTAATCTTTACAAACTCAGGCTTCGAAGAACCGTCTACAATTCCATCAAAATTAAAACTAACTTGGTCTCCAGAATTTACAACTATTCCTTTTGGACCAGTATTCAAAAACTCACCAGATACTTGATCAGAGGAATTAATTGAAGGTGGGGTGTAAGAAATTCCATTACTGTTTACAACAAAAGCTTTATCGAATAACGGGTTTATCATGTCTTGTGTGGTTGTATTGCTGGTTGTTGAAGATCCGCTAGACCTCCAAGAAAAAGTTGTAATTTGCTCAAGTGAATATCTGTCATAAGGGCAATTAGTAAAATTAAACTCATTTGTAGTAAGTTCTGAACCGAGTGGAACTTGAAATTTCATACCAGTTTCATTTCTAAATATTGCATAGGCAAAATCTGATATCTTTGTTTCTTGATTTAAATTTTTTATAGCCTGAACTGTGTTGCCAACAGCATATGCCTTAATCTCCGTATTCAGGAATCCTCTCTCAACAGTAAAGTTATTTCCATCTTTTGCTACAACCTTGATTAATTCAGAACCAATTAACAAAATCTCTGAAACTGAGGCTTGACTTTCATTGCTCAGCTGAATGATAGAGTCATTAACTGTAATTTCATTTGTTGTGTCTAACCTGTTATCTAAAATACCATCAGTAATATATACTATGTTTACTTTATCTGTTGTGCTGACTCCTAAGCCAGAAGATATATTTTCATAAGAACCTGATGATGAAACAGTTTTTGAGGTAACCAAAACTTTACTAATTCCACTATGTGAAGAAACTTCTTGAGATGAACTACTTCCAACCAAAAACTCTCTATTTCCAGTAGCTTTGACAACAGTACCGTCTCCACTTTCTGCAAAACTATAAAACCATACCCCAGACGATAATCCTGAGAGGCTAAAAGTAGCCTCCGTTAAATTAAGTACGGTTGAAATGGAGTTTGGTTTTACATTTGTTAATTTTGATGAATAAGGTGGGATAAAATAAAAATTAAAATTGGTACTTCCATCGCCAACAATCCTAATCTTTATTTCACTACTGGATTCCTCAAAAATTTCGGTTGTATTAGAAGATTGAGAGTATATACCATTTGATATGCTTAATGCCTCTGGTACTGAACCATTTGAATACTGATTTAAAACTCCCGTGCTTAAAGTTCCTAAATATGGAGTTCCACAAATACTATTAGAATTTTCAATACCTTTGAACAAACTGGTAGTTTCATTTGTGCTTAAGGAAATGCTTGGAATAATTCCATAATTACTAGTTGTTTCAAGGGAGGTTGTTGGAATAACAGTTGTTGTGGTTGTATCAGTAACTACAGTTGTTGTGGTTGTATCAGTAACTACAGTTGTTGTGGTTGTATCAGTATTTACAGTTGAGTTATAGTCGTTGACTCTTTCTTCACAACCTGTAAAATTTTTCATTTTATCAATTGTATTTGGGCCTATGTCCCCATCCGGCTTTAGGCCAACATAGGCTTGAAAATCTCGAATTGCGTTAGTAGTTTGTTGGCCTAAATAACCATCTTCATCACCAGCATTAAAACCATACTGATTAAGAAATTTCTGGACATTTATAGTATTTTCAAAATTTACACCAGTGTTACTGTCAGGAGCACAGGTAGGTGAAGTGGTAGTGGTAGTTGTAGTTGTAGTTGTAGTATCATCAACAACTAAAGTAGTTGTGGTTTCTTCATTTTCTTCATTTGTTGGAATTTCAATAACTTCAGAAACTCCTTCATCTGCTCCACAAAAAGTAAACAGTAAAATTAAGATTGTAAATTTTAAATAATTTTTAACCATATATATCCATATTAAAGAGACCTTGTTTATTTTTATAGTTAATTTTTTTTTAATTTAACAAAATATTTATGGTTAAATGTTATTTTTTTAATCCTATAATCAAGACTATTAATGACAAATTATAAATCAAAAGCCTACTTTTATTTTTCGTCGGTTATAACTTTTTTATTATTTATTCCAATATTTAACAGATCAAATATAGGTTCTGACTGGGATTCGTACGCAATAATAGGTACTTATAAAAATTATTTAGAAAATGGAATTTATATACCCTCAAGGCCTCCAGGCTTTCCTCTTTATGAAGTTACGATTGGAATTTTAATAAGTTTTTCAGACTATTTATATCTCTCAAGTGAACAAATACTTCTAACTTTTCAATTTATTTTATGCATAAGTTTTAACCTGTTAATTTTTAAATATTTTGAAAAAACTAAAAATAGTAACTTTTTTATTTACCTTGTAATTGTTCTTTCTCCAATCTATATTATTTCCGGACTATCAATTATTGATTATTTTCTTGGAAGTTTCTTAGGTTTCCTATCTCTCTATTTAGCAATGTTTAAAAAATATCAAAAAAACATAGAAATTATAATTTCATTATTTTTAGCACTGTCAGTAGCTACAAGGTTGAGTAATTTAATATTTGTTTTAATTATTTTTCTCTTTACTTTTTTCAACCAGCAAGATAGAAAATCTGCAATATTAATTGGCTCATTATCTCTGATTTTATCTTCAATATTTTATCTACCTTTTTATATGAATCTATTTGAGTTTTACAAGTCTACTGGTGTATATGAAAACTGGTCAGACATGTTATGTATTTTCAATTTAACTAATACAGACCATACAGTTATTGGAAGGATTGGAAGATTTATATTAAAACAAATACCATTTTTAGGTACTTTGGGTGTGTTTTTATTTTTATTCAATATCCCTAAATATAATATTGATCTAAAAGAGAGAAACTGGTATCTTTTTCTTTTGTTTATATTTTTTGAATTAAGTTTTTTGAGACTTCCGACTGAAGAAGGACATTTACTTCCAGCATTTATAGCTTTTATGATTCTAATTAATAAGTCTAAAAATAAAATATTTTCATTAATATTTGTATTGGTGTTTATTAGTAATTTTGTTGATTTAAAATTTTATTCAGTTGATGAAATTGACAGTGCTTCGAGTATAAGTTTTGGACTAAATATCAAATCAGGTTTTTTTACAGAGGATTTCAATCTGCGTAATAGTATTGACGAAGATAAGGTGTACCACTACAACAATGCTCAGACTACTTTATATAATGCATGGTCTAATGGGTGTCCAAATTGAAAAAAGATAAAATTGCACTAATTCTTTATGCAAGATTTCCATCAGAGATGGCATATGGAAATCATTTAATACAGATAGCTAACAGCTTCATTAAAAATGAATTTGATGTAAATATATATTTTCCTCGAACTTATAATTCAAAAACTATTTTTGAAAAACCAGAATCGTTTTACGATATTAAAAACAATATGAACTTTGTAGAGGTTAATAATTTTGATGTGACAAGTTATAAATTATATGAAATCCTTCCTAGTTTCTTAAAAATGTTAACTTACTCAATTAATACTTTAATTTGGTCACGTAAGCTCAAGAAATATCTAAACAATGAAGACTATGTTTGGTCTACAAATCCAAATATATTATTGGTAGTCAAAAAATTTTTCAAATTTGTAATTTATGAAAAACATGGTGCAGCAAGATTCATACAAAAATATTCAATTACCAAACTAAAAAAAGATTCCAGAGTAACTCTAATTGGTGTTACAGAGAAATCTGTACAGGAACTTACTATGGCCTCAAGGGAAACACTTTATCTCCCAAATGGTGTTGATAGTGAATTATTTTTTCCACAACCTAGAAGTGCAAAAGAAAATTTAACAGTAGGATACATTGGCTTTCTTGAAACCTACGGGGTTGATAAGGGTGTCCTAAATGCAGTAAAAGAAATAGTTAAAATCAATGAAGATACCCCTATTAATACTCTAATTGCAGGAGGACCAAATAATAAAATTAATGAAATCAGTAAATATATAAATATTAAAAACCAAAGTGATTATTTTGATATCAAAAGTTTCGTTCCACACAAAAAAGTCCCTGAAATAATATCAAATATAGATATTGGAATTATTCCTTATCCAGGAAAAGGGCATATGAATTTATATGCGTCACCTTTGAAAATTTTTGAATTTGCTGCGTGTGGAATACCTATTTTGGCATCAAACATTACATCACATTTGGAGCTAGAAAAGCTGAACTTAGGAATTTATTATTTTCAACATGATAATTTTGATGACTTTAAGAATAAGCTAATTGATTTAATTGGAGATAAATATCTTAGAGAGGATTTAAGAAAAAAATCTTTAAACAATATAAAAAATTTATATTGGGAAAATAGAACTAAAACAATACTCAAAAGCGTCCGTAGCTCAACTGGATAGAGCACCTGACTTCGGATCAGGGGGTTGAGGGTTCGAGTCCTTCCGGACGCGCGTAGAATTAAGATAGTAAGTTTTTTATTTTTTTAACCCTGCTACTCATTGAATAATGAGCATTTAATTCGTCCTGGAGGTCTGAATTAGAGTTTATTGCTAGTTTGACTGCATCAATAAAAGAGTTTTCTTTATTCTTATTAAAATAAACTATGTTGTTCTGAAAAGGTAGAGTCTTGTGCGCTTCATTATTTGAAGCAACTACATTCAAGCCGCAACTTAAATATTCAAAATACTTAAGTGGTGAAGTATATTTTTCTGCATGTTTAGAATCATTATTTATCAAGATTCCGACAGCACACTCTTTAAATAATTGTGCTATTTCCTTCCTCTGCAAACCTGAATAAAAAGTAACACTACTTTGATCAAAACTATGTGGAGCTATTTCTTTTAAAAACTGAATATCTTTTTCATCATTAGATACAAGTATTGTCTCTATTTCTAATTTTTTTAACTTTTGAAATGATTCCAATAAATGTTCTAAGCCTCTACTTTTGCCAAATCTAAAAAATGAACCAGCATAGATTATTTTTCTTGATTTTTTAACTCTACTTTTTAAACTAAATAAATCTTCATCAAATCCACTTGGTAGAATTATCACTTTTTCATTTTCAGATAATTTGAGTTCATCTAACATAAAATTATTAAGTAAAATTAATCTTGAATTCTCATTTTTTAAACTAGTTAAAATCAGTCTCTTTTTTAATCTTGATAGTTGATGACACTCAAAAACAACATTCAGTTTTCTTTTTGATAAGAAATAAAACACCCATTCTGAACGAGTGAAGAAGCTGTCCGAACTTTTACTGTACTTTCTAGTTACGAAATATGACCAAACTAAATGACTAAATAAGTAGTTAAATTTTTCAAAAAAATTAACTTTTTTAAAAGGTAAAGGATGAATAGTTCCGTGAACTTCAAAGTTCTCATCAATTTGATAAAAGTTTTTTAATTTTAATAAATCACTGTTTGATTCTTTATTTCGTAATGGAAATATTAACTTAACATTCATCTTCAATTTAGAAAAATATTTAATATGAGTCATAGTTTGAATAGAATTTGCAGTGAAAGCTGGGAAAGTTTGATAAGTTATATAAGTTAAGTTCATATCCATCTCTTACATTATATTATTAAACAATTACATATAATTTTATAAATATAATACGATTTAATAATGCAAGGTGATCCAGGATATTTTGGCCCAAATTCTATGATGTGGAAAGTCAATAAGGAAATAACTGTCCTTTTTGGTGGTGCACGAGCTCTGCTTATGCATGCTGCACATCCTTTAATTGCAGCAGGAGCTAGACAAACTTCATTTTATCAAAGAGACCCCTGGAAGCGCTTAATAAGAACTTTGTCTCTTCAAAACTCAGTAACTTTTGGTACTAAAGAAGAGGCAAATGAAAGTGCTCACAGAATTAATAAACTTCATGAAGTTATAAAAGGTGAGGATGAAGTAACGGGGTTGATATATGATGCATTAGATCACGAACAGTTGCTTTGGGTTCATGCATGCTTACAAATCTCTTCTATATTTTTTTATGAAAAAACTGTAAAAAAACTCTCTGAAAAGGAAAAAGATATTTATCACAATGAAAATATGAAAGCTGCCGAATTAGTTCTTGTTGATATTAAAAAAATGCCTAAAACACATAATGATTTAGTTAATTGGGTAAAGGAAAAATCCTTAAAGAAAAATTACTTAATCCATACTGATGTTGCTAATGATGTAAAAGAGATTATAGGTGGAGGTCCTGTTCCAGGACATATAAAACCCATATGGCCATTTATATCATTTACTGCTTTCAACACCCTGCCTATTGAATTTAAAAATATTTATGGAATCAAAGACTCCAAAGTAAAAAAATTCATTGTTTCATTCAATCTTTTTTTTCTTAAATTTACAAGGCCTCTTTTACCACCATTTTTTAGATTAATAGCCCCTGCGAGATGGGCTAAGCAGAGATTGACTAAAAAGCCTAATCTGAAATTTAAAGATAAAGCAAATTTTTAGATTATTATATTTACTAGATGGAAGAAAATAATAACTGGTCAGAAATTAATAAAAATATCTCAGAGGTAAAAAATAAAATTAAAGATGGGCTGCATCAAGACAACCTAACAGATGATTTAATAAATTCGTTTAAAAACACTTTAGAATCAGCAAGTAAAACTTTTTCTGAACTGATGTCTAATATAGAAAATACTGTTACAGATGAAGAAATCAAAAACGAAGCAATGTCAGTTATTAAAAAGATTGGCGCCGAAATGGAAGAAAACATAAAGAATGCCTCTTCAAAAGTATCAGATTATTTCGAAAGTAACAAAAATTTAGAAGAAGAGTAATTTAAATTATAATTTTCTAATATTCCGTATTGCTAGTCCAATAATTGAAAGAATCGAAATAAAAAAGATATTACTATTGAACCTTGGAGTACGATCGGTTATGTAAATGTTAATATTTCTATAATACCCCCCTTCTACATAATTTAAACACTCAGCATATCCGTTTACGGTTACTGCATAACCTGAATCATCAATTAAATTTATTGGATTGAAGAAATCATCATTTTGAAATATCAAATACCCGTCTGGGTGGCTTTCTGGTTTTGCAAACTCTTCATAAAAACCACATGTAGCTATTTTTTTATTCAAACAATTTGTTTCTTTGGAAAAATAATTATCAAAATATAAAGAAGATACCTCGCACCCTACCGTTACTGAGAGTTTATCCTGAAGAACGTTTTCATATTCTGCATCATAAGTTTTTGGAAAACCAAAAATAAATAAAAATATAGTGATTAATAAAATAACAGAAACTAATTGAGTTATATACTTTCTCCTTGATAGATACTGAACAAGAATAATGGTGAATGAAATTGCAATTAAATAAAAATAGTAATGGGTTTTAACTGTATCCCCCTTATCTGGATTGAAGTGCAGGCCAAAAAGTCCTAAAGAAGTTAAAGCTAGAACTGACATTCCTATTAAATAAACTTTTTGATGCTTTTTAAATTTTTTTTCTGGTGTGTAAGCTATTGAAGAAAGAACAAATATAGATGATAAAGATAATCCAACATTTCTTCTTGGGTTTGGCAAAAATTCTAATAAATCAACTCTATTAGATAGAAACAAACTTCTACTGTGATCCCAATATCTGTTAAAGTAATCGCCAAATAAATCTATTAAAGTAATGCCAATTAAAGAGTTTGCGTGCTCATTTCTAAATGGATTAAAAATCAGGTCATTAAAATTAATATTCAAAAGGAAGCTAATTGGTGCTTTAAATAAATACTGATCTAATTCTTGATGAGATAAAAGACTTACAGAGTTAATATTTGAATTTTCGCTGTATAACAATGTGCTTAAAATAGTAAAAAATGCTACAGGGATTAATAAATCTTTTAAATTTATTTTTTTTATTTCGTGAAAATATAAATATAAAAGAGAGAAAAACATCATCATAGCAATTGTGCCTTTACTTGTAACAAGCAGAGAAAGTAACGGTGCAACTAAAATTAAATTGATTTTATTTTTGTTTTTAAAATAATTATCAATACCTATAAAAATCCATGGTAAGAAACAAAACACTAATATTTCTGGTTTCATTATTAATCTTCCTCCATAAATTGGGGGAAAAAAATTAAGCACAGAAAAGGTAAGAAAGATTATGCTTTTATTTACTCCTCTTGATGAAAGCCATAAAAAGAGCCCCAGTAGGCCAATTAAATATAGAACAAAGTTTCCAAGTTGTATTGAAGTGCTGTATACATACTCCCACTTATCAGGAAGGTAATAGCTCTGGGAAAATTCAATAAAATTAGAAATAAACCAAAAGTAAAACAGCCCTTGTTCACGAGAAGGTGTTTCTATTGTTCCACTAAAATACTCTATATACCTGAAATATCTATAAAAATCAGTACCGTCAATTGAATTATAAAAAATTTCACCTAAAAAAAATGAAGTAAGGAGTGAGATAATAAAAGTTGTAAAAGAAATTAATATTTTTGTATTGCTTTTCATCACTTTTTGCATTGAATATTTAAGCTTATATGAATTCCATTTTCTTTATCCATGTGCGGGAAATAGGCTTGAGAATGATCATCATATTCAAGATTGTCTTGAAACACTTCTCTCCAATCCCATAAAGTAATATCAGAAAATCCTACCCTCTCTAAAAGTGAAGTTAAGCTATTTTTATCATATACTGTCTTGTGATAGAGGTTGCTTCCATCACTTAAGACCCACTTACCATATAAAGGTCCTAAAATTTTTTCAATTTCATTAGTTTCCTCATATACCTTTATCAATGCTTCAAAATTTGGAACAGCTATCCTTAATATTCCGTCTTTCTTTAAAACCCTCATCCACTCTTTTAAAACAGATTCAACCTCATTCCTGTCAAAGTACTCAAGAACATGTGAAGCATAAATTTCACTCACGATATCGTCATCGATTGTATTAAGTTTGTCGATTGAAGTCTTAATATCTATATGCTCATAATCAGCAATGTCAATATGTACATAGCCTTCTAAATACCTACTGCCAGAACCAAGATGGAGTTTCATATTAGAAACCTCAGGCTTAACATGCCCCTCAAGATTTTTAAACCATCAAAAAAGGCGTTTACTTTTGTAACACCTGCAAATCTTTCTCTCTCTATGCTTAAAATCTCTGTATATCTCAATTTATTTGAGTGAACAACAGCTGGTAACTCTAAACAAAGTGTGAAATCTGAAGACCTTAAATCAATTTTTTCAAGAATTTCTCTTCGAAATAATGGGTAAAAAAATAAAGCATCTGAAATTTTACATTTAAATAAAAGCCGAACAAGAAATGTAAATAATTTATTACCAATTCCTCTTATGAAAGTATCATCTGGACTTTTTGCGCCACCCTTATATCTAGATGAAAAAACAGCATCATTATCTTTAATCAAAGACTTCATTTCTAAAATAGCAGTAGGATTGTATGATCCATCACCATCCATATATGTAATGTATTCCAATGATGAAGCTGAAATTCCTTGTAAAACTGCACTGCCCCATCCTTTTTTATCTTGTTGTATAAAAGTAGCACCATAGCTTTGAGCAACAAGTTTCGTATTATCTGTTGAGTGACCATCTACAATTATTATCTCCCCAAAGTCATATTCTTTAATCTCATCAAGAACAAAAGGAAGAGATTCTTCTTCATTGTAAGTAGCGATGATTAAAGAAGTGTCTTTTAAAGATATATTTAAATTACCCACCTTATAAAGATAGTCTTAATTTCCAAAAAAGTTATTAACTCCTTCAGAAACATATTCAATATCTTCCTGAGACAAACCGGTAGATGAAGGGAGCCATAAAATATTATTTGAAATATCTTCTGAAAAAGCTAGATCTGTTTTATCTGTTTTTTGCAAATATGATTGACTACTAAGAGATGGATATGAAAATCTTGTTTCAATATTTTTTTGTTTCAGGTATAAATATAATTCCTCTCTTTGTTTTTCACTCTCACAAAACAGATCAATAAACCAGGGGGTTTCATATTCATAAAATGTTTTCAAAAATCTAGTACTTATAAAGTTTGAATAATGGCTGTATATTTCTTTTTTCAAATTTATAAATTTTTCAATTTTACTAAATTGAGATAAGCCTAATGAAGATTGCAAATCTGTAATTTTAAAATTAAGTCCAAAACCTTTGTGAACGTCACTTTTGTCTTTTTCTCTATTAAATGTTTTAATATCAATTAAATTTTGATATACATCATCATCATCTAATAAGACCATTCCGCCTTGCCCCATTGTGATTATTTTATGTGGTGTGAAGGAAAAGATACTGACATTTCCTAATGATCCACATTTTTGCTTTAAATATGAAGAGCCTAATGCATGAGCAGAGTCTTCAATCAAAATAATGTCTCTATCTTTACAATATTGTTCAATCTCTAGTCCTGAACCAACTCTTCCATTTAGTGGGACAAAAATAGCCGCATCAATATGGGATATTTTTTTTAAGGATTCAACTGACATACATAATGAATTATCAATGTCAACAATTACCGGTTCTGCGCCAGCCCAAATTATGGCATTAATAGTTGCGATCATAGTTATATTTGGCACAGCCACTTTATGTCCTTTTTTTATTCCTGAAGCAACAAGTGCTAAGTAAATTGCAATTGTTCCATTAGGAACTGCTACTGCATGTGTTCTATTGACATAAGCTGCTACTTTGTCCTCAAGCTCTTTTGTTAATTTATGTTCAGTAATCCATGAACCAGATTGCATGTATTGTGAAACACTCTCAATATCTTCATTTGAAATATTTGGCTCTACCTGATTAATCATTTCTAATATTCACTCTTGTTCTGTCTTTGTCAGGTCCAAAATACGGTCCATTTTTGATTTCAAGAATCTTACTATCTTTCATAATTTCATATTCATGTATTCCTTGATATTGAATAATTAATTGATTTTGATTAATCTCTTCAGTAGCAATAAAATTTCCATCTTTTGTGTATAAGTTGCAAATAATACTTCCTTCTAGTACTAAAACTACCTCTTGGGTAATAAATGACTTTCGCTCAAATGTATTATGATAATGGGCGTCTAGTATTTTACCTTTTTCATATTTCCAAGTACCTACCTGTATAAATGATTCATCATTAGTAAGAAAATCTAGACCTTCACTTATGTTGTTTAAATCAAATATACTTGAATAAAGTTCGTCATTATAAATTATATTTTTTATATTTTTATTGTTCATATTTATCAATATACCAATTCACTGTAGTTTGAATTCCATCAATCAAGCTAGTTTCAGGTTTCCAATTTAACTTCTCTTCTCCACGAGTTCCATCAACTTTTTTTTCAAGTACTCCATCTGGTTTTGAAGTGTCTAATACAAATTTGCCATCCCAGCCTATTTTATCTTTTATTATTTCTGCTAATTCTAAAATTGAAATTCCTTTTTCAACACCAACATTAAAAAAATGATGCCCAGATTCTAGATTAATAGATTTAATTAGAGCTTTAGCCCCATCATCAACATAGAGCCATTCTCTAATAGGTTTTCCAGTGCCCCAAAGTTCAACTTCCTTATAATTATTTATTTTTGCATCATGTACTTTCTTGATGATTGCTCCCAATGCGTGTGATCTTTCAATATCAAAATGATCATTTGGACCATACATATTTGAAACTACTACATTAACTGATGAGAAGTTCTTTTCTTGATAAAAACTTTTTCCTAGTTGTACAAATAGTCTTTTTGCAATTCCATAATTGTAAACTGAATCATCTGGAGGGCCATCAAAAAAATTTTCTTCTTTGTATGTAGTTAAATTTCTCGGATATGCACAATTTGAAATTGGATTTATTAACTTTTTAACTTTGTTTTTTTGTGAAGCTCTATAAAGATTAATTGCCATAGTTGAATTTTCATACAGCATCCTAGCTGGATATTTATATCCATAAGAAATCCCCCCTACAAATGCTGCGCAATTGATTACTATATCTGGTTTTAATTTTGACAAATATTTATCTAACTTATCATATTTAGTAATGTCTATTTGCTTTTTTCCAGTGATTTCAAAGGTATCATATTCATTATTCAAGATAGTTTTAACATGATTGCCAAGAAATCCACCAGAACCAACTAATAAGATTTTCATAATTGTTATATTTTCGGATATTCCCAAGTTGGTGATATTAAATTATCTTTTAATAAGGCTAAATCTTTTTTTGCTTCTTTAATGTCATGTTCAACCATTATCTTTACAAGGCCAGAAAAATCTACTGATGGTTTCCATTTAAGTTCTTTCCTAGCTCTTGAGGAATCTCCCAGTAAATAGTCAACTTCATTTGGTCTAAGGTACTTTTCTGAAGTTATTACAAAATCCTCCCAATTCAGGTTTACATGGTTAAAGGCCTCAATAGCAAATTCTCTGACAGTTTTTGTAACTCCTGTAGCCAATACCCAGTCTTCGGGTTTTTTATGCTGCATCATAAGCCACATTCCTTGGACATAGTCTTTTGCATATCCCCAATCCCTACTGGCATCTAAGTTTCCAAGGGTTAATTTTTCTTGAATTCCAGCTGAAATCCTTCCAACTGCTTTTGAAATCTTTCGAGTAACAAAAGTTTCACCTCTCAAAGGTGATTCGTGATTAAATAATATTCCATTAACTCCAAACAAATTATACGAATCTCTATAAATTTTTGTAATCTCGTGTGCAAACACTTTAGATGCACCATAAGGACTTTTTGAATCAAAGGCAGAATTTTCATTTAAAAGTTCTGTAGATGTACCTCCGAACATTTCGGAAGAAGAAGCTTGATAAAATTTTATATCTCTATTTGTGTGTCTGATAGCTTCCAAAATAGTTATTGAACCTAAAGTTCCAACCTGGGTGGTGAAAATTGGATTTTGAAATGAAACTGAGACATGTGATTGTGCTGCTAAGTTGTAGACCTCATCGGGACTTACATTGTTAATCAAATTTGTAATCGATGAAGAATCTAATAAGTCAGAATAATGTAAATATAATTGATCATCTTGGTAATATTTTGAAATTAAACTATCAATTCTGTCTGTATTAAACGATGAAGATCTCCTGACTGTTCCGTGAACTTCATAACCTTTGCTCAAGAGAAGCTCTGCTAAATATGCACCATCTTGTCCAGTTATTCCAGTAATTAAAGCTTTCATTTATATAAATATTGTACTTTGATAAATAATATTATTATCACATTTAATCTAAATAACTAGATCAATTATTTTTTAAGTGACCATCAATATATAGCTTCCTGTAAATTATTCCTAAAGCAATGTTAAAAAGAAAAATAATCACACCATCAGCAAGCATTATTGAATCTGTCTTTAATTCCAAACTTAATAATAATGAAAAAATAATAAAGGTTATTGACGCGTTTTTAAAACTCATATCTACTAATAAGAACAGAAAATACCTAAAAATATATATTGAGAAAATCAATAACCCAATTAATCCAAATTTATTTAGGACCTGTAATAACATTGAGTGAGGACCTGAAGCAACTTTCCTTTCGGTAAATTTAATAATATTCAAATAAGCACCTGAACCATGACCAAAGATAAGCTCAGTAAAATTAGGTTTATACCCTGAGGCAAACATTGTCCAAGGTAAAGTTCTGTTTAGCCGATCACTAATAACCTCAAATCCATATAAATCAGTTTGTAGAGAACCTATATTTGTTAAATTCGATTCTTCTACAAAAAATGGTTCGTCTCTTTCAAAAATTGGAATAAATTGAAATAATATAACAACAGATATAACCAGTGAAATTAATTCTATTTTATATCTCTTAAAAAATGTTACAACCAATAAAAATATTAAGATAAGTATTATTAATGCTGTAAATCTCGACTGTGATAAAAGCGCTGTGGAACATGATAAAATTATATAAATAAAATTTTTCGAAGATCTATTGAGATAAAAATTTATTGCAAAGAAACAAAAACAAAATAATTGAAGATTGCTAAAAATTTCGTAATGAGTATTAATTCCTCTCCAAGTTTGTATCTCTCCAAAATCGATCATTTCTGAATTTCGAGTTAAGAAAAATAAAAATTCAGATATTGAATTAAAAAAATAATTTATTCCTGTAAAAATAGCAAGTATAGGATAAAAAATTAGGATATTAGAACCGGTCTGAATTTCATCTTTGAAATCGTTAAATTCGATATTTTTTATTTGATTTACTAAAAACATAAATAATACACAAAAATTTAAATACCAAATAAAGCTTGGAATATGATATTTAAAATCTGGAAGAAAGGAAACCATGATCCCCCATCTATTTGGATAATTTACATCTTTTAAATTTCTTGATAAATTTACTACTTCTTTTTTTAACTCTTCATTATTAATTTGATATATATTTTCATTTAAAAATACAATGTCTTTTTGTTCAAGATAAGTATTTTTAGTAGTTTCAAAATCTAAATTACCTACTATATTTTTATATTCATTTGGATTTTCTATAATTTGTGTTTCAATGCTAGGAGTACTCAATAGTGGTGAAAGTAAACTAAAAGAAAGTACAAAAATTAAAATTAAAAAATTTTTATTTTTAAAGCTTATCTTTTTTTCTAATAAGAAATTAAATAATAAAAAATAAATCATAAAATCAAACATCCAGCTAATTCCAAATCCTGTACTGAAGAATGGAAAGAGGCATAAAATGAATAATTTGATATAAGATTTTCGATGTTTTGAATATATAAATGCAACAAAAGCTTTAAAAATAGAAAAAGTTACAAATATTAAATTATAAAAAAATGTTTCGAAGTCAACATAAATAGAAGTAATTGTAAAACTTGCAAATAGGCCAATAAACAGAATAGTAAAAAACTTAAAATCTATAGCTTTTAAAGTTTGTTTGTAATTTACACCTTTTAGAAGAACAGTAGCTACAACTATCAAAATCAAGATTTGTTGTACTAATACTCTTGCCTGTCTGGGGAGAAATATCTTAAATAATTCTGGAATACCATTTTGATTATAAATTGTTTCGGAAACAGTAAACACACAAATTTTTCCCTGGGAAGATTCGTTTACAAACTGTGTATTAATAGACAAGTTAGTTAAATTCTCAAGATTGATAAATTTTATTTTCAGATACTCAAATATCACAAAATTTGTACAGCCATTTACTAGATATATGGTTACAAAAAAAACGATAAAAACTAAAAATTGATTTTTCTTAAGATAGGAATCTACTGACATATGTATGTATCAGTTTGTTGATAATTGACTTAAAACACCATTATCAATGACAATGCTTGAACCGTGTAAAATACTTCGATGCTTAATTAAAAGATCAATAATCAAATTTGAAACTTCCTCTGGTTGTAATATTTTTTTTGAGGGTAGTTGGTTTTTCAAATCATTTACTTCTTTTTCATTCACACTATTTAATAACATGGGTGAATCCATAGCACCAAGAATCAATTCAAATATCGACATCTTATCTTGTTTTTCAAGAGTTAAACCCTGAATTAAGCCCCTTAGTGCAGACTTACTTGATGCATACAAAGTGTTATTGACTGTTGTTGCTATTGCGTGTACAGAAGAAATAACACAAATACTACTAAATTCAGAAAATTCACTTTCTAACATTTCTATCAGAACATAGATAGATTTTGTATTTACAGAAAAAACTTCATCAAATGTCTTTGAAATATTAGATAGATTTTTTTGTGGATTTTTTTGTACAGCAGCACAATGTATGATTGAATCTATTTTAGAATTTTCTAACTTTACTTTAATTTTTTCAATGTCATCCATAGAGATGCTTGCTAAGTCCACAACAATATCGGTATTCCTACCTTCATCGATATCAATACCTATGGTTTTTAAACCTTTTTCGTTAAGAACTTTAACTAAATTTTCACCTAGGCCAGAACTAGAGCCAGTTATAAGAAAATAATTTTTATTAGTCATAACCAAGCCAGTTTAATAAAATTTCAGTAACTTGGCTGTTTACAGAAGCATTTGCTTCATGAGTATTAGAAGCGTTATGAGATGAAAATACAACATTTTCAAATGTTTTTAATTGACTATCTTTATTTATGGGTTCATTTTCAAATACATCAAGTGCACATCCAGAAATTAATTCCTCTTCTAAAGCTTCAATTAAGTCTTTTTCGTTAATGATGCTTCCTCTAGAAACATTCACAATGTATGGTTTCTTTCCTAGACTATTAAAAAAGTCACTATTTAATAAGTTTTTAGTATCGTTTGTTAATGAAGCAGTAATAACCAAAATATCACAGTTTTCTTTTATGTATTCGATATTCTTTTTCTCACCTAAGTTGTTTTCTACATTTTCAACATATGGATCACTAAAGTAAATATTGGCGCCAAAAGATTTCAAAATCTTGGCAGTTTGCTGACCTATTCTTCCAAATCCTACAAGACCAATGTCTTTATTCATTATTCTTGTACCCGTTGGCTTATGCCATAAATTATTATTTAAAACTTTGAGATGAATCTCAGGAATATTTTTCAAAAGTGAACCAATTAAAAAGACTGTGTGTTCAGCAACATCTTTGTAAATATCTCCTGGACTATTTAGTACTTTCGGTTCTGTATTTGTTATGTTTATGTTGTCAACTCCAGCACCCCACTTAATTATTAAATCTAAATTTTTACATTCATCTAATAAAGAGTCATCAATCTGATCATCTCCTACAACAGCGATTGATGCATCTTTCAAGAACAGTTTCATTTCATTTAATAAAAATCCTTGGCCATCAGGTTTTTTGAAGTCAATCTTTACATCATGTTTTCTTAACAAGTTATTTATATGATTTAATTCGGGAAAGTACCTAGGGCAAGTAACTACGATATTCATATTTTTTTTTCTAAAAATATTCTTGCTAATTCAAAATCTTCAAAATTATCGATATCAATATTTTCAGGAAAACTTATTTCAAAAATGTCAGATTTATCATTTATTCTATTCTTGTTCTTATTAAAAGTTTCTTTAGTAAAAATATAAAACGCTGAATTTTCGGCATATAAAGGCTCCAGGTCTTGGGTTTGAACCAGATTATTTATATCGTGATTTATAGGTTTCAAATCTTTGTCATAAAATCTCTCTTGTAATTTGTTAACAGAAAAAATATCTTTTTTCTTATCAAAATGAAATTTTATAGCTTGGTCTATTGTATTTGTTTTTAGTAACGGACTGGTTGTATGAACTTGAATAATAGTTTGATTTGTACACTCATCAAGGGAGGAGTCAATTATTTTATTCATTGAAACTTCGTCTCCAAATAATTCATTGGGTCTTTTACAAAATTTAATTGAATCAAAATATTTTGACACTTCTTGAACTGTGAAATCATCGTCATGATTGATAACTATTTCATCAACAAATTCTGAATGGAGTAAATTATCAATTATCCAGAAAAATAGAGGCTTTGAGTTAATTTCTAGAAAATTTTTATTTGGGATTCTCTGAGAATTTCTTTTAATTGGAACTAATGCTGTAATCATATTTTGGGCGGGTAAAAGTATAGTTCTGTCATTTTATTTTTATCAATCGTTTTATTAAAACCATTATATGTTCCATAAAATTGGTTATATCTATATTTCAAAATATCAGTTAAATTTTTAAATGGTAATTTTGAATATTTTCTCTTTCTAATGTCATAAAACATTCCTCTAAAAAATCCCTGTATACAAGCAATTAAAGTTGAGTTGTATAATTTTAAATTATATTTACTCGAGTATATTTTATGTTCATCAAAAATAACTTTCAAAGCTTCGGATTCTCTTCTGTACCTATTTCTAATAGTCTTGTAGTTTTCTTTGTGCAAGTGTTGAACATCAGATTCATTCGAGTAATATAATTTCCAACCTTTAGATTTTGCATAAAGACCAAAATTTATATCTTCTAAACCAGTAAGTATTTCATCAAATTTTATTTCTTCCCATAGACTTTTTCTATATGCGGCATTGCCGTTGTTCAAAAAAATATCTTCTCTTACCATAGATTCACCTGAGAACCATTTTTTCTGAACTGATGCCTCGGAGAATCTAGTATTTTCATGTGGAGATTGCTTGCCAAAAACAATTCCTATATTGCTGTTTGAGAAAGGCTGTGTTATATTTTTAAGCCATTCTTCAGAAGTTGGAAAGCAATGAGCGCTCAAAGATATTACAATCTCTCCCGAAGCTTTACTAAAACCTATATTTAGTGACTTCCCAAAAGTAAACTCTTCTTTTTTAATATGTGTTAATTGAACATTGTTTGAATTGTTTAAACAATTTTTTATAGTATTTAAAGTACCATCTGTGCTTCCAGAATCTACAAAAATTATTTCAAAATCTTTATAGGTCTGTTTTAAAATTAATGGGATAAGTACCTGAAGATTTTCGTTTTCATTAAGACATCTAACTACAATTGAAACTTTTTTATTCAAATTAACTCAATTGTATACCAAGTGTGAAAATTATTATCGTTCGGTATGTAAATTAAATTATTTTTTACAGCTGTTTGAATATCTTTTAAGCCAGAATTGCAAGGTTCTAAAACATTTACGTTTAAATTATTCCAACCTCCTCTAGATTGAAATATCCAAAAATATGGCAATGTGTCTTTGTCGTATTCTAAAATACAAATATTGTCTTTTTGATCAAATATTTTAATTTCGCTATTTATTCCGTAAAAATACACAAAGTCATTTCTTCTTTCGTCAGCATTTATAGAAGTTAAAAAATCATTAAGATTATCTTCTTGTACTATGTTTCCAAATTGATTATCTACTTTTTTAAATGATTCAAATTCAAATTCAACTGCATGGTTATTTATTGGTAAAGCAAGATGAAGTTTAAATAAATAATTTTTAAATTTAATTTTTTTTATATCTAAATTAACTATTAACTTATTACCAATAAGCTCAAATTTTTTAAATATTATTGAATTGGAAAAATACCCATCACACTTAATCTCAAGGCTAGTTGCGGAATGGTTTATTATTTCCCACGTAGAAGACCAAAGCTCTCCATGATCAGGAGCTTGTTTATCATTCATAAGTTCAACTTTATCATTTGGATATAATTCTTCGTATCCCCCAATCCATTGTGAATCGTAATCAGAATATGCAACAGGTTTAAAATCTTTTCTTTTTTTATTGCTAAACCACACCCAGTCATATTCACTTATCTTATTTTCAAGACGAGTAATTTTCCCGCCGTACTTTTCATCAATGTCTACGGCAATATAATTATTTTCTAAGGTCAGCATATTTTTTAAATTCCATTTCTTAAGTTTAAAAAGTCAATATTTGACTTTGTTAAATTTATAAAATTAAATCCTTTTTTTTCTAAAGATGTTATTTGTTTTTCAAATATTTTTACATGTTTAGAGTAATATTTACCCATATCTCTGTCTTCAAAAAATGATGTATGAGTTACTTTGTGTGAGTCTATATCCTGATTTGTTGAAGTGGAATATTTCCAAAAATTTAGTTCATCTTTGTCTCTTCCATCAAAACCGCCTAGATATATATTTTTTCCCAGCATGGTAGCAACAGGTAACATAAATTCAGTAAGAACATTACTTGTTTTTTTCATAGCTATGTATTTGCCATCAGAATCTTTATATGTAGAAGTTGAGTTTGTTTCTAAGCCAATTATAAATCTTTCATCTATCTTCCAAACATATTTTAAAATAGGAAAACACTCAATTGGACAAATAATAAAAAAGTTTTTTTTTGAAAATTTATTTATAACTTCTTTTTTAAACTTAAGGGCCTCTTCACTTGTGCCAAAATGGTATACGGGGTCAGCAAAGCATAGAATAATATTTTCATTTTTCCATAATAAATCTTCGTAAATTGAAGAATTACAAGTAATGATTACTTCATCATTATTTGGAAAAGATTTAATTGCTTTATTAAAACTAGGGCCTGTTCCCAGAATGCAAATCTCACTTTTCTTGTATTGAGAAATTAATCTTCTTAAGTTGCTTAAAGAAGTCTTTTTGTAGTCATTTCTTTCATTGATGGAGCTGAAGTCGTAAAACCATAGTCGCATCCTTGTTGATGCTTCGGACGTAAGGAAAAAGTTTTTATCGATAATTCTAAGATTTGGTAATTGAAAAAAATGCTTTAAAATCAGACTAAATTTAACCTCATTAATAAAAATTAATGAAGATTTTGTTAATTTATTTATAACTTTTACATCACTCGGTATATACAGATTTTCAATTGATGAAATATTTCTATCTAAAAAAAATACCGTCTCATATTTTTTTTTATTGTTAAATTGAAATTTTCTTAATATAGCCCATATAAATATTTTTATTAATTTAGCTGGCTTAAAAGAGTTAATTTGGGAAATACTTATTGGCAACATTTAATAATCATTATAGAAATAATTAAAATCAAAGTTTTTATTATGTAAAATGTAATAGCTGAGTTAAAAATGCTATTAAAAAATATTAAAATCTACCTAAACAACAGATATAAAGGGACTATTCATAATATTTATTATTTTTTGAAAAATTTTGCTAGTAGAGAAATTAAGAATCTTGAACAAAAAATTGATACAAAAAGCGATATATGGATTTTTGATAGTTCTTCAAAGCTAACCAGATACTCGTTATATTCTGTTTTTAGCTTTCTTCTCACAAGTGAATTAAAGAAAAGAAAATTAAACTACGCAATACTAATGTGTGCTTCAGGGCCTGGCTTTTGCCAAGTTGGAGCTTCACCAAAAAATCCAAACAATCCAATGCCTTGTAGTAGCTGTATTGAAACAAATTTAAATTTATATAAAAATTCTAAAAAGATATTTTTTACAAAAAAAGACAATTACGAAAAAATTAAAAGTAATGATGAAAAAATATATGAATTAGTTCAGCAATCAAAAAGATGGTTAGCAAGAGAAAATAAAAATTCTAAAACTGTTCATTTAATTGAAAAAAATCTTATTTCTGCAGGTGGCAAGTGGATTGAATTTCTTGAAGAAATCAATGCCAATGATTTACCTAAAGTTGCAATCATATTTAATGGATATTCTTTTCCTGAATCAATTATTAAGCATTACCTGGATGATAAAGGAGTAAAAACCTTTACTTTTGAGATGGGTTTTAAAGAGGACTCTATATTTACATCACCAAATTTCGCTCCGGATTATTTCTTTGATTTTAATGAAAAAGTTTTAACAAACAATGAAAAAGAAAAATTAAGTAAATATATGATCAGGAGAAGTAAAGGGGACTTTAGTAGGGGAAGTATTAGTTTTTGGAATAAAATGGATGATCTTAATCCATCATTATTGGAAAAAGTTAATAAAAATAGCAAGGTAATAACAATATTTTTAAACGTTCCTTTTGATGCATCGCAAGCATTGGCATCAAAACTATTTAATGACACTTACGATTGGATAGATTTTTTATCAGCATATATAAAGCAAAACAGTGATTATTTGTTTATATTTAGAAGCCATCCAGACGAAATAAGAGCAGACAAAAATACTAACTTCGCATTATCAGAATATATTAAAGAAAAAAAGCTTCACACTTTAAGTAATGTATTAATCATCCCCGCTGATGAAGCTACTGATTCGTATGCTCTTATAAAAATATCTGACTTGGTACTAACTTATAATTCAACAATTACTATTGAATCTTTATACTTTGGTACAAATGCAATTAATGCAGGCTATGCGCATTTTTCTAGAATTGATTATTTCAAACTTGCTGAAAGCAAAGCAAAGTATCTCGAAAAAGTCGAGAGGTTTTTAGAAATTAATACTGTTAACGAAAAAATTATGCAGGATATATCAAGTTATTTATATCAACTTATATTTAATTCCTCTATAGATTTATCATCTCAAGTGAAAGGTTTAAAAAAATATGAATATCATGTTTTAGAAAATCGACCAGAAAATAAAGGTTTACAGAGTTTTGTAGAACAATTAGCAAATATTATTGAATAGAAAGAAATTGATGAAAGAGAGTAAAAAATATTAAATCTAACAAATCGTTTTAAATCTTACAAATTAATAATCAAAATTATTCAACAAAAAAAGAAATATGTATTTCCTATCATAATTTTTTCAGTTCTTAGCTCAATTTTTAGTGGGTTGAGTATTGGTTTAATCATTCCTTTGTTAGAAGGTAATGATAGAAATATCTTTGAGGATACTTACTTTAAATTTCTTGATGACTTTTTACAATATGGTTACGGAGGAGGTTTTCAAGAAAGAATTATTAAAATTTCCATATTTATTATTATTCTCAGTATTTTTGAATTTTTGTTTACAATTTTGATAGTTAAACTCTCGGTAAGGGTTCAATACATTCTAGAGCTTGAATTTTTAGAGAAAATTTTCAAAAATATTGAAAGCATGAAGTATTCTAAATTCTTTTCTTATAAAGATGGTGAGATTTTTACAATTATCACTACTGATATTTACAACGTAAGCAATGTTTGTACAAAATTTTTAATATCAATCCAATCTTTTATTTTGATATTCATCTACTTTGTAATAATGTTTTCTGTTTCTCCTTGGTTAACATTTATTTCTATAATGTTTTTTGTATTTATATCAATTATTGTTACAGGTTTGCTTGGTAGGAAAACAAAAATTATTAATAGTAAAGTAGCCACCCTTTATCTAAAAATTAATTCTGAGCTGTCCTACTTCATTGAAAATTACAAAAAAGTAATTGGCTTAGGTGTTGAAGATAAGTTTATTAAGAAACTTAGGTTATCGTATAAAGACTTGATAACACAAAGAATGAAATACACAGAATACTTTTCCTACTCAATACCTATAAATAATCTTATAAATACGGTTTCTATAGCTGCTTTGCTACTTTTTGGTTCATTCTTGTTTTCTGATCAGTCAGATAGCTGGACTGTCATGTTAATTCCATTTTTAGTATTATTATTTAAAATTTTACCTATGGTGTCATCATTGAATAGCTTAAGGGTTTTAATGGAGTCAAACAAACCATTTATTGAGAGACTTCAAGGTTTTATATCTGAGAACAGAAGCTATGTAAAAGGCGAGGGGAAGATTTTTGACTTAAAAGACAAGATTGCGTTTAGTAATATCAGTTTTAAATTTAAAGATAAAAAAGTATTAGATAGTGTTTCATTTGAAATAGAAAAAAATAAAATTACAGCACTAATTGGAGCAAGTGGTGTTGGAAAAACTACTATCATAGATCTAATATTAAAAATATATTCTCCTGATACTGGTGAAATATACATAGATAATGATAAATTATCTGATGTTTCTTCTGATTCAATTAGAAACAATATTTCTTATTTACCTCAAGATTTATTAATGTTAAATGAAAATATAATAGACAATGTCAATCTTTATGGTCAGAATATTTCAAAAAGAAGTGTTATTGAAAATATAGATAGGTTCAACTTTAGCTTAGAATCATCTGAAAAGTTAAGAGATTTAAATATTGGTTTAGGTGGGATAAATTTATCAGGTGGGCAGAAACAAAAAATTAATATAATTAGAACCATTCTAAAGGAATCAGAATTTATAATTTTTGACGAACCAACTAACAATCTGGATTCGGAAAGTATTAAATTATTTATTCAAGAATTAGAAAAAATAAAAAAAGAGAGAACTATTTTGTTGATTACTCACGATGAATTGCTGGTTAATATTTCTGATGTGATTCTTGAATTAAATGCAAATAAAATAATAAAAAAGTAATTTAAAATACTAAACTTTTGGATAGTTTAAATAAGTTGATGATTAAAAATGTTAAATAATTTAGTAAATGGAGAAAAAGAACTTATAGTTCTTGAAGTGGCAAATAATCACCAAGGTGATGTCCAACACGGATTGAATATTATTAAATCTTTTTCTGAGATTAATAAAAATTTTGTAGAAAACTTTAATTTTGCTTTCAAATTTCAATATAGGAATTTAAATACTTTTATTCATAAAAGCTTTAAAGATTCAGAAATAAAGTATGTTAGAAGATTCCTTGATACTCAACTTGAAAAAAGTGAATGGAATTTGTTAATAGACGCTGTAAAAAGTGAGGGTTTCTTAACTATGTGTACTCCTTTTGATGAAGATTCTGTAGATGAAGTCATAAAAGATCAGTATGATATTTTGAAAATTGCTAGTGCCTCAATAGATGATTGGCCGTTAATTGAAAAAATAGGCGATTCAAGTAAAAAAGAAATTATTGCATCAATCGGAGGGGCTTCCATAGAGAAAGTTAAGAGATTTTACTCATATATGAGCAATAAAAATAAAGATTTGGCATTAAATTACTGTGTTAGCTTATATCCGACATCTAAAAAAGATTTAAACTTATCTTACATTAAAGAACTATCAAAAACTTTCCCATCAATCCCAATAGGATTTTCAACTCATGAAAGCGGAGAACTGGATAATTCTGCTGGTTTAGCTTTAGCAGCTGGAGCAGTAATTTTCGAGAAGCATATAGCATTAGAAAATAAGGAAAAGGGATATGGGATAAATGATTATTCTGTAAATCTAGAGCAATATAATAAGTGGATTGAAAGCCTGATGGAAGCAAAAACAATAATCGGTACCGTTTCCAAAAGAAATGAAAATCTTGACAAAGAACTTGATGCATTGCGAGATTTAAAAAGAGGTGTTTTTGCGAAAACTGATATTACAGAGAATATCTTAGATTCTGAAAATGTTTATTTCTCTATACCATCTAACGAAAATCAAGTGCTTTCTAACGACTTGTCAAAATTTAATGATATTCACATAAAAAAAGGAATAAAAAAAGATGAGGCAATATTGTATAATCAAGTCAAAGTTAATAATACTAGACCTGAGATTGAAAAGATTAGGGATATTATTAGAGATGATTTAATTGGTAACAATATTTCTATCCCTCAATCTATAGACCTAGAAGTTTCGCACCATTACGGAATTGAAAATTTTTCTGAATATGGAACGTGTATGCTCACTTTAGTAAACAAAGATTATTGCAAAAAAATCCTGTATCAATTTCCGAATCAAAAACATCCAGAACATTATCATAAAATAAAAGAAGAGACTTTTATCATTCTCGTTGGGTCTCTAAACGTAACTGTTGAAGAAAAAAACTATGAATTAAATAAAGGTGATATTCTCACAATTGAAAGAGGGGAAAAACATAGTTTTGAATCAACTACAGGTGCGATTTTTGAAGAGATATCAACAGAGCACCTAAGTGATGATTCGTATTACACAGACGAAAAAATCCAAAATAATTTAAATAGAAAATCGAAAATAATGCTTTTTAACAGCTGAATATAACTATTTATAAAATTTTTACGTCATTAACAGAGAAGTCTATAACACTTTGACTTAAAGAAAACATTTCTTTTGAATCTACTGAAGTAATATATTTAAGTAGTTACATAAAATCTAAATAATTGATAAAATCTCAGAATATGAAAACAAATATTTATAATGATCTGTTAAAAACTAAATCTCTAGATCCGGCAAATGTAGAAATATTTTCAAAATCAACTCGAGATAAAAAAAATTTAATAGTAAAAATTGATAAAATTTCAGGTGTGATCTTTATTGAAGATTATTTTGTTGGTAATTCTGAATATTTTGAAGGGGTTAAGGGTAGCCTTATTGAAAATCAAAATTTTGATGACTACGAGAATTTTGAAGACCGCGAAGACTCGTTAAGAAGAATTCAACATTTTAAAAATTTGATTTTAAATAAAGACATTTGTGACTTTGGTTGCGGAAGAGGAAGTTTTCTTAAGCTAGCAAAAAAGTATGCAAGGAAAGTCCATGGAGTAGAAATTCAAAAAAACTATTTAAGTTTACTAAATTCAAATGGAATTAATGCTGAACACAGCATACAAAACTTTAATACTAAATTTGATACCTTATTTTTACTTCATACACTCGAACACTTGCCAAATCAGATACAAGTCTTAGAAGAAATAAAAAATTATATAAAGCCAAAAGGAAAGATAGTTATTGAAGTTCCTCACGCTAATGAATTTCTATTAAGGAATTTAAAATTAGAGGAGTTTAAAAATTTTACATTGTGGTCCCAACATCTTATATTGCATACTAAAGAATCCTTAACGAATTTTCTAACCTACTCTGGTTATAAAAATATCTCTATTGAAGGGATACAGAGATATAATATTGCGAATCATCTTTATTGGTTACGACATAAAAAACCTGGTGGACATAAGACGGATTTAGCTAAATTAGAGACACCAGAACTGGTTGAAGAGTATAGTAATTCTTTAAAAAAAATTAATGCCTCAGATACTCTTATTGCTACTGCAGATGTATAAATTTAAACGAATATATGCCAAATAACACTGTTTAATTTTTTTTATTTGATATTTTTCAAAAGGTAAACAACCTTTTGACGCTCAAAACCACCGACTTCATAATCAACAAATACTTCATCAAGAGATGCATCGTTCGAAAATGAATTTTTTTCATGCTTCTCTCGGACCATAAACCCTTTTTCAATTTTAAATTTAGACTCAAGAAAGAATCTTTCCCAGTCTCTGTATCTGTATTCATGCTCACCATTATCACTTCTTGTTAAAATAGTATCTTCAGGTAAATAGTTTTCTAATAAAAACTCTTTTGAGTACTGTACATTAAGCATCCTCTGTATTTCTTTTTCGCTCGTAGAGTTGTTATGAGCTCTATCAACCAATACAAAATATCCACCAGGCTTAAGTACCCTACCGCTTTCACGTAGTGTTTTTATGGGATTGTTTGAATGATGGATTGAATCCCAAGAGATTGCAAAATCTAATGTGCTATCTTTAAGTTCTAAATTGTCAAAGTCTCCAATAACTGATCGGACCTTATCACTATCATCGCCCAATATGAACTTAATTATCTGTGGATGCCACTTTTCGACCGTATTTTCTGAAATTTCTAGACAAATAATATTGCTTACTAATTCTGACTTTGCAATGATACTTGAAACAGCTGCATCGCCACCTCCTATATCAATTCCATTTCCCTTGAAAGTTTTGTATATATCTGGTGAGATATTTAAAAAATTTTCAATCTCAGCAATTGTAAGAAGCGATGTTGTTTTAGTTAATTCATTGAATCCATTCTGTGAATTTTCAAGAGCAATACGGTTATTTAATTTATAATCCTCATCATCGAAGAAACTACTATCAACTTTCCATCTTTCAATATTCATAATTAAACCTTCTCATTTAGTTAAAAAAATTATTATACATAAAAATGTCTTTTCACATAATGATATCGCTGAATAAATTCTATTTATTAAACCAATTAAAGTAATCGCAACTTTTATCATCGATGTAGTAATCAGCGTTTGGTTTTCCAAAAAGTAATTTGTTGTAATTAACTCCCCATTGTTCTAGTTGGGTTTTTGTTAGGTTTTCATGATTCAGGCCTGTCTGACTTCCTCTTGCTGTAAAAAGAATAATTTCATTACCCTCATCAAAAAGTTTATTTAATTGTTTAATTCTATCAGTATATGGTTTTGCTAATGAATAATCTGACTCACTCTTGCTACATATTGTACCGTCTATATCAAAACAAAATATTTTCACAAAACCCTTAATTGCTTCATTTACATTCTATATTATCATCAAGGTGTGAATGTTGTAATTTTAACTTTTTCTGGAATACCAACTACAGATTATTGCTTACCATTAGTTGATAGATTGCAAAAAGATAAAGTTATTCAAAATATATTTCTTCTCAGTAATTCATTAAATTCAAAAAATATTTTCAATCAGTTTGAAGATTCTAGACAGATAATGAGTTCTATGAATGTTACCAATATCGACTTAGGAACCTACTCCGTTATGAAACATATAAATTCAATTTTTAGATTTAGTCCAAGGAGTGCAACAGGTAATAAGTTTTATGTAAAATTATTAAAAAAATTAGAGAGATTTTTAATTAAAAATCTTAATATGACAATTAGAACATTAAAAAAAATAAATCCAGATGTTGTATTCTTTGATCACAGGAAGCCTGAAAGTATAGATAATTACGGTAAAATATTTGAATACCTGATTGAGAATAAAATAAAGGTGTATCTAACTCCCCACGCTCCTCATTATCTTCAACCCAAAGAGCATTTGTCTACAGATTTAGATAAAAATTTAACAAACAAAATAATTTACTTAGATCCTTTTGAATTCTCGACTTTAAATAAAGATCTCACTAATTTGTACAAAGATATTATCTGTACATCTTATCCTGGATTTGAAGATCACTGGTTAGACCGGATAAATAAGTTGGCTAAGTATGAAAATAGTCTTGTGGTAATGTTGAGGCCATTTCATACAGATTCTTCAAAATGGAATAAAGATGAAAAAGTAGTTCTTCAGAAAAATGAATTAACTGAAATCATTGATTGTATAAATAAAATTTCTAGAAAAAATAATTTTGAAAATATTATTGTAAAGCCACATCCCAAAAACTATACAGAAGATTTAGAAAAATACTTCCTTCCACTGATAAACCATCCAAATATAACTCTTTATGGAGATTCTATCTATAACTTGGTATCTAAAAACAATCAATTTATTTCTACATACTCAACTACAGCATTAGTTTCAATCGCTAATCAATCTCCAACTTATATAATTAATACCGAAATTTTTTCAAAAATATTTCATGACTGGACTACATTGAGTGATCTTTACTCAAAATTTTCTGGATTCACAACCTCTGAAGAAATTTTGAACTGTAAAATTGATACTGATTTAGATAAACAACATTTAAAAAAATTTTTTAAGAAACAAAATTATGAAATATTTTAAAAATAGCAATAATGGATTTATAAATGAAATACATAATTATTCCAGCTAGAGGTGGCAGTAAAGGTATTCCCAAAAAAAACTTACAAAAAGTTGGAAATATTTCTTTAGTTGCATGGTCTATTATTCATGCAAAACATATAGCTCTTGATGATGATGAAATAATTGTATCATCTGATTCAGAGGAAATATTAAATGAAGCTAGAAAATATAATGTTACTGGTTTATTAAGACCCGAATATCTATCTAAGGATGAAACTTTCACTGAACCTGTAATGAATCATGTTTTAGAAAATTACAAACCTAACAATGAGGACTTAGTTGTTTTATTACAACCAACAAGTCCTCTCAGAAGAAAAAAAACTTTAGAAAAAGCAATTAAGTTGGTTGAAACGGGCTCTGCGGACTCTTCTATAACATTAAAAGATAACCATTTATTTTTTTGGGAACAAGATGGACCATTTGTTAGACCAAAATATACTGATAGACCTAGAAGGCAAGATATGGAACCCCAGCTCTCTGAAACAGGATCAATTTATGTGACAAAGTATAAAAGCTTCTTAGAAACAGGAATTAGACTATCGGGAAAAACCAAATCTGTTGTATGTGAAGATTCTGAGAGCGTAGATGTAGACAGCTTATTTGATTTAAAATTTGTTAATTTTTTAGTAGATGAATATTTATCCGAATGGAGTAAAGAGTTAACTTAAAGAGTTAGTCTGTATCAATATGTTGAATTAAATCATTTAAAAATTCAATACCTTTTAATCCACTCTTCTCTGGGTGAAATTGTATGCCGTAAATATTTTTCATATTACTTTTTTCAATAATTGAAGAAACAACATTGAACTTTTGTATTTTAGAATATGAAAGAATGTTATCTTTATTTTCAGGCACAACCTCAAATTGATGGACAAAGTAAAAGTAATTATTGTTATATTTTTCAAAATATTCATTTTGAAAAAAAGTCTCTCTCCATCCAATATTTGGTGTTTTTATATTATGACCTAAAAATCTATTATCAAGGTTTTTTACAACTCCACTTATTACATCAAGACCTCTACTATCTCCTTCTTCTGAGGTAGAAAAAAGAATCTGCATACCGAGACAAATTCCTAGTATTCTTTGTCCGCTCTTTGCTTTATCCTTCAAGATATCTATCTGTTCTCTTTGTTCTAAACTTTTAATCAACTTACTAAAATTGCCAACACCTGGAAGAATTAATAGCTCATCATTTTCTAATTCATTCGCATCTTTAATAATTCTTGCTTCTAGATTTAAGTATTCGAGGGCATGAAATATACTAAATTTATTTGAAAGATTTGTTTCATATATACCAACTCTCACTTTTTACGTCCTAACTTCAAAATTTAGTTTACTTAGGTGCTCCTTGATTGAACTTATGGTTAATTTCTTGTAATGAAGAGCTGACCCTACAAGGATGCCAGATATTGATTTATCAAGCTTATCTAAATGCTCCAATCTACCAAACCCGCCTCCTACAATCAATGGAACTAGAGTATGCTCAAGAGCTAACTCAATCATTTTATAGTCAAAACCATTTTGATATCCATCATTATCAATGGAGGTAATAGAAATTTCTCCAACTCCTCTATCCGTAGCTTCAGATATCCAATCTTTAAGATCTTTACCTGAGTTATCTCTACCAGTTGAAGTAAAAACGTTCCATTTGTTTTCATCTATCTTTTTAGCTTCTATTGATAGTGCTACATTTGCTGAACCAAAATTCTCAACTAGATCATTTATAAGAGAGGGGTTTTCTACAGCTCCTGTGTTCACTGAGATTTTGTCTGCACCATTTTTAAAATACAATAATGCATCCTCAACACTTTTAATAGCACCACTTACTGTCAAGGGAACAAAGATATTTTTTACTGTAAATGTTAATATTTCATGTAAACCACTTCTACTATAAAGGCTTGCTACTGAATCGATATACATAATTTCATCAATATTTTCTTCAAAATATTTCTTTGCAAAGTCTTCTGCATTTCCTAATTGTCTTAAACCTTCAAAATTTAAACCTTTAATGAGCGTTTTATTTTTTATATCTAGTCTTGATATTATTCTCATATAAAAATATTCTATACTGAGCTTTTATGTAACCTGAGTTTTTAGTACCCACTCATTTTCTTGATAAGCCCAAATCTCTGGGGATCTAAATTTGTCAATTGTCTCAAAGAATTGTTTTTCGTCTAAATTTAAGTATTCTAAAAAATCATTTAAATACTTCGATGGAAACTCGTGGTCATATTTTTGTACTAATGCCACACCTTCTTCTCGAGTTATTTTATTATTTCTTATTTCCTGCGAAGCATCATAAGTCGCTCTTCCAATCCCAAATTTAATAAAAATCATATAAAAATGTAACCATTCAAGAATATCATCAATTCCAGCATATTTACTGTACGAACCTTGGGTTCTTTCACTATTTGGTCGGAACCCCGTATTTTCAGCAGCATAGTAAAACATTTCCTGTGGGTCCCACTTTACGTAATAACTTAAATAGTGGACTTCTGTTCCGGTCTTTTTAAGCAAGGTGTAATCAATCGGATTATACATATTTAAATCAGATTTATTAATACCATAATCTTCAATTAGTTTTTTCATGGGTATGCCCCCAATAGTTAAATCATCAGAATTAGATTCAGAAAAAAAGGACAAATCCATGGTAGGTTTATGATTATCTTCAATCTTATTGCCATATTCAGCTTGATTCTCTCCATAAAAAACAAGTGGGATATCGTACATTATTGAAGTTCTAGGACCAATTAATTTTTGGCCAATAATGAAAGGCTGAAACGGGTGGCCTAAGTTTTGAAAAGCTAATTTTGTTAATTTTTTATGGACTTTTCCACTTGGATGAATAAGAATGTTATCAAAACCTCCAATTTCAATCCAAGATTGAAAATTTTTCCATCCAATCTCTGTATATTTATGAGGTGCCCAAGTAACAGTTAATGGGTTCATACCTAATTCATATTTTAAAAAATGTGAAGCAAAAGCACTATCTTTTCCCCCTGAACCTGGAACTATGCAGTCATAGGAGCCATCAAGACTCCTAAATTTATCACAAAGCTCTTCTAATTCGTTTCTTCTAGTTTCCCAGTTAATTTTTTCCTTCTCTAATGCCCATATGCAAGCACTGCATACACCATTCTCGAAAGTAATTTTAGGCTTTATGTCTTCAGATTTATTTTTAAACTCTACAACACTGCTTGGCCTTTGATTAGAAATTATACATTTTGTACAATACATAATTTCATTTTGTTTAAGGTCCATGTTGTTAACTATACTATAATTGCATCATAAAATTTTTATGATTAGAAACAGGAAGTACACATAAAAAATAACAGAGACCACGATTTTTTTTATCTTGAAGATGAAGAATATTTAGAAACCCCAAAATATACAACTACAATTTTTGAGAAAATTCTTAATGAAATTTCCTTTGGAAAAAATTATTCTAGCTTATGGGATATAGGTTGTAGCAATGGATCTATGCTCAATTACCTATATGGAAAATTTCCAAATTGTAATTTCTACGGGAGTGACATTATTCCCCAAAGCATTCAATTAGCAAAAGAAAAAACGAATGACTCTATAGAATACTTTGTTGACGACATAACAAAAAAAAATGATACTCAATTAAAATGTGATGTAATTATTTCTGTGGGTGTTTTTCAGATTTACGAGGATATAAATAGCTTGATTCAAAATTATATATCAAGAACTAATGAAGATGGCTATATACTTATAGAGGGCCCCTTCAGTGAGTATGGTGTTGATGTAAATATTACTTATAGAGACAATAAAAATACAAAATCAGGACTTATTGATCAAGGAGGTTGGAATGTTTGGTCTCTGATGCACTTAGAAAGTCAATTAAAAGAAATTCAAGAAGTTGAAAGCTATGAATTCATACCAGTTAATTTTCCAGATGATTTACAGATAGGTTATAAAAAGGAAGACCCTTTAAGAAGTTGGACCGTAAACATTGATGGAAAAAACAAATTTGTAAATGCGCTTATTTTACAAGATCATTACATAATCAAATTAAAAGTTAGCCAGTAAAGACATTATTTATACATGAAAAAAAATAATTCATTAATGTTTCATGATTTCAAATTAGACAATACTGTAGGAACTCAGGGAGCGGTGTCACAGTCAGATTTTAGAAAGCTAATAATAGGGAGTAATATTAATAAGTTTTCAAATCCTGAAGAAATACAAAACACAAAAAATAAAAATTTGGAGAAAAGTTCTTTTGTAACATTTGATGATGGTCTATTAAGCCAGTATGATATCGCTATACAATTATTAGATGAAACTGATACAAAGGGAATTTTTTTTGTTCACTCAAAACCTTTGATTGGAGATTACGATATCCACCAAGTTATAAGATCTTTTAAAAATTCACCCATATTTACCAATGTTGATGACTTCAACAAACAACTTATCGATATCCTATTAGTTTCTTTAAAAACAAAGGAAAAAGAAAAAATAAACAAAGATTTTATTGCAAGTAAATACTTTCTAAATTTTGATTTTTACTCAGATTTGGATAGAAAACTACGATACATAAGAGATTTTGTTGTTAGTTTAAAAGACTATGAAGAAGCAATTAAAGAGTTACTTGTACAAAAAAATACAGATTTAAATGACCTAGTAAAGGATACATATATAGGAAAAGAAAAATTAAAAAAAATAAGTAGTCTGGGGCATATTATAGCTCTGCATTCACACTCACATCCAACAAACCTAGGTAGTCTTTTAAGAGATCAGCAGTTAAAAGAAATTGGAACTAACTATGAGATACTCGAGTCCACTTTGGGATATAGCCCAAATGCTATTTCGTATCCCTCAAATTCTTATAACCATATAACTATAGAAGTTTTAAAATATTTCAATATTGGATATGGCTTTAGAGCAGATAACAGTATAAATTTAAATCCTTTTGAACTTTCAAGAATAGACGCAGCTCTTGCATTAAGAGATACAAAAAATATATTATGAAGTTAGGTGTCATATCAGGCAACTCCCTAAGGCATAAAGCTTTAGGAGCTTACTTAAACCAATATTATGAAGTAACCCAATATTTAGAGGAGCCAAAACCAAGCCAAAATCAGAAAAGCCAAATAATCGAAGAATATTTTTTAAAAGTTAAAAAGAGTGAAGACTTTATTTTTGGAAAAGAAGAATGGTCCAATGATAAAGTAAAAAAAATATTTTTGCAAAAAGGTGAAATTAATAATCTCATTTCTAATTCAGAAGATCTATTTAAATGTGACATTATTGTAGTATTTGGATCCTCAATTATTAAAGATCCATTATTCTCTAAAATTTCTGACAAAATATTAATAAACTTACATATGGGAATTTCTCCAGAGTATATTGGGTCAGCTTGTAATTTTTGGGCAATGTTTGATAACAACATACAATATGTCGGAGGAACTATTCAAACACTGTCAAAAAGTCTAGACATGGGTAACACATTAAAATATTGCTATCCGGAACTTGATGTAGAATCATTTAATCCTTTTAATTTCTCTATGCAAGCTGTAGAGACAACAATAAAAAGTATTCCTTTGCTTGTTGATAACATTGACGACCATCTTTTGAAAATGATTGAACCTGACAGTTCTAAACTAATTAGGAATTCAAAAATTAAAGACTTTGATGAGGAAGTAATCAATCAATTTTATTTAAAAAAAATTGATCTCGAAAATATCAATAAAAGAAATTAGCTTAAAATTTAAAGTATGTCTAATCTTGATAGCTCTTCTTGACTTCCGACATCTAACCATCTTTCAGTAATGTGATAAGGGTGTACTTGAAATTTGTTAATCGAATTTTCTATTAGTTCGTTCATATCTAAATAGCCTTCTTCAGTGATACTTGATATTACTTCTTTGCTTACCAAATTAATTCCTGCACTCACCCAGTCCTGATACATTGGTTTTTCATCAAATCCAGTAACTTTCTGATTTTCTATTTTAATAACACCGTAAGGAATAAATGTATTAAATGGTCTAACACCCACTAGGACATCGGCTTCCTTCTTTTCGAAAGTCGTTACCATTTCTCGAAAATCTACATCAGTTACTACATCACAATTTAGAGTTAGTACTGGTAATTCTTCCTCTTTGAGAAAAAATAATGAACCAGCAGTTCCCAAAGGTTCTTTTTCAGTAATGAATTCTATATTTATATTTTCTAAATCTACTTCTGATATTTTGTCTAAAATCTGATTAGCCATGTGGTGCAAGGAAATATAAACTTTTCTGAAACCAGCCGTTTTTATTTTTTTTAATTGGTACTCTAGCAAAGTCACACCACCAATATCAACTAGTGGTTTCGGTTTATTCTTTGTTATTTCACCTAACCGAGTTCCCTTTCCTCCAGCCAGTAAGAGAACTGAATTATTTAATTCCTTATCTATCCCGTATGGAACATACAACATGTTCTTTAGAGACATATCCTTTCCCACAACTGGAATATAGGGATTTAAGTTTTTACTAATATATTTCTGGACAGTATCTTCTGAATAGGTCTCTTCAAGAAAATCAAAGTCATAATTAATTATATTCTGAATAGGGTCTGTAAGGGAGCCGCTCTCCAATAAGCCTCTTCGAAGATCACCATTAGAGATTAGGCCAACTAGCTTTTCATTTTTCATTACTATAAGTATTTTGTGAAAACATTCTTCTAATTTTTGTAAAGCACTTAAAAAATTTTCGTCTTCATTTACTACATTTTTCTCAAAATTTTTTATAATTTGTACATTGTTCATTAAAATCAATAATAATGATGATGAATATTAAATTAGGTATTTAAATAATTCTGTGAAAAAAGTTGCTTTAATATTAGATCACCCATCAAGAGATTTAGATTACATCTCAGATATTGCTTTAAGTATTTCTGAATCAGGAATTAAAACATACATAGTCCCATCAAATATGAGGCATAGAGAGCTTTTACTCTTGAGACCAGATTATGTTTTATATACCAATCATAGAGATACGTCAGCAAATGAAATCAGAATTCTAAACGAAGTTGGAGTTAGTATAGGTGTTCTTGAAACTGAGCAGTGCGTAACAGATGCTTTCTTTGAGAAGTATCAAATTCCAAAAAATATACAAACTCTAAAAACAGACATTTCAGACTTCTTTGTTTGGGGAGAATATTTTTCAAATTTATGTATAAGTAAAAATTGGTATGATCAAAACCAAATAAAGATTGCAGGCAGTCCAAAACATGATAGATATTTTTCTCAAAAAAATTCATCCACTCCAAAAGAGTATGATATATTGATAGCAACTTCCTTTCAAAATTCAAATCCTTTATCTGGTCATGAGGTAAGTAGAAAAACTTATCAGGACCTAGGAATGAACGATACAGAAATTGATATTTTTAATCAACTTCATGTTGACAATGTACAAAACACTATTGATTTTATTAATAACGAGCTTTCAAATACTGATTTAAAAATTTTACTTAGAGTACATCCTTTTGAGGATAATTATCAACTATACAAAAATAAAATAAAGTCTAAAAATGTTGTTATTGAAAATTCAAATCATACAATAATAAGCTCTTTAAACAAAGCAAAAATACTTATTCACTTCAACTCATCAGCTTGTATAGATGCTCAGGCATGTGATGTCCCAAGCATAAATATGTCTTGGATGCCTCACTTAGAAGTCTTCCATGATTCAAGTGAAATAATGACTTCTGTAAGCTACCAGCCAAAAAGTACAAATGAATGCATTCAGCTCATAGACGATATTATAAGTAAAAAATTTAAATTAAAAATAGAAAATGATTCAGAAGAAATGAAAAAATTTATTTTTAAATTTGATGGCTTTTCATCAAAGCGGTGTGCTGACTTAATAGCATCATCCGTTTTTTCAGATTATATAGAGTTAAACTTAGATATTAAACAGAACATATTTATAAAGAAATATAATCCAAGAAGTTTTCTTGTGTCTTTAATTTTAAAATACAGATGGAAAAGAACCAAAAAATACTTTACCAAGGTAGACATCAAAAAATCTTTGGTTAAAAATTTTCCATCAGTAAAACTAACAAACCCAAAAAGAGTAGGTATGAATTTAACTAGCGTTGAGCTACTATAATATTAATTATTAAGGATAGTATTTTAAGTATTAAAGATGATTAAATTTTCAAACATACCTGTTTCAGATGACCATAAACCATTTGTTATAGCTGAAGCAGGTATAAATCATGAAGGAGACTTCGGAAAAGCTATTGAATTAGTAGATATAGCAATTGAGTCTGGTGCATCAGCTGTTAAATTCCAAACTCACATAACAGATAAAGAAATGATTCCAACAGATATGACACCCGGTAATATTAGTAAGGAAAAATTATGGGACATAATTGATAGATGTGTTTTAACAGAATCGCAAGAAAAAGAATTATTTGATTATTCAAAAGAAAATGGGATATTGTTTTTTTCTACTCCATTTAGCAGAGAAGGTGCAGATAGATTAAATAATCTAGGAGTTGAGTTATTCAAAATTGGGTCTGGAGAATGTAACAACTTACCGCTGCTCGAACATGTTGCTAAATTTAATAAACCCATCATTTTATCGACAGGCATGAACAATATCGAGTCTATTAAAATTTCAGTAGAGACGATACTAAAAGAAAATTCAAATTTATCCATTCTTCATTGTACAAGTATATATCCTGCACCTCCAGAGACTATGAGACTTGGAGCTATACAGCACTTGAAGGAAACATTCCCTGATTTAGAAGTTGGACTCTCCGATCATTCTCTCGGTATTGCAGTATCGCTAGGAGCAGTTGCTGTTGGAGCAAATATAATTGAAAAACACTTTACCAAATCTAGAGAGTGGCCCGGACCAGATAATCCATTTTCCATTGAGCCACACGAGTTAAAGAACCTTGTTGATTGGTCTAAAGAAATATGGAAGGCCCGTGGAGGAGAAAAAGATATTCTAGATGATGAAAAGCCAGTAATTGACTTTGCTTATGCTTGTGTCGTTGCAATTAAAAACATCAATAAAGGAGAGGTACTTTCATTAGACAATATTTGGGTGAAAAGACCTGGAACTGGGGAAATATTTGCAAAAGATTTTGAAAATGTATTAGGCAAAATAGCAACTGTCAACATATCAGAAAATACACAACTAGCAGAGTCTATGTTTAAATAAATATGAATAATTTATATGATAAAAGAGATTATTTAGCTAGAAGAGGAAAATCACTGATAACAAAAACTGTTAAAAAATCTAGACAATAGGATGTAATTGAAAAAAGTTGTAGTATTTTCGGGAAATAGGGCTGAGTTTGGCCTTCAATTGCCTTTACTAAATGAATTAGATAAAAGTTCAAATATTGACTTAACTCTTTTAATAGGTGCAAGTCATATTGATGAGGAATTTGGTTTAACAATCAAAGAAGTCGAAGCTTGTGGATTTCACTCAAATCATTTAATTGATTTTAAACATGACTCAGATAGTCTTGATAGCAACTCAATAACTATATCAAAAGGTATTTCATTAGTTACAGATGTTCTAACTAAAACAAAACCTGATTTATTCATAGTATATGGTGATCGATACGAGGGTTTCGCTGCGTTAATCGCCTCAACTCAGATGGGAATCATTACTGCACATTTTGAAGGTGGTGATATAACTGAGGGTGGTACTTTTGATGATTCAGTCAGGCATGCTATGACTAAATTAGCCCATTTACATTTTACAACAAATAAAGATGCTACAAAACGGATACTTCAATTGGGAGAACTCGAAGAAAATGTTTTTACAGTTGGCCTCCCCTCTGTTGATCTCATTAACACTGGTAAATTTAGTGATGAGAATGAATTAGTTGATAAATATAAATTACAAAATATTAATAAAATTATTGTTTTCACCCAGCACCCAATTCCTATTGAAAAAGATAATATTTCAAAAGAATTTGAATCTATTGAAAATGCCTTTAAAAGCTTAGAATTAACTAATTTTAAAATAATTTGTACATACCCAAATAGTGATATTGGAAGTAAAGAAATTATAAATATTCTAAGAGGGTGGGAAAAGGCTTACGACTTTATAGATGTATATGAATCATTAGGAAGAAAAGATTTTCATGGTTTACTAAATTTAAATAATACTAGTAATGAAATACAATCTTGCTATGTTGGAAATTCATCAGCTGGAGTCAAAGAAACACCTGCATTAAAATGTCCTTCAATAATTATTGGAGACCGTCAAAAAGGAAGGCTTCACTCTAGTAATGTCTTATTTGTTAATCCAGAAGCGAGTGAAATTGTTAGTTCACTACATACTGTATTTAAAAATAATTCATTTTTTGAAAGCTGTAAGAGTGCTATCAATCCTTACGGTGATGGCTCGATGGGAGAAACATCTTTGAAAATAATTGAAAATCTAGAATTAAATTCTGAACTATTAAAAAAAGAATTCACAGACTTAGAGTTTAAAATTTAACCAACTTAAAAAATCTTTTTTATTTTCAAATTTGAGACTATGCAACTTTATTCTTAATACTGTAAACTAGCAATATGATTCAGGGAATAATTGCTGCTGCAGGTCAAGCTTCCAGAATTAACGGAATTCCTAAATTTCTTCTTCCTTTGACTGGAAGTGATAATTATTTACTAAACCGAACAATTAATATTCTTAATGATTCTGGAGCTGATTTAATTAGTATTGGACTTAGCGATTATACATACAATATTTCAAAACCCTTTATAGATGGTTTAAATGCTCAACAAGTTAAAACTAAAACTATGAATGAAACAATACTCAAGTTAATAAACAAAGATGCTGAAATATTTGTTTGTGTAATGCCTGATACTTATTTCGATAATCCAGATGGTGTGTCGAAAAGTGTTGAAATGTTAAAAAAAAGCTCAGCAATTGCAAGCATAAATCTATGGAAAGCCCGCCCTAGCCAGATTGGATCTGTTGGTCAGGTAGAAATTGATTCAGATTTAGTAAAAACAGTCAAGGATAAAGATTCCTCTTGTGTCTTTCCATACGTATGGGGTACAGTCGCTTGGAAAATAGAATTAAATGAATATATATTCCCTGAAGATCCTCACATTGGATACGCAGTTCAAAAAGCTGTTGAAGATGGAAAGCAAGTGAACTATGTATTAAACGACGGAAGTTACTTTGATTGTGGAACTGTGGAACAATATTGGAAACTAGTAAATTATTTGACAAAAGGAATAAAAGCTGAGTGAGTAATCTACAATATTTAGAGTTTAACAATAAACGCATTGGACCTCTTGATTCTGAAATATTAACATTTTTAAATACAAAAATAGACCTCTTTGATGATTTGGATATTCTTGGAAATCAGATTTATATAGAGCATGAAAATATAAAGTATTTATTCGACGTAAATGATATCAAATCATATGAATTTGAAAAAGTCATAAAGATTCCAGTATTTAATAATAAAACTGGGTATTCCTTAATCCTTGATGTTGGTTGTTCTTATGGGGGTTTCTCAATATCAAATGCAAACAAAAATACTAAATTTATCTCTGTTGAATATGACACTAAACTATATAGTAAATTTCTAAAAAATATTGAGTTAAATAAAAAAAATGGCCTTATCCAGCCAATATTTATTAGTGAAAATTTAGAGTCAAATAATATCGCATCAAAAAATATAAGAAATATAACTGAGTTGAGACAAATTATCAATATTTTAGGTTTTGAAAATATAGACTTAATAAGATTTGATTCAAGGATAAATAATACATTAATTGAAAAATTCCTTAGTAGATATGAAAGAAACCAAATACCAAAGTATATAATTTCACATAATAAATTTATAAATTTTAAAAATGGAAAAATAACATAATGATTGAGGGAAAAATAGGTGTTATCTTAAGCCAAATAAATGGTACTAAATTGACTATAGAATGTATCAATTCTATAAAATCTAGCAACTATGACAACTTGGAATTTTATGTTGGTGATAACTATTCAGATAATTATGAACACCTAGAGTTACTAAAACTATTTCCAGAAATTAATTTATTTACATATCAAAAAAGAAAAACCTACTGTGAAACCTTTAATTACCTTTCAAAAATAGCAACAAATGATGGTTGTGAATTTATTTTCATAATTAATAATGACACTAGAAATTTTTCCACTAACTACTTTCATGAACTCTTAAAAGAGTTTGAAAAGGAAACTGTTGGATTAGTTGGTTCAAATTGCTTAACGTTTGATGGAGAAGTGAGGCAAGACATAAATTCAATGAAAAATAAGTTAGGTCATTCTGTCATTGTTCCTACTGAAGGGTACTTGGTCAGAGCAAAAGCTTGGACTGAAATTGGAGGTTTTGATGAAAATCTTAATATCTACACTGAAGATTTAAGTATTCATAGAAAATTATTAAAATTTGGATGGGGTATAAAAAGTAACTACACTGTTTCTTTCGAACATTTAGCTGGAGCAACTATATCAAAAATGATATTCCATTCTAATTATTTTAGAGTGAGGAATGGAATATTTACTCTAAAAAGATTGGAACTACCAATTTTAGAAAAGTTAAAGCAGGCCTTTTATTGGTGCCGTTTGCATATAATGAATTCTTTAATTGCATTGAAGAAAGGGAAATTGATTATGTTTTTTAAAATAGTGATATATTCTATACTTGGAATTATTTCGGGCCTACTAATGAAAAACTTGGATAATTAGATTCTATATAATTCAAGCTTCATTTATTTTTTTATAAATTGAAATATTAAGCAATTAAATTCAATCTAAAAAAGATTATTCTTATAATTTATCTTAAATAATTATCAAAATTATTATTTCAAGAATCGAACTGCCGACTTCTTGATTTTCAGATAAGTGCTCTATCGATCTATAAGTAATGATAATTTTGGAGTATCTTCTTGAAGTAGAATATATAATTTTTTACTTTCCACAAAAATTATATCTCTTATTCTTTCCCCTGTTTGAATGAATTGTGTTAATTTAATCGGTCCATTTGTTACTTGTAAATTATAAATAGTTCTTCCATTTAAAGAAGTTACAAAGAAATCACTTGTTGAATCAAAATAATTTGAAATTATCTGTGAAAATCCATTTGAGTTTATTTCTTCATATGTGAAATAAAAAATAGGTTCGACAAAACCGTACTCGCTATGACTTTTATTTAATGGTGCCACAGAAGCATATGTTGTTTTTAAATATTCTGAGTAGTGATCTCCGTATGAAGATATCGGCCAACCATAATTTTCAACATTATCTATTGAAATTATATTTATTTCATCTCCGCCTTTAGGACCATGTTCTGTTGAGATAACTTTTTCATCATAAATTAAAGCCATTCCTTGAATATTCCTGTGACCAATTGAAATAATTTGACTTTCATTATTTAATAAATCTATAGAAATAATTTTTCCAAATTCACTGTCTTGATCTTGAGGTAAGTCAAACTTTTTGAAATCTCCTACTGCAAATAAAAGTTTATTATCTGATGCAATATGTAGCATTCTTCCTGAAGCTTGTTGTGCATTATAAGGTTCTACATTTGGGTCTACACAGTCTTTTGTAGAATAAAAATTTTCAAATTCAATATATTGAAAATTTATATCACCAACAATAATTGACATTTTTACACATCCCTGATTTATCTGTTCAGTAAAGCTCACATATAATTTGTCCTCAATAATAAGAACATCTTTAAAGGACTCTCCCCAACCATCTTGACCAATATTATTATAAGAAGCTTCTTTGTTGAGCCTCCTAAAACCCGAATAAAAGTTAAACTTGTCAGTAATTTTTTTTATATTTGAATCAATTACTGTTTGGGGAATTTTTGTAGCATTTTGTTTGAAATCATCTAGATTAGAGTAAATTAATTCCCCTGTATTAGATAAAAAAAATAACTTATCTTGAAAAACATCAATGTAGCCTAATGGTTTAGATCCGCTATTCGGGTGGGTATTCTCTATGCAGCAGATTTTATAATTTATTAAAGTTACTGAATCATAGTCTTGTGAATCTATATATTGTGCAAATGAGTTTTGATACAAAGAAATTTCTTTTGTGAGGGTTTTTGCGTTATCAGAATTTTTAACAACACCTACTACCAAATCAAGAAGCAACCCATTCTGAAGCTCAGCTCCTTGTTCTAGGTTTGTGCCTAAAATTTTATCAATACACTCTTCTCTTTCTGTAACTTCTCTTACTATTTTGAATTCAAAGTTCAATTCATTTTGTGTCTTTATTTCTTGTAGTTCTTCAACTGCTTGATCCAAGGAAACCTGGCAATTATTAAAATTGTTTGGAAGTGTTGCTTGGTTAGATTGTGCATAATATATTAGAGATATCAACAACAGAGACAAAAGTATTAACTCTTTTTTCATATTGTTACATTATATTTACCTCTATTTAACTAATAATTGGTACACTGAAAAAATTAGTTCGAGCATTGTTTAAATTAACATTTACATTGCTGCTATACATATATTATGTATAAAATCATAAAAAATATTCTATTATTATTTCCAAAAATTACCGGTCCACTTAGAGCACATTACAATCACTATTTTGGAGAAGAAGAAATATCATTTATAAAGTACGAAATAAATTCTTTAAAAAAAAATTATATTTTTTATGATATTGGCGCAAATTATGGAGTATATACATTCTATTTTGGTAAAAAAGCTAAGAAGATTTACGTATTTGAGCCTATAAGAGAATGTATTGAGTATATAAAATCAGGCTACTCCAAAAATAATATAATTTTTGTAAATAAAATTGCTTCTGATTCAAACACCATAGAGAGCCTAAAAATACCAATAATTAATGAAAAAAAAATATTTGGAAAAGCTTCAATTGTAAATGATTTTAATAGTTTTGAATCAAGAAATATTGAAGCAACAACTATAGATAGCTATATAAATCAAGAGAATGAAGGTCTCAATGAATTATTACATATTATAAAAATAGATGTGGAGGGCTATGAAAACTCTGTTTTAAATGGAGCACTAAATCTTCTAAATAAACAGAAGGTTCTTCTTGTGATAGAAATTGAAAAGAGACATAATAAAGATTACATTGAGACCTTCAAAAAGATAGTTGATTTAAATTATGATGTGTTTTATTTAAGAAATAAGAAAATTAAAAAAATAGAATCGTTGAACGAGATTGAAAAAATAATGAGGTATAAAAACAATTTTATATTTAAGAACTATTAATCAACTTCTACTTTTTTATTTCAATAACATTAAATAAATACTCCTTGCCTCCAGGGCCTTTGAAGTATTCTTTTTGAATTTTATGATTATAATTACTTAATAAATTTTCTATATTTTGATTGCTAAGTGCTAAAACTTCGTGGTCTGATTTTTCTTTTACTTTAACAGTAAATACTGCCTTCCCATTTTTAGAAAGAAGAGAATATATCTTTTCTAAAACTTTTGAATCTAACTGGTAAAACTGACCGAAAACCCCTACAGAAAAAAATAGATCAATTTGCATATCAAGAGAAAATATTGAGCTTCTAATTATTTTGTATTTAATACCCATTTTGTCAGCTTTAATAGATGCAGTTTTTAAATTTTCCTTAGAAATATCAACCAAATAAACAAATTTAAAATTTTTAAATATCTCTAAATATCTGCCAGTTCCACATCCAAAATCTAGAATTGTATCTCTATAATTTGATTGAATCATTTTATCAAAATATTCTTTTTGATCTTTATAAATTTCTAAATTGTCATTTATCGCTAATTGTTTAGAACCTTTTTTATTATAAGAAATTAATGAGCGGATTATAGCGAGTGATTTTAAATTAAATAATTTGAGAATTAATAGATATATTTTTTTCATTTATTTATCTATTACAAGAACAATTTCACTTATTTCTTTGTCAACAAAAGCACCTTGATTTAGATTTGTTCCTATAACTTTCCCGCTGCAATTAAGAGCTGACTCTTCATATATGATTTTTATATCAAATAAAAGATTATTTTTAGTTCGTTCCTCAATTAATATTTTCTCTCCTTCTTCTTTTGTAAACGCACAAGAGGAATTAAATGCTGGTAAATTAAAGCCTTCTATATCTGGAATTTTAAATATTGAATAGTCTCCATTAGGATATAAAAGTTCACCACATTTTATTTTATTATTTTCTCTACCAATAAAGTATTCTAAATTTTTATCAAAAAATAATTTACACTCTCCTTGAAAAAATCTACCTCTAAGTTCTAACTTTTCGTACCAAATTGGAAAATTTGATAAACTATTTGTTATATACTTCTGAGATACAAATGTAGGTATGCCTGTCCTGAGCTCAATACTTCCAGTATAAAGTTCTACATTTGGCTCAATAAGTATAAATTCTGGATCTAGTTTTGTTAAGACCTCTTCTGTTTTCTGTACTTGACTATCAATAGTATTGTATTTCGTAGTTTTTGATGAATAAACATTTACCAAACCGATGAGAATAATTAAGGAAAAAATAATTATCAGTTTTTCATCAAGTCTGTTTTTTAAAGTTGTTATGCATAAGCACAAGATAATTAAATAAAAGACAGTATCAAATCTAAATAAAAATAAATTAGCTAATTGTCCAGGACTGCTTAATTTTGAGTCTAAGTAGTGTAATAAAATTGCTGATGGGAAATAGGCTATAAAAAAATAAAGGAAATATTTTAATTTACTATTGTTGGTTAATTTAATTAAATAAATACTTACAAGTGAAAAAAGTGTTACATTCGTAAAGCCTTTAGCCCAATTTCTTAGTAAAAATTCATTGAAAACTATTCCATCAACTTCAAAAGGCGCGACATGATAGGCTTGGAAAATAAATGCATAGACCCAGCTACTAGTTTTATTAAACGCATAGACAATTTCATTTGTTCCAAATAAAAACTCATAAGCTGTTGGTAAAATAACGGGCATAGAAAAAAAGAGTGTGAGTCTTATAGTTTTAAAATAATTCTTATTTTTTTTGTAAACCTCATAGATGCTGATAAAACCAAACCAAAAAAGACCAATTTGGATATGGGTATATATCGAAAGTAACGTAAAAATAAAATATTTTTTGTAGTTAACTTGAAACCAGTATGAAATAGCAATCAATGAGAAAGATATGGCAAAACGGTCCTCTTCAAATATACTTATAATCTCATTGCCACCTATTAAGTCTTGATTCAGTATAAAAATAACAAGTACCAATATTTGCTCAGAAATAGATAGGTTTAATGAATTGAATAGTTTAAATAAAGCGTATGAAACTAATAATATTGATAAAATTTTGATCAAAAAATAACCAATTTCTATACCAAATAAATTTACTATGCCACCTGTAAAAAAATCATATACAAAAGTTCTAGGAGAATTAGGAGTCATAAATGCGCTATTTTGACTTCTCCCAACAAATATACCAAAATAACCGCGAGCGATTTTAAACCATTCGCTTGGTGCCCATCCGCTAGTAAATGGAGGGGTTTTAAATAAAACTATTAAAAAAACTAGTAAATAATTTATTATGTATTTATTTTTTAGATTGTCTAATTTATTTTCTTTATATGGAAAATAAAACATTATAGAGACTGAAAATATTAAATAAATAGTTTGGATAATAGGATTTTCTGTCCAATTTTTAAAAGTTTCGAATGAATGATATAAAACTATAAATAAAATAAATCTATTTAAATCTCCAAACATATTTGAGTAAATAAAAATTGAGATATAAAAAATTAATATAAAGACTAACTGTAAATCAAAATCTAGTACATTTTTATTTTGATAATTTGCGAAAACTAAGTCTTTAACTATGTCAATAAAACTTTTTGGCTTATAAGTATGTAAGAAGTAAAAAGAAACTATAAACAAACCTAGCTTTAATAAACTCGACTTACTTTTATGTATTTCATAATTTTTCACTGTAATACATTATAACTTCTGTTTATACGGCGTAATTGATAGTTAAGATGTGTAAACCTTGTGGCCAGACACAGAATCGAACTGCCGACCCCTTGTTTTTCAGGTAAGGGCAAACCTTGTGACCTGAACTAATTATAACTTATTTAGTTTGATTTTACGCTCGTTGTAAACAGGCTCTAAATCGCAGTGAGCGGTAAATAAAACAGACTTCAGAAGTGAGCAGTTCTAAATTTGTTCTAACTTTTTTAATAAAAATAAGCTCTCTCAGCAAACTCTCCGACTCAGTATTGTAAAATATAAGTATTGAAATAATAAATTTATGAATAAATATTTAATTCTTTGTTTATTACTGATTGTTTCTTGTGGACCAAGTGAAGCAG
>CACDQN010000005.1 GCA_902555055.1 uncultured Candidatus Actinomarina sp.
AGATCTGAAATTATTCAATTAAGAATTTTCTTTTATTTATTTTCTTTTGGAATAAGAAAGTTCTTTATAAAAGACTCAAAAATTCCTGAGTTTATTAAAAATTTACAAAGCTCTAATTTATCTTTATTGAGAAAACTTGGTTCTGGAATTACTGCATTGTTTGGTTTAAGTACTGCACGATCACTTGATGGCGAGGGTTCAGTATACAAATACCTTGACTACCCCGTACATAAAAATACAAAAATTGAAAAGAAAGCTGTCTCAATTCCAAAAAGTATAGAAGTTGCAGTAATTGGAAGTGGATCTGGTGGAGGTGTTGCTGCAAATATACTTAATGAAAAATATGAAGTAGGAATATTTGAAAAAGGTAGTTATGGAAATGGAGAAATTAACAATGAAACATTTGGTTACCACAACTTTTATGACACTAATGGAATACAGCAAACCAGAGGATACAAAGTTCTACTTTTAGCTGGTAAAGGAATTGGCGGAGGTACAAGTATTAACTGGACAACTTCTTTAAGAACCCCAGATAAGATATTGAGTGAATGGGATACGCTTACTGGTCAAGATAACTATTTCAATTCCAACGAATTCAAAAGCAGCATGGATTATGTTTGTAGTGAATTAAATGTAGATATAGCAAATAATAAAATACCCCAAAAAGAAGTTAAATTAGCTGAAGGACTTGAACTTAATAATCTAAATTATAAAATCATTCCAAGAAATACGATTAATGATGAATGTACTGAATCTGGTTTTAGTACTTTTGGACGATACGATGAGAGCATTAACTCATCAAATAAAGTTTGGTTCTCAGAGGATAAATTCAACCTAGAAAATATATTTAATGATACAAATATTAAAAGTTTGGTTATTTCAAACGGAAAAGCAACTCACATAAACGTAGAAAATAGTGGTATATTGCATAAAGTCAAAGTAGATAAAGTAATACTCGCAGCTGGTGCTTTAAATACTCCTAAAATTTTGCTAGATAGTGGATATAAAAACAAACATCTTGGTCAAAATTTAAAACTTCATCCTGTGTCAGGTGTTGCTGGGAAATTCTCTGAGGAGCAAAAGCCCTGGGCAGGCTCAATGCAAGGAATTTATTCTGATGATAATTTGTTTTTGAAAGATAATTATGGATACCTTTTAGAAGGATTACCAATGCATCCAAGTCTATTCTTTCCATTTTTCCCAAATAATCAAGATAAGTTTGATGATTTTATTGAAAGTTATAACTATTGGTCTGGTGGGATTGTTTTAACATCAGACACTAGCTCTGGTTCTATTATTAATAAAAATCCTCAACACTTGTGGGACTACAATCTAAATGACACTGACCATAGCAATCTACTTCACGGTATAGAGAACCTTGTAAGAGCAAACTATCTAGCTGGAGCAGAAGAAATTATGGTCGCAGCTTCGCCAACTATGCATTGGAAAAAATCATCGACTGTAAATATTGAAGAATTCATAAATAATATAAAAGCAATAAAAAATGAGCCTTTTAGAATTCTTCTTGGTTCAGCACATCAAATGGGAACAGCAAGGATAAACCCAAACCCAGATCATGGAGTTGTTGATTTAGATGGGAAAGTGCATGGTTTAGAGAATGTATATATAGTTGATGCTTCTAACTTTCCAAGATGTTCAGGAGTCAACCCTATGATTAGTATTCAATCCATGAGCCACTTTTTGACTTCAAAAATTTAGCTTAAGGATAATTTTTATCTGGAGCAAAGAACTCTGCCGCATCTAATCCTAAATCAATGAACATGCCATGTGCCTCAACATGAATTTCTTCACCTAGTTGAATTATCGCTTCGGTATAAACTTTTTTATTATTAACTTCCTTAACCCAGGCGAAAAGTTCAAATTCTTTTTCAACTGGAGTTGGTTTAAGAAAGTTAACAGATAAATTTGCAGTTACAGAAAATATATTGTGAATAACTGTTGAATAACCCATCATGTCATCCAAAGCAGCTGAGAGTATGCCGCCATGAACCAATCCTGGCCCTCCTTCAAATCGCTTGGCGAATGAGTATTTCGCATAAACTTTACGATCTTTAATTTCTGGTTTCATTTGCATGCTATCTGTATTGTTACCACTTACAAAAGAAGAGTCCGGATAAATGTCATTTAACAACGTTCCATCAGTCCAGCCAGAAGAGGGATCCATAGCTAATACTTCTCCAGATATATATTTATAATTCATCTTTATTTATATTAGATATATCTTTTCTTAATGATTCATTAATAAAAGCATTTGTTATATCAGATCTTGTTCTTTCTATAATTGATCTTGCATTGTCCGCATATCTTCTTAATCCACCCGTTAATGCATCTGGGTAATCTAGTTCATTTAGAATTCCTATGGATTCTTCCATTATATTTAAGTATTTCTCAGCCTCTGCTATTTCTAAGTTTCTAAGATGTTCTAAAGCTTTCCTTCTCCACTCCCCTATAGTGTCTCCAATACCTTGGATATAACTAGAAGGATGGACATTAAAATTTGCAAATGGTTCGATAATTCCATTTACTTCAAATGAATAAAACATTACCGCTTCAACAAATTCTCTTTCAGCATCCAAAACATAGCCTGCATAGCTTATTTCTGATACTTCACTACACAATCTATTCAATTTATCAATTTTCTCTTTAGCACTATTTATATAGTCTTCAGAACCTTTTGCATCGTTTCTGTGCATGAATCTGATGCTTTTTGAACAATCTCGAACAACTTCACGAGAAATAGATAAAGATTGTTCGCGGATTTCATTCAGAGTATTAAATGTATCTACTAAATGGTTTAGATTAGATTCTGAATTAGACAAATTAAACAGCTTGCTTGAGGTACTCGATACTTTCATCTTCAAAAGTTAGATCATTCATAAAGGCTATATTTCGCTGTTGAATGCTAGCAGCTCTAACTTGAAATGAAGCATAAGCATAAATACCAAACAGGGTATCAATAATTAGATGTAGCAAAAATAAGCCTACAGAAAGGGTTTGGAGGGAAACAAAAAATGTACCAACAGCTAATACACCCAAGATTAAAAATCCTCTTCTTTGTTTATCAACCATAAAATCATATTCATCTGTGTGAACGTTGATACTAGATTTTGAATACTTAAGCTCAGGAAAAATTACAGCTATCGAAAGTGATACCATAAGTGATATTAATACAAGTGTTGATCCCATGCCCTGTCCCAACTTTTACTAATTTAATATTAACCAAAAAAGAAAATTTTTTCAGTTTTTAGAACTTATTTTCATTCCCTTGAATTAACCTTTTTATATTTTCAGAATGTTTAAACACTATAAGAACAAAAATAATAGTTATCAATAATTTATCTGTAGTCTCATTTACTTCGTAAATAAGCAAAGCATTTGAAATAAGTACGGTACTTAAACTAGCAATAGCTGAAACTCTAGAAATTTTAAAAATTACAAAATAAAAAAGAGCAAGTGTAGGTATGTTTAAATACAAGAAATATAGATTTTCAAACAACATGCTTCCAATTGGATTAACTATTGTAAATGCGATATATACCCCTAGATATGTTGCAACGCCCTTACCTCCCTTAAATTTATAAAAAATTGGGTATATATGACCTACAACTGCTGCAACTCCATAAATAATTAAATTTTGGTCAAATAATAAAATTGGTATTATTCCTTTTAATACATCACCGAGCAATACAAAAGCAGCATATTTTTTACCTAATATTCTCATAACATTGGATGTTCCGGGATTTCCACTACCTGATGATGAAATATCAAGATTTTTCAAACTTGCAACTATATACGCAAAATTGATTGAACCAATTAGGTAACTCAAAAATATGAACAAAAAACTCACTACTTTGATTGTAATTCATTAAAAATTAATAAGTTATAACCCATTTATACATTTTTTAAATTTATTGTTAATTAAGTAATGGATAATGAAAAAAGATGCGAAAATAAAAGATTATTTTCAACTGAAATAGAAGCAAGAAAAGAAAGGCTGTATGTTGAAAAAGAATACAATAAGAAATTTCGTATATATAATTGCAATGATTGCAATGGTTGGCATTTTTCAACAATAAATTAATATGATTGACATTTTTTTAGGAATTTTACAAGGTATAACAGAATTTTTACCGATTTCTTCAAGTGGACACCTTGTTGTTTTTTCATCATTATTTAAAGAAAATAATTTTAGTACTAATGAAATTGCTTTTTTACACTTGGGAACAGTTTTATCTATTTTATTCTTTTATTACAAAGATTTAATTAAATTAATAAAAAATAAGTCTTCGCTTTTAAAAATTATTAAGTTACTAATAGTTGGGATGATACCTGCAGCATTTGTTGGACTAGTGCTTCCGATTAGTCAACTTATTGATGAAAGTAAATATATATTACTTATTACCGGATTTGCATACATTTCATTTGCAGTAATTATGTATTACTCAGAAAAAAGTGGTGACGGTGAAACGATTATTGAAAATATATCAATTAAGGAAGCTTTCACTATTGGAGTAGCTCAAGGTTTTGCTTTGTTACCTGGTGTTTCTAGGTCTGGAATAACATTAATAACTGCAATGTTCTTAAAAATTAAAAAGACTGACGCAATTTTCTTCTCACTACTTTTGGGGATTCCAACAATTTTTGGCGCCTGGCTAATAACTCTATTACAAAGTTCTGAAGGCATAAATAGCAACTTAGTTATTCCAACACTATTTGCATTTGTAGCTGGAACGATTGCCATAAAAATACTTATTAACTTTACAGTAAATTCAAAACTTAAAATATTTTCTTATTATTGTTTTGCAATGGGAATTATAAGCTGTGGCGCCTTCTTAATTAATCTTTAAGTCAATAGGCTTTTTCTTTGGCTGAAATTTTAATATCTCATTAGCTATATTTAAAATTTTCTCAAATTCAGGCTTTTCTTTAAATGCAAATAAATTACTTCCCTCTGATGAAACCGTAATATCTTCAAGAAGAGGAAGTTCCCCTAAAAATGGTACATCTAGTTTCTTTGATAAGTCTTTTCCACCATCTTTTCCAAATGGATATATTTTATTGCCATCCACTTCCATATAAGACATATTTTCAATCACTCCTATAATGCTTGCATTTACTTTCTTAGACATAATTCCAGACCTCTCAGCAACTATAGTTGCATTTGTTTGAGGAGTTGTAATTACTATATTTTCGAAATATTTCAAGAATTGAGATAGAGAAATAGACACATCACCTGTTCCAGGCGGCATGTCTATAAGTAAAACGTCAACATCATTCCAAAGGACCTCAAATAAGAATTGTTCAATTGCTTTATGAAGCATTGGACCTCTCCAAATAACTGCTTCATCTTGTTTGACAAAGTACTCCATAGAGATAACATTTAAATTATTTATTCTTGATGGAAAAATTCTTTCATTAAAAGGGATCGGAGGAAACTTAGCACCAAGAATCTTAGGAACAGAGTAACCCCAAATATCAGAATCTAATATTCCAACTTTTTTTCCTAATGTATCAAAAGCTATTCCAAGCAAAGATGTTATTGTTGACTTACCTACTCCACCTTTACCTGAAGTTATACCAATAATTCTTTTATTTTTATGGAAGTTATTTTTTAGTTCTTCTAAATCAATATCGGCTCCAACTAAATTGGATACATGTTGTATTTCTTCATCTGTAGCTTTAGTAAATTTTATTTTAAAATCGCCTATTTCATCAATTCTGTGCTTAAGAACATCTCTAACCCATTCAATTTCAGTTAAATCGACTATCTCACAAGATTTCTTTTTAATTTTTGATATAGCTTTAAGTTCAGAAAGACTTTTATTAAAACCGGGGTATATAATATTTTCTAGTTCCATGTTTAGTATTGTATGTGTATTAGGTTATTAAATTAAATTATGTTAAAAAGAAATCTTATTCTTCTACTGTTGGCTTTAACCCTCGGTGTAGTCATTGTTAACTCACCTCTGAAAAGTAATTCAGAAAGTAGTATGTATTCGACAGTTAACGATGGTATTGTTTTAAATGAACTTCTAGAGATTGATAATTTCACTAAATCTAACAATATTACAATATTGAATCTTTGGGCAAGTTGGTGCATTCCATGTCAAAATGAGGTAGAAGAATTAAAGAAAATAAGCCAAAATGAAAATTATCAAGTAATAGGAATATTAGTTGATGACTCTGTTGAAAATGGTAAAGAGTTTATTCTAAAAAATAATATCAACTACATCAATGTACTGGATGAATTCAGTGCAGACCAATTATTAATTAAATTTATGTGGAGTGGTATCCCAACAACTATAATACTTAATCAAAATCTTGAGATTCTTTACACAATTAATGGAGAAATAACTGCAAAAGAAATATTTAATCTTTCAGATTAATTATTAATTAAGAAAAGTTTATAATTTAAGTATGGATGCAATACTTTTCTGGAGAATTTTTTTTAGTACTAGGTAGTCTTTTATACCTTGGTGCATCTGGTTTATTTACACTTAAATTGCTGGCAGCTGCAACAGGCAGAAAAAGAATAATAGATTTATTTATTAGGTAGTTAGTAGCGGGGGTAGGATTTGAACCTACGACCTCTGGGTTATGAGCCCAGCGAGCTACCAGACTGCTCCACCCCGCGCTGATTTATTAATAGTAACTAGATTTAAATTAAACTCAAGAAAATTCTAATTGTTATTTGTTTAGCAATTCAATAGCAAGGTCAACATACTGTTGAGCTTGGTCAATTAAAGTTTGGTACCTACCTAGATTTCCATTCTGTAACTCTTTTTGAGCACTCTCAAAAGCTTCTGTTGCTTTTGCCAGTATATCAAGTGGACTTTCACCTTGTGATTCCTCTATAGATTCACTTATAGCACCCTCTCCAAAAATACTGGCTATTGCATCTGAAAGAGTTTCTTCCATAATTATTTTGTCTTGGAAGACAACAACTACAAATTTAAATTCAGGTAATGGATTCTGTTCACCTTGCAAGTAAATCGGCTGATAATATAAGACAGATTGATCAATCGGGACAACAAACAAATTACCTTTGATAACACTGGAGCCTTGTTGGTCAAGTAATGTAAATATCTGAGATATATCAGGATCTTGATTAATTCTTGTAGCAACCTGACTTGGTCCGTCAACAAATTCTCCTTTAGGGAGTCTAAAGTCAATCAATTGGCCGTAGTTTTCAGGATCTGCATCTGCTACTAGAAAAGACTGCATATTTGGTCTATTTTCGGGATTGAATGGTTGGAAAATCAAATAGCTGAGGTCTGTTTCACCAGGCAAGCTCATAAGCAAGTAATATGGCAACATTGGCTTAAATCCAATCTCTGTAAATTCTCCTCTTAAGGTAGCAACTCTTGGTGTTGTGGACGAGTCAGAAGGAATAACCCAAGGATCTTCATCTGCATAAAAAACTTTTGGATCGGTCATGTGATAATCACGATACATATCTGATTGAATAGTGAAAAGATCTTCAGGGTAACGGATATGGTCTAATAAGTCATCACTCATATCTGCTCCTAGTGAAAAAAGGTCAGGAAATATATCTTGATAGGATTGAATTATTGGGTCTTTATCATCTACAACATAAAAATTCATTGTTCCATCGTACGCATTAACAACAGCTTTGACAGAGTTTCTTAAGTAATTAAAATTCATCGGAAGTCCAGAGTTTTCATTTATTCTTCTTGTATCAGCAGGTTGAGCATATGGATATTTATCTGATACGGTATACAAATCGATAATCCAAAATAAATCACCATCAATTAAAGCAAGGTAGGGATCATTATCAGTGTAAAGAAAAGGAGCTGCTTTTTTAACACGACTTACAATATTTCTTTCCATAATTAATTTTGAATCATCAGAAAGTTGATTTGAAATCATCAAGTTAAGCTCACTATATCTAAGAGCAAAACCTAGTCTCTTAAAAAATGAACCAATACTTACACCACCTTCTCCTGAGTAATTTGTATATGCAACAGATTGCCCTTCAGTTGATAGAGGGTAATCAACTTCTTCTTGCAATGAGTTAACAACAACATACTCAATTGAGTCAGCTGACTCTCCAAAATAAATTCTTGGTTGTTCTATTTCTAATTCTGAAACGGTAGTTGTAGCTGGTACTCCTTTAACATAAAAATCTGGTTGGCCTTGGCTTGCTACGTTATTAGCAGGACTAAAAACTACACCAAACCCATGAGTGTATTGCAATCTTTCATTAACCCAACCTACAGCAGGAAGGTTAGTTTGATCTAGCTCTCTAGCTGCGACCATTACCTGTGTGAGCTCTCCATTTATTTCATACCTGTCTACATCTACTTCATCAAGGGCATAATAAGCTCTAATTTCTTGAAGCTGGCTGTATGTTTCAGCAAGAACTGTTGGATCCCAAAGCCTAATATTGTCCACTGTTTGTTGATTGTTGGCTATATTTTCTTGTGTGAGATTTGGTGATGCTTCAAAAGATTTTTCTTCAATTGCATCTAAGCCGTAAGCAAGTCTTGTGTAATCAATATGATTTTCAACATAAGTTAACTCTTTGTTTAGTTCATCAGGAATAACTCTAAATCTTTGAATGGCTGCAGGAACCAAACCACCTACTATTATTGAAACAGCTAGCCATAAACTAATTGCCGTTACAGGTAATAGCCATCCTCTTCTTTTTATATTTACTAATAAAAGAACTGCACCAAATAGTGAAATTAAAATCAATAAATTTAGTGCAGGTAAATGAGCAACAACATCTGTGTAACTTGCACCAAATACTTTACCCCTTGGAGAGTAGAGAAGTTCCAGTGAATCTAGTCTGTAAGCAAAAGCTTTTAAAACAGCAATAAAAGCTAATAAAACAGATAGATGCGCTTTTGCACCGCTACTTACTTCGGGCAACTGGCCTTGTCTAAGTTGAAGTGCGCCTGTTGCAATAAAAAATAGAACAATAATCAAAGATGTAAAGACTACAAGTTGGAAACCCCATGAAACAAAAAGGCGGTATAAAGGCAGTCCAAAAACAAAGCTTGATACATCTGCATTAAAAATAGGATCTGTAATGCCGAATGATTTTTGATTTAAAAATAATAGAACCTGTTCCCATAATTGAGATGCTCCAGCACCTAAAAAGAGTGATAAACCAATTGAGCCCCATAATCTATATCTTAAGAATCTTTCATTTGTCCATGCTCTAAACCTTGAAAGTGGATCTTGAGATTCAAATGATTCAAAAATATCCATAACAGGAGTTGCTCTTACTGCTAATCGTAAATTTGTAAATATGAATATAAAAGCTAGCAATGAAGTAGCACCAACTAAGGAGGCTTTGGTAAGTAGTATCTTTAGCCATACAGAGTTTAATTGAACAGAATCAAACCATAAGTAATTTGTGAAGAAGGTTGCAATTGCTCTAGCTATTGAAAATCCAATTATTACAATAAAAACAACAAAAGAAAATCCTCTTCTGTCGTTTCCTGTATTAGCTCCACCTATATTTACCATATTATTATTGTATTTACGTCCCGTCTTTAACGTGAACTATACTCAGAAATTACTTTAAGCGCCTCTTCGAAACTGTCAACCGCGACAATAGCTGTTTCATCAGTTGACAAAGGAGATGCTTCTTCATAATTTGCAGTTGGTACCAAAATTAATTCTGAACCAGCTCTTTTTGCAGCAATAACTTTTTGCCTAATTCCTCCAACAGGTCCTACTGACCCATCAATTTCTATTGTTCCAGTGCCCGCAATAATAAGTGAGTTTGTTATGTCGTTTGGAATCAAGTTATTATAGACATTAAGAGCCATCATAAGCCCAGCAGAAGGACCTCCTACATTACCTGTTTTGATATCTATTTCAAAAGGAAAATCGAACCTTTCATTAACTGTAGTTGCCAAAAATCCTACCATAGGTTCATTATCGTATTCAATATGTTCAATTAATTGGGTGCTTATAGAGATTTCAGTATCTACACCATCAATGTCTCGGGTTAAACCAATTGTTACAGTTTCACCAATATCGTATTTTCTTAGTGTTGCAATAAATTCAGAAGCAGAAAAAATTTGTTCATTATTAATTGTTGTAAGTAGGTCACCTTTTAGCAATTTATCTTTTACAGGAGAGTCATCCAATATTCCAACAACAAGAACTCCGTCACCTTTAGAATCAATATCATAATTTAAGTTTTTTAAAGCAACTGCAATTGCAACATTCTCTGAAGTTTTCATGTTTTGAATACTGATTTCACTTAATTCTTGTGGAGTTACTCCTTTTGGTAAAATAACTTCTCTTGGATATAAATCAAAAGAATTATCGATATAAGACCAAAGATAAATTAAAGCTGAAGCTTCATCTCTTCTCACGGTAAGCTGAAAAAGCTTGCCATCAAAATCATAATATTCAGTGTCACCATAATCTATATCCCACTGGTATGGAGGTCCAGGTGACATAAAATAATACTCAGTTTTAATCAAAGACAATGATGAAACTGAAATAAATATTACCAAAAATATTAATAATCTTTTTTTTGATTTAATGGATAAATTTTTCACAATTTTGATTTTAGGATATCAAATAAATAAAGAGCCGGCAAAAGCCGGCTCTTTAAAATAAGTTAATTAAAACTTAACTACAAGGACCTGATTCCCAGTCATGTGCTCCTGCAGTAGGGCCAACATAGTTCCCTGCTAACAATTTCACACCACTACCAATAGTTCCGTCTGGTATAGCAATAAAGCTTTCAGCGTCTGCTCTGTTTTGTCCTAATTCTCTTGTTGGCATCATGCCATCAGAATCAACATAAACGTTTGCAGCTGCTCTTCTAATACCAGCTCTTGTTAAGTCTCCACCTTTAGCTGCAGCTTCTAATACACCTTTTAAGTGGTGTTGTGAAGCCCAACCAGCTACTAAGAATGTATTCGCTGAATCAATTCCCATAGCTTGGAAAGTTCCTCTCATTGTTGCGTGTCCTGGTGTGTCCATTTCATAAGGACCAACGAAGGCCATTAAGTACATGGATCCAGAATTAAACAACGGAGCTAAAGCAAATCCTTCTCTAACAAATGCATCATTAAAAGATGGTGCAGCCATCATAGAAAGAGGTGTTAAACCTTGTTGGAATGCTCCACCAGCAACTTGCGCCATATGAGTAGGCCCAACAGCTGGGAAATAGGCATCAACTGGTTGCGTGACCATGAGTCCGACTGCTTGCGCAACGTCAAACTCTGGACTTGGAACTACATATTCCCAAGCAACAGTTAAGCCATTTGCTTCAGCAGCAGCTCTTACACCTTTGGCATAATCGCCACCATAGTCTCCAGCATATCCCATTATTCCAATTGTCTTTACATCAACTGGATAATTTGCCAAAGCCCAATCAACTGAGTTCATTCCGTCAGCACAGTATGCTGCACCGAACTCAATTACTAGACCTTTGTCAACAGATTTATATGACCAACCTGAGTACCAACTCATTGGAGCTGCTATCAAGTTATCTTTATCCATTTCGTCAAGAATAAATAATGTTTGAGGCGTACCAAGTGACATAGCTAAAGCAGCAACGCTATCTTTTTGAGCGTTGTAGCCTTCTAAGTGTTTTTGAGGATTGTATCCTGTGTCATAACCTTCTACGATTGCAACACTGTAATCTCCAACACCGCCTGATTGGTTAGCCCATAGCCAAAATGCTCTTTGGCCTGTTTCTAACGCAGGTCCTAATGGTCCATATGGTCCTGTATAATCATTGAGTAAACCAAGATATATACATCCTTTAGAAGGATCTGCACCTGTTGGTACTCCACCTATTTCTGAAGGACAAGGATCTGACGTAACTCCAACACCTGTGTCAACTGTAGATGCAGTAGTAACAGCTGGGGAATCAAGAGTTTCCACAACTTCAGGAGTTGCTTCCTCTACTGTTTCCTCCGCGGTATCTCCACCACAAGCTACTAGGACAAGGGCTAGAACTGTAAAAAGAATGATTCCCTGCTTACGCAATGGTTTCATTTTTCCCCCCTATATTTAATTAGTACTAATAACTATTAGGTTACTAGATTTTTGGAATCCTAGTAGGAAAATGGCCAAGCTTTAAAATAATTGCGTAACCTAAACCAAATACCCCAAAGCCCTCTGGGTTCAAAAATTAGGAAAGATATGATAAATAAACCAAATAAAATTCTCTCAATCTGGCCCAAGTTTAAGGGAAGAGATTGTTCACCTATTTCAAAAACATGCAATAATAACTGAATTATGGCTGGGAACATAGTGTAGAAAAAAGCACCAAATAAAGGACCCAGAACAGTTCCAGCACCTCCAATAACAACAATTGCAACAAAAACAATAGAATAAAGTAGGTTGAAAGTTCCCGGTTCAACTCCTCCAGAAACTGTAAAAAACATAGCGCCACTTATGCCACCAAAAAAGCTAGACAAAGCAAAAGCAGAAGCTTTGTATCTAAATATATTTATACCTATGGCTTCAGCAGCTATATCTCCATCTCTGATTGCAGAATAGGCTCTTCCTGCTCTAGATCTAACTAAGTTTTTAATTCCAAGTCCACACAAGATGCATAAAGTTAAGGAGAGCAGGTAAAGTATTTGATTTTTTTCAAGAAAATAATCGCCAATTTGATATCCATTTTCTAGATATATTCCAAATAATTTTAATCTTGCTACTTTTCTACCTAATCCCGCTCCACCTGTCAAAGATTTAAAATTTGAAAATAAGTGTGATCCAATAAAAACTAAAGCCAAAGTTACCAATCCTAAATTTAAACCCTTTAATCTGACAGTAATTGGTGCAATAATTAATCCAACAATTGCTGCTGTAATGCCTGCAACTGGCAACCATATAAGCATATCCAACTCAAAACCAATTACATTTGCTCCTGCGATTCCTCCAAGAACGGCTGATGTATAAGTACCAATACCTACAAAAAACCCATGTGCAAGGTTAATTTGCCCAGCAAAACCAGAAACTATATTTAAACCCCATGCTGCGATAGACATTAAAAATGATGAAGTAAGTAGATAGATCCAATATTCTGATGCTGTAAAACATAGAGAAAAAGAAAAAGCGACCATAATAAAGAACCAACTTTTTTGGGTATTATTAGAAAATATTGCAGATTCTTTATTGTAATCTGTATAAAGATTTGGCCTACCTCTCATACCCTCTCAACCTCCTCAGTGCCGAACAGGCCATCAGGTCTGAAGATTAAAATTACAAACATTATTAAGTAAGGAGCTAAAAGAGAAAAACCACTTCCAAGAGAAAAACCAATTAGATTTTCAAACGGTATTTGATAGTAAGCAACATAACCTTGAGTAAGACCGATAATAATAGAACCAACAACAGCTCCTGGTATTGAATCTAATCCACCAATTACAACAGCTGGGAGGGCTCTTAGAGCTATAAGAAAACTAAATTGACCTAACGTATTGAATCCACCAGTGATAAAAAATCCAGCAAATGCAGCCAAAATTCCTGCAATAAACCAAGCAAGGCCAAAAATTCTACCAACATTTATACCTTGAGCTAATGCAGCCTCCTGATCAAATGATGTTGCCCTCATCGCAACACCGTATTTAGATCTTTTAAAGAATACAGATAGTATTAAAATTATTAATATTGCAGTCACCAAAGCAGTTAATTCTAAAAATTTTAAATTTACCCCTCCAACATTTATTGCACCGAAGTTTCCAAAAGTTGGGAATGGATCGCCAAGATATCTTGGATTTATACCAATCCAACTATCAAGTACAGTTCTTAGCAAAATATCAATACCAATAGTTAATATAGCTACTGAAAAAACCGGTTCCCCAACCATTGGCCTCAGAAAAGTTCTTTCAATAATTAAACTCAGCACACCGGTAAGAAATATACCTAAGATCAAAGCAAGCCAAAAAGGTATGCCTCTATCAACTGCCAAAGAGCTAATAATTCCTGCACCAACAACTGCAAGTGCAGGTTGGGCGAAGCTTAGAACATCCATTGACTTGTAAATCAAAACAAAGCCAATAGCAACTAAGGAATATATCGCTGCAAGCGAAAGACCTTCAACAGTTGCTTGTAAAAATATTGTCAACTATACATTCCCTCAATTAGTTCACTAAATTGCTCCATTAACACATTTCTTTTAATTTTTTGAGTAGCAGTTAACTCTCCGTCTTCATGGTCAAGCTCTTTTGGTATCATTCTAAATTTTCTAATTTCTAAAGATGATGTCTGTTCATTTGCTTTAATAATCTCTCTCCAAACTAAGTCTTGGACCTCTTTTTTTTCAGATAGATCCCTGTAAGTAGTGTGAGGAATATTTTTTCTTAATGCCCAATTTGAAACTGTATCAAACTCAATCGCTATCAATGCTGATAAAAATTTTCTTTTATCTCCAATAACAATCGCATCTTTAATAAATGGTGATATTTTTATCTTATTTTCAATTTCTTGAGGTGAGACATTCTTTCCTCCACTAGTGATAATGATATCTTTTTTTCTATCAACAATTTTGAGAAACTCTCCTTCAAAAACTCCGACATCTCCTGTGTGGAGCCATCCGTCTTCATCAATAGTTTCTTTTGTTGCCTCTTCATTTTTAAAATATCCTTTAAAAACTGCTCCCCCTCTTGTTAAAACTTCACCATCTTCCGCAAGCTTGATTTCCATTCCGTGATTTGGTACGCCTACTGTTCCTAATTTCATTTTTTTATCATTATTTCCAGATGCATATCCACAATTCTCTGTCATGCCATATCCTTCAAAAATTGGAACTCCTAATGCTAAAAAGAACTTAAGAATTTCAGGTGCTATTGGTGCAGCGCCTGATATAGCTGTTTCTGCTTTGCTTAATCCTAATTTTTTCTTAAGAGCTCTAAATGAAAGAAGCCAACCTATTTTTAATAAAATATTTGCGATAGGGTCATTAAAATTACGGTTTAATTTGCGTTCAGCTGCAATATTCCCTAGATACATTGATACTTTAAATAGCTGTCTCTTAATAAAAGTAGCATCCTTCATTCTGACTATTGCTGCTGAATGCATTCTTTCTAAAATTCTTGGTACTGCCGGAAAAATTGTTGGCTGAATTTCGGCTAAGTCCATTTGTACAGTATCAATTGATTCGGCAAAGTTTATGGTAGCCATCGTGTGTGAAGCAATTAATAAATCAGTAAGCCTCCCAAAAATATGACACAATGGTAAATACGAGAGAAACTGTGGTTCTTTTGATTTTACGCTCTCGACTAAAGAAAAATTTGGAATCTGTGATGCAACCCATGAAATGTTGCCATGTGTAATCATAGAACCTTTTGGTCGACCTGTGGTACCTGAGGTGTAAACCAAAAATGCTACATCATCATCAACTAATGTTTCAAGCTGTTGATCAACATATTCTGGAAAAGACTCAAACTCAGACTTTCCAATTTCAAGAAATTCATCAAAATGCATTAATTTAGGATGGTCGTAGTTATATAAACCCCTGTCTTCAAAATATACTATTTTTTCAAGCTCCGGAAGGTTATCAATAACCTCGAGTGCTTTATCAACTTGTTCTTGATCCTCGGCAAACAATATTTTTGTTTCTGAGTGCGAAAGTAGATACTCTACCTCTGATGCCGGGTTTGTTGGATAAAGACCTACACTAATCGCACCAATTGCTTGAATTCCTATATCAGCAATAAACCATTCAGGCCTATTCTCAGAATGGATTGCAACAGAATGTCCTTTTTCAATACCAAAAAATTTTAGGCCCATTGATAGATAGTTTGATTTCTTCCAAAACTCTTCATAAGTAGTCTCCTGCCAAACTCCAAATTCTTTGTATCTCATTGCAATTTTATTAGGAAATCTAATAGAAGTATCTTTAATTTTTTTAGATGGAGTCATTCCACCATCTCTTAAAATCTCTTCATAGATTTCTGTCATTGTCATTGTCATAATTAACTAACTCCTAAATATGCATCAATTACTTTTGAATCTTTAACAATTTCTTCTGGCCGACCCTCAGCTAATTTTTCACCAAAATTGAGTACCATAACTTCTTCAGCAATATCCATCACCATATTCATATCATGATCAACTAAAATAATTGTTTTTCCCATCTCTTCATGAATATCAATTATAAATCTAGCAATATCTTCGGTTTCTTCATTGTTCATACCAGCAGCTGGTTCGTCTAATAAAAGCACTTCGGGGTTTAATGCTAAGGCCCTTCCAATTTCAACTCTTTTTTGTACTCCATATGGCAAAGATAAAATATAAGAATACCTAAATTGTTCTATTTCTAAAAAGTCGATTATTTCTTCAGCAATCTTACGTGCAGCTAACTCACTTTTTCTAGTTTTTTTTGTATAAAGTAAGCTAGAAATAGGCCCATAGTTAAGATGCCTGTGAGCACCAATTAAAATATTATCAAGTACAGTCATGTTTTCAAATAGTTCTATATTTTGAAAAGTTCTAGCTATACCTAAATCTGCTACTTGGTCAGGCCTCAAATCTTTAATATTGTTTTCTCCAAAGCTCACATCGCCCTCTGTAGGCCTGTATATCCCACTGATACAATTAAAAATTGATGTTTTGCCAGCGCCATTTGGGCCAATAATAGCGTAGAGAGATTTTGGCTTAACTTCGAAACTTACATTATTTAGAGCCGTAATTCCTCCAAATTTAAGTGTCACGTTGTCAAATTTTAATGAACTCATGACAACCACCTCTTCTTCCTTTTATAATGCTTAACATCTTTAAATGATTTTCTTTTTGTTCCTTCCGGATTTAGTCCTAAGTAAAACTCGCGAACATCTTCATCTTTTAGTAAAACTTCACTTGGGTTATCCATAACAACATTTCCAGTCTCCATAATATATCCATGATCAGAAACGTTTAAAGCCATATTCGCATTTTGTTCAACTAGCAGGACCGTAACACCCTGTTCATTAATTTCTTTTATTAAATCTGCTATTTGATCAACTAATTTTGGTGCTAAACCTAAGCTTGGTTCATCTAATAAGAGATATGAAGGATCTGACATTAAAGCTCTTCCTATTGCTAACATTTGTTGTTCCCCTCCAGATAAATAACCAGCTTCACCTTTAGACCTCTGTTTTAATATTGGAAACATATCTAACACTTTTTCAATATTTGATTGAATGTCTTGGCTATTTGTATGACCTCCTAATCTTAAATTTTCAACAACAGTTAATTCAGAAAAAATTCTTCTTCCTTCTAGCACTTGGGCTATACCTTTTTCAACAATCTTTGAAGGATTGAAATTTGTGATATCTTCACCATCAACAGATATTGTGCCTTTAGTTATATCTCCATTTTGTATATCTAATAAACCAGTTATTGAGCGAATTACAGTTGTTTTACCAGAGCCATTACTTCCTAATAACGAAACGATTTTACCCTTAGGTATTTCAAAAGATACTCCCCTTAACACTAGGATTACATCCTGGTACACAACTTCTAAATTTTGAACAGATAACATTTACGTACTCACTTTAAGGAATCCGGAAATAATTTTCAACTTATAGGGAATTTTATGTAATAAAGTATGAAACCTTTCAAAAAATTTGATTTGAAATATTGGTTACAATTAACCTCTATTTAATATAGATACATGGAAAAAGATAACTACTCTCAACAAGAGCTCTTTGAACAGAAAAAATATATTTCTGATTTAATTGAAGAAAAGTCTGAAAAGAAAAAAAGTTCATTGAATTTAATTATTGGCTCTTCTCTCTTGTCTAGTGGCATAATTTTATCTTTCTTATTTTTATTTGGCATATTTGATGAAGAAGAAATTGTCCTTCCTGAACCGATAACAATTACAGAAACTGTTAAAGAAAAAGAACTTGTAATGCCAAGAGTTGATTCAACAGAAGTTGTTTCAATTGCAGAATTGGCAACAAAAACAATAGTACAAGTTCAAGTTGGAACTCTTTCTGAAGATGGCGAGTTCTTTTCTGCTGGAGGTGGCTCAGGTGTGGTTATATCTGACGAAGGTTTAATAATGACTAATCATCATGTTATTGATAATTCAACAGAAGTTCGAGTTATATTCGAAGATGGAAGGTTATATGAAGCAACAATTATTGGATCTGATAAGTTAACTGATATTGGATTAATAAAAATTAATGCATCCAATCTTATTCCCATTGCAATTGGTAATAGTGACAAAATGCTAGTTGGAGATTTAGCAGTCGCAATTGGACATCCTTTGACTCTAGGTGCTGCTCCAACTGTAACTACAGGGGTGGTTTCTGCACTTGAGAGGCGTCTTGATGTTGGGGGTGACACAATGGGTTCAGCAGTTACATTATTTGGATTAATGCAAACTGATGCTCCAATAACAAGGGGTTCAAGTGGTGGAGCTTTAATAAATAAAAACGGTGAACTTATAGGAATCACAACTGCAATTGCTACCGCAGATGTGGGAGCTGAAGGACTTGGGTTTGCTGTACCTATAAACTTAGCATTAGGTATTGCTGAAGATTTAATTAGTGATGGAAAAATTTTACATGCCTTCCTAGGGATATTAGGCGCACAACATTTTGAAACTGCTGCTGATGGTGCAAGAGTCTTCTCTGGTGTGTATATACAAGAATTGTATGGTCCCGGAGGAGAAATATTTGCTATAGGTAAAGCTGGAGCACTTCCTGGTGATGTAATTAAAACAATTAATGGCGAAAGTGTAAAAACACTAGACGGCCTCATAACTATATTACGTACTAAAAGAGCGGGTGATCAAGTTGAGATTCAAATAATGAGAGATGCTCAAGCAATTACTTTAGTTTTCCAGTTAGATTTACGACCCTCTGATGTTTAATGTCTGACGATATCTTCTCACAACTTTTTAATTTATTTAACAGTGACGATGAGAATGTAAACTGGAAGCTTGCAGAACAAATCAACAATCATATTAATAAAGAAAGCCAAACTGACTATCTCTTATCAAATCAAGACTTAAACTATCAAGAAATTTTCAGAGTTATTCAACTAAGTGAGGAAAGTCAGGGAGATTTAAAGGATTCACCTAAAGAAATTTCAATGCTAGATTCAAAAGATTATGGTCTTTGGTTTTTGAACTCAATTAAACATTTTGACTTTAGCAATCTACAGATGATTGATACTAACACATTAGGATTAGCTGGAAATCAATCTTCATTAATAGGAATGCAATTAGGAAATATTGCAGGTTTTTTGAGCAAGAATACCTGGGGACTTAGTCACTTTGGAATTATTCTTCCAAAAAATGATAAGTTAGCAATAAACAAAAAAAACTTTGACTTACGTGTAGAGCAATTTGAAATCGATGATAAAGAAGCAACAATGGCTCTAATTCTATTAGAATTTGTTGCACTATCTCTAGGAAAGTACTCTGCTCCTTTCTCATATGTTGTTGAGCAAATGAGAAAAAGCAACGAGGAGCTTCTTAATCAAATAAAAGATATTGAACCAAATTTTGATGCTACAAATTTTTCAAATCCTGAAGAGCTTATGCAAAATATTCCGCAGCTTAACAACTTTGATATGGAATCTATCTTAGATGTAATATTTGCACCTTTAAGTTTTTATAGATCAGTAATAAAATTTTTAGCAAAAAATATTCTTAATATCATTGACGAAAGTGTAATTGATCTTGTAATGGATTTAGGTCTAGTTTCTAATCAAGGCCCTACCAGTGATTTTGAATTAAAAATTTCAAAATACGATGATGCTTCAGATGGATTCATTAAATTTTTAAATAATTCATCAAATCAATTATCACTGCTTGAAATTATTTCGGATCAACATTTAATACCATCACTTGATGAGCTTAATGACCCAATATCATGGGCTGCAAGAACTTCTTTACCGCCTATTTAATTCAAACTTCGCTATTATATATTTATTAAGAAAGGACTAAATTATGTCATTGAATATTGGAGATAAAATACCAGAATTTGAGCTGTACAATCATGATAAAACGAAACATAGCAATGAAGATTACCTCGGTCAAAAAACAATGTTTGTTTTTATGCCATTTCCCTTCAGCAGTGTTTGTGACAAAGAAATTTGCGAACTTAGAGATTATCAAGAATCATTTACTAAAGAAGAAACCAACACTGTGTTAATTACTGTTGGTGCGAGTCCGACTAATAGAGCCTGGTCTGAACACTATAAAATTGAATTTCCAATTCTATCTGACTTTTGGCCTCATGGTGAAGTTGCTAAGAAGTTCGGATGCTTTCATGATGTAGCTGGTATTTCTTTGAGGTATACATATATTACCAATGAAGAAAATGTTATAACTGAAATTATTAAGAGTGACGAAATAGGTGTTGAAAGAGATTTCAGTGAATATTCAGAAAGTTTCGGTATTTAACCTACATCCCTTATATCAAATTCAGCAGCTCTTTGTCTCTTGATTCGTCTTCTTTCTCTTTCAGAAAGTCCACCCCATATACCAAACTTTTCTGAATTTTCCACGGCATATTCAAGACATTGGTCTTGCACTGTACATGCTCTACATATTGCTTTAGCTTTACGAGTAGAAGCTCCTCTTTCAGGAAAAAATAAATCTGCATCTGCCCCTTTACAATTTGCCTCTTCTGTCCATGATGGCATTCCGCCGATTAGCTCTTCTACAATTGATTTTTCCACCCGTACTCCTTATTGTAAATTACATATGTGTAATTTATAACGACTCCTCTCAATTGTCAAGGGGTGAATTATCTAATTAATTTAGAGTTATTTTTTGAATGTAGGATAATTAAATAATGCAAAATCAAAATATGGTTTCTACTGGTTCAGTTTATAAAGGTAGAACAGGTATGTGGCTTTATTTGTTTCATCGTATAACTGGTGTTGCGTTATTTGGATATTTACTACTCCACATAATTTCAACTGCATTAATCCTCGCAGGGCCCGAAATTTATGAAGGGGCAGAAGCAATTTATAAAAACTTTTATTTCAGACTAGGTGAGGTTGGTTTGATGGCAGCTGTGTTAGCTCATGCCATAAATGGTCTTCGTATTATTACTGTGGATCTATGGAGCAAAGGTTCTAATTACCAAAAAAGTTTAAACATTGCAGCACTTCTTATCTTTGTAGGTATTTTTGTTCCTACAACATATCAAATGATTACCTCTTATTTTGATATTTGCATTGAAAAAAGTTCAGCTGGAACCACCATTGTTGATTGCATGATAAGACCTTTACCAGATTGGAAATCGTAATGAAAAGTATATCAAGAACTGATTGGGGTAGACGACAACCTCCTATTGGTGGTAGTAATTTTGAATTATATGCTTGGTTTTTTATGAGAGTGAGTGGTTTATTTTTGGTCCTTTTAGCTGCAGGTCATATGTTTATAATGCATGTGTTTAATGACACGCTTAATTTAGATTATGAATTTGTTGCAGCAAGATGGGATACCCCATACTGGAGAACTTTCGATTGGCTTTTATTAGCACTAAGTATTCTTCATGGAACTAATGGTTTAAGAATTGTAATGCATGACAATATTGCAAATAAGCTCTACAGACAAGTTGCTTTGTATAGTTTGTATTTTATCTCTTCTGCATTTTTCATATTAGGTACATACGTTCTGATAGCATTTGTGAGTGAAGCATGAAGATTATAAGACATTCTTTTGACGGAGTAATTGTCGGGGCAGGTGGAGCTGGGCTAAGAGCGGCTATTGAAGCTGCTCCCCATATGAAACTAGCTGTAATAACTAAACTATATCCAACACGATCTCATACAGGAGCTGCTCAAGGTGGTATGAGTGCAGCACTAGCAAATGTTGAAGAAGATAATTGGAATTGGCACGCCTTTGATACAGTAAAAGGCTCCGATTATCTCGCAGATCAGCCAGCAGTTGACATCCTGTGTAAGGAAGCTATTGACTCAGTAGTTGAGTTAGAACATTGGGGATTACCATTTAGCAGATTAGAGAATGGGAAAATAGCACAAAGAAGATTTGGTGGCCATACTGTAAAAGAAGGTGAAGCACCAGCATTTCGAGCCTGCTATGCAGCTGATAGAACTGGTCATATGATTCTCCAAACCCTTTATCAGAAATGTGTTTCTATGGGTGTAACTTTTTTTGATGAATTTCAAGTATTAGATATAAAAATTGATGATGGTGTCTGCAAAGGTGTTGTAGCATATGAGATTGCAACAGGAGATATTCATATATTTGAAGCAAGGGCTGTAACTTTTGCGACTGGTGGATTTGGTAAAATTTATAAAGTAAGTTCAAATGCACACTCTTTAACTGGAGATGGTCCAGGAATTTTATATCAAAAAGGTATACCTCTTGAAGATATGGAATTTTATCAGTTTCATCCTACAGGTATTTATAGGCTTGGTATTTTACTTTCTGAGGCTGCAAGAGGAGAAGGTGGAATTTTAAGAAACAAAGATGGAGAAAGGTTTATGGAAAGATATGCTCCATCGATTAAAGACTTAGCTCCAAGAGATATGGTTTCTAGAGCCATTGCAACAGAAATCAGTGAAGGAAACGGAGCTGGTCCTAATAATGATTTTGTATATTTAGATTTAACTCATCTTGGGGCTGAAACAATAAAGCAAAAACTTCCTGATATTACCGATTTTGTTAGAACTTATGTGAAAATCGAACCAATTGATGAACCAATTCCTGTTCAACCAACTGCACACTATGCAATGGGAGGAATTCCGACTGATGTAGATGCAAGGGTGCTTAGCGACGCTCAAGGAAGTATATTGCCTGGAGTTTACTCTGCTGGTGAATCAGCATGCGTCAGCGTACATGGAGCTAATAGACTTGGAACTAATTCACTATTAGACATAGTCGTATTTGGAAAAAGAGCCGGTCAAAGTATGGTTGATTATGTATCAAGTACTAAACCCTACTCGCTTTCAGATAATGCTGCAGAAGACCTTAAAAATAAAATTGTAAATTTTATGGAAAAAGAGCATGATCCTAATTTCTCAGTCCCAAAAATAAGAGAAGAACTGCAAGACTCTATGGAAGAAAATGCAAAAATATTTAGATCTGATGAAACACTAACAGAACAGACTAAAATCCTTTCTGATCTGAGAGATCGTTATGATAATATAACAATTTCTGATAAAGGCAAAGTTTTTAATACTGAGTTATTAGAAGCGATTGAACTTGAATATTTACTTGATATGTCAGATACCACTGTTGCAAGTGCTCAAGCAAGAAAAGAAAGTAGAGGGGCACATTCTAGAGTCGACCATGTTGAAAGAGATGATCAAAATTGGCTTAAACATTCCTTTGCGTTCAAAAATGGAGATTCAGTTAAACTAGATTATAAAGATGTTGAACTTGGTAATTATGAACCTAAAGAGAGAAAGTATTAATGGATATTAATCTCAAAATTCTAAGATATAACCCTGAGACTGACAGAAAAGGTCATTGGGAAGAGTATTCACTTGATGCTGATCCAGATGAAAGAATTTTAGATTTATTACATAAGGTAAAGTGGTTCGATGATGGCAGCTTAGCATTTAGGAGATCATGTGCCCATGGTGTTTGTGGTTCTGATGCGATGGTTGTAAATGGAGAAAATATGCTAGCTTGCCAAGTTTTAGTTAAAGAAGTAAGCAATCCTATCAAAATAGAACCAATTAGAGGATTGCCTGTTATAAAAGATTTAGTTGTAAATATGGATTCGTTTTTTGATTCTTACAAAAAAGTTATGCCATATCTTATCAATGAAGAAGAACCGGGTGAACGAGAAAGGCTCCAGTCGCCTGAAGACCGTGACCGTTTTGAAGATACTACGAAGTGCATCCTCTGTGCAGCATGTACCACTAGTTGCCCTGTGTTCTGGACAGCTGATACCTACGTTGGACCTGCAGCAATAGTAAATGCACACAGATTTGTATTTGATTCACGAGATAATGCATCAAAACAGAGACTAGAAATATTGAAAGATGTTAATGGTGCATTTAGATGTCGAACTGCATTCAATTGTACAACTGCATGCCCTAGGGGAATACAGGTTACAAAAGCAATTGAAGATGTTAAACGAGAAACTTTAACAATTAATTGATAGAAAATCTACTTAAAAATTTTAAAGAAAAAATAACTGAAACAAATTTTAAAACAAAAGATGTGTATTTTTACTTTACAGATCTAGATGAAATGTATTCGTTAAACGAAATTGAAAAAAGTGAAAAAATAATAAAAAAAGATAGATATTTAATTTTTAAAATATCAAGTTTGGATTTATTAGAGATTGTAAATGGAAAAATTCATCCAGAAGACCTACTTTTTAATAAAAAAATTAAAATTTCAGGTGATATTAGTTTACTTTCATAATTGATTTCAAAAGAAAAGACGGCAATTGCCGTCTTTTCAAATTAGTTAAAAGAACTTTAATTTAAAGCGTCTTTTAATCCTTTTGCAGCTTTAAAAGCTGGGGCATTTTTCGCAGCAATTTGGATTGTTTCACCTGTTGCTGGATTTCTACCTTGTCTTGCAGCCCTGTATCTTGACTCAAAGTTACCAAAACCAGCGATACTTACTTTATCGCCATTTTTCATACCATTTGTTACGCCATTAAACACGGCTTCCACAGCTTTTTTAGCATCAGTTTGTGACAACCCTACTTCTGCTGCAACAACGCTAGCTAATTGATCTTTATTCATAGCTGTTTAGCCTTTCTGTATTGAGTTTTTTTAAAAACTCCCTATAAGTATTATAGTTTTTTAATATGATTTGTCTTAATATACTAAATTTATTGATTTTTTTTTAAAAAAACCTGATTTTATTGGTTAATTATGCTATTTAGTTCTTTTACTTTGTCTTTAACAGCTTCAGATGCACTTTTTAAATCTGTAAGCTCATCATTATTCAATTCAAGTTCAACAACCTCTGTAACACCATTTTTACCCAATTTAGTTGGTACCCCTAGGTATACATCACTAATTCCATACTCGCCCTCTAGCCATGAGCAAGCCGGCATTACATCATTTGTATCAGAAATAATTGATCTAACCATAGTTGCAGCTGCAGAAGATGGTGCAAAATAAGCACTGCCCGTTTTCAATAAACCTACAATTTCAGCCCCACCATTTGAAGTTTTTTGAACAATCTCATCAATTTCTTCTTTAGACAACATTTCAGTAAGTAGCTTTTCATTCACCCTACACTGTGACGGAACTGGTACCATTGTTTCTCCGTGGCTACCCAATGTGAGAGCCTCAACATCACTCATGTTGACATTTAATTTCTCAGAGATGAAATAAGCAAACCTAGAAGTGTCCAAAACACCAGCTTGACCAATTACTTTATTTTTTGGTAAACCTGAAATTTCAGATACTAAGGTAGTCATTTGATCTAAAGGATTTGTAACAACTACTATTGTTGGACTCTCTGAAAACTTCATTATATTTTTAGTAACATCTGTAACAATTTTTGCGTTAACCTCTAGAAGGTCCATACGAGACATTCCTGGTTTTCTGGGAAGTCCAGCTGTAATTACTACTACGTCGCTATCATGAGTATCTTCATATTTGTTAGTACCGGAAATTTTTGTAGAAAACTGTTCAACATATCTAGATTGGTTCATGTCAAGTGCTAAACCTTGGGGTAAGCCATCGACAATATCAGTCATAACTACAGAATCAACAATATCATACTCAGCAATTCTCAAAGCTGTCATTGAACCGTATTTACCTGAACCAACAACCGTTACTCTTTTCATTTCTAAAAACCTTCTATGTTTTCAGTTAAAGATTTAGCAAAATCAGAGGAAGACAATGTTGTCGCATCTGTTCTGCCTCGGGCAAGATCGTACGTTACATTACCTTCACTTATTGATTTCTCCATTGATTTTACAATTAAATCAGCAGCTTCATTCCAACCCATATATCTGAACATCATCTCGCCAGATAATATCAATGACCCAGGATTAGCTTTGTCTTTTCCTGCATGTTTAGGTGCTGTACCGTGTGTAGCTTCAAAGACTGATTTACCATTTTCATAATTAATATTTCCACCTGGGCTAATTCCTATACCTCCAATTTGTGCTGCTAATGCATCTGAAGCATAATCGCCATTTAAGTTAGTAGTGGCTATAACATCAAACTCTTGTGGCTTTATTAGGATTTGCTGAAGGAACGCATCAGCAATAACATCCTGGACTAAAATCTTATCTCCAGGATCTCCATTGCAATCATCCCACGCGACCGCAACGTCTGAAAATTCTGACTTAACCAGTTCATACCCCCACGCTCTAAATGCACCTTCGGTGAACTTCATGATGTTCCCTTTGTGGACTATTGCTAAATTCTTCTTATTATTCTCAACAGCATAATTGAGCGCAGCTCTAATTAATCTTTCTGAGGCAGTTTTTGATATTGGCTTAATTCCAATTCCACTATCCTCTCGAATTTCCCAACCAAATTCTGAATTTAAAAATGCGTTAAGAGATCTTACTTCATCAGAATTCATTTCAAGTTCCTTACCAGAGTAAACATCTTCCGTATTTTCTCTAAATAATGCAATATCAACATCACCAGGATTTTTTGTAGGTGATTCTATGCCAGAAAACCACCTTAAGGGTCTTAAACATGCATAGAGATCTAATTTCTGCCTAATAGCAACATTTATAGACCTTATTCCACCCCCAACAGGTGTAGTAAGTGGACCTTTAATTCCAATTCCATAATTATCAAAAAGTTCCAGAGTTTTATTCGGAAGCCACTCGTCAGTTGCATCAAATGCTTTCTGCCCTGCTAAAACTTCTGTCCATTCAATTTTTCTTTGGTCTGAATATGCTTTTTTTACTGCCGAGTCAAAAACTTTTTGTGAAGCTGGCCAAATATCAACCCCAATACCATCTCCTTCAATAAATGGAACTACTGGGTTATCTGTATCGAATGAAGTACGGGTCTCGTCAATAGCAGCTATTAAATCATCTCTTTTTAAATTTTCCTTCAAATTACATCCCTAATTGCTTGTCCAATCTTAGTTGGATTTTTAACTACATTTACTCCTGCTTTAGTAAGTGCTTCAATTTTAGCAGAGGCTGTTCCCTTATTGCCTGAAACTATAGCACCAGCATGACCCATCTTTTTTCCCGGAGGCGCTGTAACTCCGGCAATGTAAGAAACTACGGGTTTAGTAACATGATTTTTAATATACTCAGCTGCTTCCTCTTCTGCACTACCGCCTATTTCCCCAATCATAACAATTGCTTCAGTTTGAGAATCTAATTGGAAACCTTCAAGTACGTCTATAAATGACATTCCAGGCACAGGGTCTCCACCTATGCCAATACATGTTGATTGTCCAATATTGATTCTTGTCAGCTCGTGTACAGCTTGGTAAGTCAAGGTCCCTGATCTTGATACAACTCCAACATTACCTTCCTGTGTAATTTCATGAGGCATAATTCCTACATTAGATTTTCCTGGAGAAATTAAACCAGGACAGTTTGGACCAAGTAATTTAGCATTTGTATTTGTTTTTAATAAATCATACATTTTAGCTTCATCTTTTGCAGGTATACCTTCAGTAATGCAGACAATAAGATCACAGCCAGCATCTCCAGCCTCTAAAACAGCATCCTTAGCAAAAGCAGGCGGTACAAAAGTGAGAGCTGTATTAGCACCTGTTGCTTCAATTGCATCTTTTACAGTATTAAAAATTGGAATTCCCTCTACTTTTTCTCCACCTTTCCCAGGTCTGGTTCCAGCAACAACTTGTGTGCCGTAATCTCTGTTCCGGAGTGCGTGAAACTTACCTTGCTCCCCTGTTAATCCTTGTACTACAACTTTTGTGTCTTCATTAATTAGAATTGACATTATTGACCAGCCTGTACTGCAATTTGAGCTGCTTCATCCATGGACTCTGAAATTGTTATTTTTTCGTTCTTATTATTTTCAAGTATTTCTAAGCCTTCTTTTGAATTTGTTCCATCAAGGCGAACTGTGATGGGCCATTTTAGTTCTTTACCTTTAGTTGCTTCGACGATACCTTCAGCGACTAAATCACATCTTGTTATTCCTCCAAATATATTGATAAGAACACTTTTAACATCATCTTCGGTTTCAAGAACTTCTAAAGCAGCTGTAACAGTTTCGGCTTTAGCTCCTCCACCTATATCAAGAAAATTTGCTGCTTTACCACCATGCTCAACAACAACATCAAGTGTTGACATAACTAGACCAGCACCATTTCCAATAATTCCTACGCTCCCATCTAATTTTATAAAATTCAATCCTTTACTCTTTGCAAATTTTTCTGATTCAGGTATCGGAATGTCTTTTTCAAATTCTTTAAATTCCTCATGTCTATATTCAGCATTCACATCGAGCGATACTTTTGAATCTAAAGCTGAAACACCTTTTGATGTTATAGCTAATGGGTTTACTTCTACAAGATCACAATCATTGTCTGCAAACAAACTATAAAGTTTAGAAATTATCTCGATAAGTTGATCTTTATATGCAAAATCTAGCTTGGCGTTAGTAATTGCATGTTCTATATCAGAATCATCTAAGCCAACTGATGGTGAAATATAATGCTTTATCAAATCATCTGGAGAGTTTTCTGCAACTTCTTCAATATCCATACCACCTTTTGAACTGAGCATCATTAAATATTTTTTTTCAGACCTATCAAGGGTAAATGAAATATAATACTCGCTAATAATTTCGGAAGCTTCTTCAATAAGTAAACTCTCAACTAAATGACCTTTAATATCCATTCCTAAAATATCATCAATAAACTGATCTAATTCCGCATCATTATTAGCAACTTTAATTCCGCCAGCTTTGCCTCTACCTCCAACTTGTACTTGAGCTTTCACTACTAGTGGATAACTTAAACCATGATCCGATTGGAGTTCAGATTTAGATTTTATAAATGTTGATTTTGGTGTAGGTATAGAAAATTTTTTATAAAGTTCTTTACCTTGGTATTCAAATAAATTCATATTGTTACAACAAGAATATAGGTTACAAAAAAATAAAAATTATGCTTGCTATTTATTGAAATTTTATTGGAGCCCATTCGATATCCAAGTACTTTGTGCCTATGTCATCAGAAAACTTAACTGTTATCTCATTGCCTTGAATTTCCTTAACAACTCCTTCTCCATATTTTTCATGAATTACTATTTGACCAATTGCAATATTGCTTTCTGAAGTATCGTTATTTTCTGCATCTGTTGAAAAGTCAATTGTTTGAAAATGCTCCAATCCTTCATCCAAAAAGCGGCTTGGAAGATTGTAAACTGTGCCTCCCCAAAGTGTCCTTGACCAAGCATGTGTTAAGTAAAGTTTTTTTTCAGCCCTAGTGATACCGACATAACATAGCCTCCTCTCTTCTTCAATTTCAGATGCGTCACCTTGTGAGCTTCGTTCATGGGGAAATAAGTTCTCTTCCATTCCAGTCATGAAAACATAAGGAAACTCTAATCCTTTTGCATTATGTAAAGTCATGAGTAGAACTCTGTCAGCATCTTCTAAATTGTCAGTTTCTGAAAATAAAGCTATTGACTCCAAATAGTCTCGAAGTTTTGTATAGGGTTCTTCAATTTCTTCTTCATAAGTATTTTCAAAGTTGTATGCAGAATTAAGCAATTCTTCTATATTTTCCATTCTCATTTGAGCCTCTAAAGTGCCCTCTTTAATCAAATTCATTTTATACCCAGTTAGCTCGATAACTTTTTGGATTGCTATAGAGGGCCCTTGTATGGAGTATGATTTGAGTTCAGTAATCAAATTTTTAAAATCTATAAGTTTACCTTTAATACGTGGTGAAATATTCTCTACATCATCTAAAGAATCTAAAATTTCAGAAATTGATTTATTTGAAGTATTAATAAATTCTCTAAGCTTTTTAACGCTTGATTCACCTATACCTCTTCTTGGTACATTAACAACTCGTTCAAATGAAACTAAATCACTATCATTAATGAGAAATTTTAAGTATGAAATTATATCTTTTATTTCTTTGCGATCATAGAAGCGAACACTTCCAATGAGCTTATAATTTATATTTAATTTTCGTAACTCTTCTTCAAAAAGACGTGACTGACTGTTAGTTCTATAAAATACAGCTACCTCAGCTTTCTTATCTTCAAGTAAAATTCTCCTAGTTTCCTCTGCTACCCATCTTGCCTCATCTTTTTCTGATCTAAACCTAGTTGAAGAAATATCTGCCCCTTCTTCATTATCTGTCCATAAATTTTTTTCAATTTTTCTTGGATTGTTTGAGATAACTGTATTTGCTAAATCCAAAATTTTTTTTGATGATCTATAGTTTTTATCAAGTTGAATAACTTTTGCATCTTTAAAATCTTTTTCAAATTCTATTATATTCCTTATATCTGCACCTCTAAATGCATATATGCTTTGGTCAGAGTCACCTACAACACAAACATTTTGATTATTTGAGCCTAGGAGTTCAACAAGTTTATATTGAACATAGTTTGTATCTTGATACTCATCAACCATGATGAATTGAAATTTGTTTGACCAAAACTTTAATATACCTTCATTGGTTTGTAGAAGTTCAACAGCTTTTATTAAAAGATCATCAAAATCCATTGCATTTGACATGATGAGTTTCTTTTCATAACTTGAGTAAATTTCTGCAACCTTAACATCAAAGAAAGACTCCGCATTTTGTAAGGCTTCTCCAGGAGATATCATATTATTTTTCAAATTTGATATGTGTGCTTGAAATCTTTTTGGAGAATACTGTTTAAGATCTACATTATTCTCAGACATACAATTTCTAACAACTTTATTAGAATCAGATTGATCATATATTGTAAAGTTGTTTTTATATCCAATTTTATCACCATGTATTCTTAAGATTTTTACACATAAGCTGTGAAATGTAGATATCCATTTTGGTGAAATTTTCAAATTCAATAAATCACTTATACGTGTTTTCATTTCTTCAGCAGCTTTATTTGTAAAAGTTATTGCTAAAATTTGTTCAATATCAACCATATGATTCTGGACTAGATGAGCATATCGATGTGTGAGTACTCTAGTTTTACCAGAACCCGCACCGGCCATAATCAATACAGGTCCATTTATAGTTTCTATTGCCTCTATTTGACTAGAGTTTAAAAATTCTTTCCATGAATTAGGAATTTTTGAAATTGAATCCATTAATGCTTAATCTATCCCTAAAGCTGTTTCAATTTCTGAAATTGTTAACTCGGCTGACTCTCTTGCCAATTTTAAATTATTTTCCAATGCGGAATCAACTTCGCTATCAGATATTTCTTCAAATCTTTCTGCAATTGGTTCTAAATAGTTAATAACAGTTTCCGCAACAGCTAATTTAAAATCTCCATATCTAAAATCTTGAAATTGTTTTTCTGTTTCTTTTATTTCATTACCATTAATTGCAGAATAAATTTCTATCAAATTACTAATACCTAGTTTTGATTCTAAGTCATATTTGATTTCATTTTGAGAGTCAGTAACAGACGACTTGAATTTTTTAATTATTGAATCTTTAGAATCATTAAAGTAGATTGTTCCATTAATATCATCTGAACTTTTAGACATCTTATTTTCTGGATGTCTCAAAGACATCAACCTTGCTCCGTGTTTACCACTTGTTTTTTCAGGAATTGGAAAGATGTCACCATAATTGTTATTGAATCTCTCAGCAATATTTCTTGTAAGTTCTAAATGCTGTGTTTGGTCATCCCCTACAGGTACCTCATTTGCTTTATGAATTAATATATCTGCTGCCATCAAAATTGGATATGTTAATAGTCCGGAATGTGTGCCAAATGAATTAGATTTCTCCTTGAATTGGGTCATTCTTTGCAGCTCACCCACCTGACAAAAATTTGATAAGACCCAAGACAAATAAGCATGTTCTTTAAGATCACTCTGCACATAAATAACAGAATTTTTCATATTAATTCCACTTGCCATTAAAACTTTTAATGTATCTCGTATACTTGTTTTCAAACTTGTTTTATCTGGTAATGCAGTTAGAGAATGTAAATCTACGATACAGAAATAATTTTTTGATTCTTCATTTGAAAGCTTTACCCAATTATTTATTGCGCCTAATAGATTACCTAAATGAACTAAGCCACTGGGTTGAATTCCGGAAAAAACTGTTTTCATATCTGCTATTCTAATAAACTAAATCAAATTGGAGAGTTTTTTATCAAATCTGAAAGGCCAATATCTGCTTATTCTGGATTGAGAAATATTATTTTAATCGGTACTCTATTTGGGTTTCATGGGTTATTAAATAGAAGTCTATTACTTGATGGCATAAGTGAAATATTTATTGTAACTGCAAGGATTACCTTAGTTACTTTTTTAATAAGTTTATATTGTTTCAAAGAGTTCTATAGTGAGTTAAACTTGTCTTTTTTCATCAAAGGTTGTCTTACTGGATTTTTAGCAATATTTATTCCTGGATGGACTTTTATTTATGCATTAAAAAATATATCTTCAGGATTACAAAGTATATTTATATCAACTATTCCACTATTTACAGTTTTTTGGGTATTGCTATTTTTTAAAGAGGAAAAAATTACCAGAATTAAATTAGTTTCTGTATTAATTGGACTCCTAGGTTTAGTAATTCTCTTTTTCTCAGGAGAAACAGGGCTTTCAAATGAAGGGGATCTAATTACTGGTGGCCTATTAGCTTTAGTTGGAGTTCAGGGATTAGCGCTTAGTAATATTACAAATAAAAAACACCTCAAATATATACCGGGAAAAACTTACCTTCTAACTCAATGGTTATTTGGTGCTGGTCTTTCCATAATTTTATTTTTTACCTTAGGAGGAAAAATTGAAATTCTTTCGTTATCAGAGTCATTGAAATTAACAGGCTTAGCTTTTATAGATATTTTTAATTATTCATTATTTTTGTACACAATTAAAAGATTTTCTGCAACATTTACTACATTAGTTGATTACATTGTGCCTATTGTTGGAATATTAATGGGCTATATATTCTTGAATGAAGTTATAAGTAATGTATTTTTTGTAACTTTATTATTAATTTTTATTTCTTTATATTTAGCAGTTAAAGACGAATCAAATAGTTTGTCTTAAATCTAAATTTAATAACCTTCGTGTTATTTTTGCAGTTGCCCCCCACAAGATTTCATTTCCAATCATAAAGATCCAATCATCAGGATAGATGCCTCGGTAACTCCAATTATTTGGATTTGACAACTTTTTGATTTCAACAAAAAATATTGCCTGAACTTCACTTATATTATAATTTTTAGGCTTTTCGAACAATTGGCAAACAACAGGATAAACATCAAATTTATATTCAACAGTATCTATAGAATTTAGATAACCAAAAGGTCTAATAGCTGATACAGGCAATAAAAGTTCCTCCGTTGATTCTCTAACTGCAGTACTTACAATATCTATATCTTCTTCTTCTCTTTTACCGCCAGGAAATGCAATTTGGCCTTTGTGTGTTGGCATTTCGTTAGATCTTTTTATGTATAGGATTTCTTTTTTATCAATAATCAAAATTGAAACTGCAGCGTAATTATTTGTAATTGCAACATGGGGAGTTTCTAACTCATGGTAATTCAGTTTTACGTTCAATTAATCTTTTAATCCAGCAACTAATTCCACTTTTATACCTATTGGATTTAAAACTTCCCAAGCATTAAATTTTGTGGGTGCATCAAATCCAAACCAAGTTGTGTCAACTTCAGTAAAACCTGATATAAATATCTTATCTCCATCCAAAAAGGCTGTAATAGAAAAAGGTGTATCTAATTCAATTTCTCTAATAGATAATTTTCCAACAATAGTGTCTTCAACCTTTGAGTCAAAATCTTTATTAGGTAATACCAGTTCATCTATTCTGAATACAGCTTCAGGAAAGAGAGTAGACTGAAGCCATTGATTATTTAAAGCTTGATCTCTAATTACACTATTACTCTTCAATGTTGAAATATCTGCTCTAATAATTAAGTTCGTGATTAAAAGACAAGAATCTGCTTGATCACATTCAGATAAAGAAAGGGTGAACTCGCCAATTATTTCATTTGTGATTCCCTCTACAGTTTCTAATCCAGAATTCAAAAACTGTTTTGGAGCAAGATATCCAACTCTACTTTTTTCCTTAATAATTGAATAGGATATATTTTCAAATGAATCTAGTTGAAAAATTTCAATACTTGTTGTTGTTGCATCATCTTTAACTTCCATAGTCGAAGTAGGAGCTTCTGGCTCTATTACAATATTTTCTATTGCGTCATCTTGACTACAGAAACTCAGGAAAATAAATATTAAAATAGAAAATTTTTTCATTATCAATATTCTACTTGGTTTATATTTTTTTTTAGCTTGTATCCTTTGTGAATGTCAACAAAGTTTAGACAACTTCTACAAGTTTTATCAGGCACATCGTTAATTGGGATTGGGATTTCTTTAAATTATTTAGCTAATTTAGGTCTTGGTCCATGGGGAGTTTTCCATGATGGGCTTTCAAAAACCCTAAATATTACCTACGGAAGAACAATTATAATAACAGGTATTGCGGTGATGCTTTTATGGATTCCATTAAAACAGAAACCAGGTGTAGGAACTATTATCGATATATTTCTAGTTGGAACTGTTGCTGATTTGATAATTCCTAATTTTCCATTATCTGAAAATATTTTTGTAAGTTTACTCCTTATTTTTTGTGGAATCATTCTTATAGGGGCAGGAACTGCCATTTATGTTGGGGGCAACTTAGGAGTAGGGCCTAGAGATGGAATAATGGTTGGGCTTGAAGATAAAGGTCTTAAAATTGGTACAGCAAGAAACATTATTGAATTACTCGCATTTTTAATAGGATGGCTTTTAGGTGGTCTTGTAGGCTATGTTACTATTCTTTTTGTGATTGGTATTGGTCCAGTGGTTCAAAAGGTTTTACCTTATGTAGACATGCGAAACAATGTTTAAATTCATAGTTAAAGAAATAGTAACATCTATAATTTCAATTTTAATATTCCTGTTAATAATGTTTTATGGCATCAATATCCTTATCCCAGGAGACTTTTTAACTCCACTAAGGCTAATGCTGAGCCAAGCAGAATTAGATGCGCTCAGAGAGACACTAGGTGTCAATGACCCACTTTACCAAAGATATTTTAGATGGATACTAGGTGTGTTTAACGGTGAAATTACTACTGGTGGATTTAGACAGAGGTCTGGTAAAGATATCATGTCTACAGTATTACCTACTATTCAAGTCCTAATACCATCTTTCACTTTAGCATTTTACTTATCAAGAATTCCGTCAATTAAAACTCCCATATCAAAACTTCATAAAAATAAAATCTTTTCTGATACTTTAGCAACTCTTTTTATCAGCTTGTTTCCCCCAATTGTGTTGTTTCTTATAGATGAAAAAATTGAAAATTTTTATACTTTCATAGCTATTACTTTTGACCTTGAAAAAACTCCTGTAAGTATTCTGACAATTAGCGAAAATAAATTTGATATTATTTTACTTTTATTTCTTTTCAGTGTGACTCTCTTCATTGTTCAATCCCTAGATGTTCTCTTAAACAATAAAATCAGAAAAAGTGGATTTGTATTTTCGATTATGATTCTTTTTTATATATTTTTATTCCAAAATGATATCTTGATTTCTGATATTATCCTAAATTCAAAAAATGCATTTAAAACAATTGGGATATTGTCAATATTTTTTGTTGGTGAATATATTCTCATTAATAATGTTATCACTCAGAATATAGCTCGAGAACCTCACATTTTAACTGCTCGAGCACTTGGCTACTCTAAACACAAAATTTATAACAAGCATATTCTAAGAAACTCTTTTGGTCCATTTGCGACAAGATTGACACTAGGTCTTCCGTATACGATTGCATCCCTGGTGATTGTTGAATCTACTACTGGCTGGAAAGGAATGGGAAGTGTATTGTACCAATCAATCATGAACCAGGACTCCAATGCAGCTATGGGGTTATTTTTACTTTTAGCTCTCTTAACAGCAATTTTAAGAATAACAATTTCTGTAGTTCAAGTAATAATTGACCCAAGAGTGAGGCTTAAATGATCATTTATATACTAAAAAGCACATATAAAACATATCATGGAAAAATTGGTTATTTCTGTTTGGGTCTTTTAATTATTAGCAGCTTAGTTCATACTTGGCTGCTTGGAAATATCTGGCCTGAAAATATTTATGACCCTATTGTGGGCTTCGATATAGAAATGTTTCCTCATCCCACAACACCTTCCTCTTCTCATTTTTTGGGTACAGATCCCCTTGGAAGAGACGTGTTGAGTATGCTTATGGCAGGTTCTAGACCATTAATTCAGTTATCAATCTTTTCTTTTTTTATTGGTATTGCAACAAGTCTATTCTTTGGAACAACTATTCCATTTATATTAAAAAGAACCGATAAAATTATAAAAGAAGTATCTTCAAGTTTGATATTGATATCTCCTCCAATAATTTTATTAATTCTTGGGACTGGAGATTTTACAGATAAACTCTCACCCTCTCTTGTTGGGATTATTTACGGCTTTATGTCCGGACTAGGAATTTGTTATTTAGTAGTCAGGTCAAAAGTTATAGAAGTCTCAACCCAGGAATTTATTACTGCTTCAAAACTACTGGGCGCAAGAAACTTCTATATAGCCACAAAACATATAATGCCGATTGTTGTTCCGTATTCTGTGAGTTATATGCTTGCAAGTACTACTTATGGAATACTTGCATATGGGTTTGCTTCTTTCTATGGACAGGTAGGCTGGACTCCAAACTGGGGAATGATGATATATGATGCGATTACCTATGGATCTTATCTTGGAGGAGTAAATTATTGGAATTTATTACCTCCAACAGTTGGATTTATATTATGTGCAAGTTCATTCTACTTTTTGAGTATTAGCGTCAAAAAACAATTTGGTATAAGTATTTGAAAACACATATGTTTGTTTCTTAGAATACAATTATGTCACAAAAAATAACAGTTAAAATATTTACAAAAACTTTTATTTTGTTTCCTATTTTTATGGTTTGTGTCTTTTCTCCACTGATGATCTCGATAGTCTTAACTTCGTTTTTGCCAAAAGGAAGGCATCTTGCAACTAAGCTATATGAATTTTTTGGATGGATTGGTTTAAAATTTGTTGGAATTAATTTAATAGTAGAAGGTGTAGAAAAAATAGACACTAATAAAAGTTATGTAGTTGTATCCAATCATCCTTCAACACTAGATATTTTTACACATATAACCGCACTTCCGGTATCTATTCGATTTTTAACTAAATCTGAATTATTTAGAATACCTATTTTTGGAAGAGTGCTTAAAGTTTTAGGATTACCAAGAATTGATAGAGAAAATGCTAGTGCAAACTTTGATAAAATAAATTACTCTATCAAAAAAGTATTAGAACATAAAAACTCGATAATGATTTTTCCCGAAGGCAAGAGAAGTAATCAGAAAGATTTACTCCCTTTCAAAAAAGGAGCTGCATTCATTTCTAAAGATTTTAATTTACCTATCATTCCTGTAGTTTCACATAATGCTCATAATTTAATGGTTAAAGGAAAAGTTTGGCTTAAAAGTGGAGATGTTCGTATAGAAATTATGGATCCAATTGACAACCCCAATGACTATACAGTAGACGAACTTACTTCTAAATTAGAATCGATAATTAAAAAAAAATTACTCGTTTAAAAATTTATCAATAAAAATATGTAACGATTCTAAAATTTCATTATTTTCAGTTATATCATCAAGATTTAAATGGTCAGACTTGGTAATAAGATGAAAGTTTTCAAAGACAAACAAGCCATAATTTGATAATTGCATACTCAAAATTTCGAAAGCTTTTTCTGCATTTCCACCCACTCCTTTTACAGTTGTTACAACTGCTACGTGTTTATCTTTAAAGAGTGAGTTATATCTTCTGTCATCATAAGCTAATGAAAGCCAGTCTAAAGCATTCTTTAAATGCGCAAGGAAACCTCCGTTATAAACTGGACTAAAAATAATTAATTTATTTGATTTTTCTAAAGATTTTCTCATATTAACTATTTTTTCTGGAACATTGTCATTTGGATCAAGTAAAAATGGAATACCCTCAAAAAGATTTTCATAAATATTATTATCAAGATTATTTTCACTCATGTGATCACTAAGATGCCTTGCTAGTTGGCTGTTGTGTGAATCTTTGCTTGTGCCAGCACTTAAAATTAATATTTTTGACATGATATAAGTATGTAATTAAATTTGTTATATGGAAAACGAAAATATAAATTTATTTTCAAAACTGGATATTCGAGTGGGAAAGATAGTCTCAGCTGAAAAATTCAAAGAAGCGATTAAACCAGCATATATATTAACCATAGATTTTGGTTTGGATATTGGCATTAAGAAAACCAGTGCTCAAGTTACAAATTACACATTAAAAGAGCTTGAAAATAAAAACTGTATTGCTGTTATTAATCTTGGTGATAAACAAATTGGACCAATCATGAGTCAATGTTTAGTTTTAGGTTCTATATCTCCTAATGGGGATGTACTCCTATTAAGTCCAGATACAAATGCAAAATTAGGCGATAAGATTTCTTAGCTTGTTTTGTTTAAAAAATAATTGGGGTTAAATGTCCCAACTCTTCGACCCAGTTTTTCACCATGATTATCGATTAATACATACGTAGGAGTGTTATAAAGTTTGTAAGTTTCTATAAATGGGTGGTCTTTCTGCTTACTTGCATTTATAGAAACAAAATATATTTTGGGGTTATTCTTCTTAAATTCATCAACTATGAATTTTGATGCTGTACATCCCAGTCAGTAATCTGAATAGAATTCAATGATTGAGTATTCATGATCAGAAAAGTTATATGAATCATCTACCATTTTTCTATTTGAAGTATAAAAAAATAGAGCATAAAATATTCCAATAACTCCAAAACTTAAAAAATAAAGTGCTGATATAGGTTCAAAAGCTATAAAAAATATTGCAAGGCCTACAACCCAAGCAACAGGTAAATATATCAAACTATATCTGTTTAATATTTTTAAAAATTTTTTTTTCATGACTTCGGTATCCTTCCTTATAATATACTTGAATATGGACTTCGCTAATCATTTGAAAAAAAGGGGTTACAGAATTACCAATGCTAGAGAAGTAATTTGTACAATCTTAGAAAATGCAGGACATAAACACTTTACTGTTGAGGAGCTGCACAATGAATCAATAAAGAGGGATAAAAATATTGACTTAGCAACAGTATATAGAACTTTGGAAGTGTTAGAAGATATTGATATTATTGAGCACTCTCATCAAGTACATGGATCTGGTGTTTTTTATTTAAAGAATGAGTACTCAAACTTTCATATTATTTGTGAATTTTGTAAAAAAATTTTTGATTTAGAAGAAAGCACTAGTAAAAAAATAAATGATTTAGTAAGAAAAGATTCTAATTTTAAGGTTATAAACAACGATTTTATATATTCAGGTCAATGTAAAAACTGTAATTGATTCTGTTATTGCAAACTATTTGCAGTAACATAATAAATTATGGACACAAGTCATTCGCATCATTTAGAAATACATGGAAATTCGATATTAAGCGAATTAAAGCCAGAACTTAAAATATTTACAACATTTTGTATTGTTTTTTCAATAGCTTTTTTAAGCCTTGAAAATAATCTTTTTATATTTTTACAATTTTTTATAGTTTTATATTTTCTTTTTATTTCAAAAATTAAAGTTAAAACATACTTTAAAAGACTCTCAATTGATATACCTTTCATACTTTTTGCATTATTTTTACCATTTATTAGTAAGGGTGATAATAAAGTAATGTTTGAATTCTTCTCAGTTTCTGTATATGAAACTGGTTTTAATGAGATGATATCGATTTTAATAAAAATTACCCTTTGTGTTTCTTTGGCCATAGTTTTAACCGCAACTACATCAAATATTGAAATAATATATGGACTTCAAAAATTAAAATTGTCACCATTATTAATATCAATTCTTTCATTTGCAATTAGATATATTGATGTATTTATTGATGAGTTCAAGCGAGTAAGAGTTGCAATGAAATCTAGAGGATATGATGAGAAAGGCATCAAAGGACTTAAGCCTATTGCTTATGCTTCTGGCGCACTCCTCATAAGAGGCTATGAAAGAGGTGAGAGGGTTTATAACTCTATGCTTTCACGAGGGTTTACTGGTTCCATAGAGCTTAAAGAAAGAGAGTATAAATCTTCTAAATCATTACTGCTATTTTCTACAATTTCCATATGTATAACAATTATTGATAGGGTTCTAATATGAAGAAACCATATTTAAGTGTAAAAGATTTGAGCTTCGAGTATCCTGATGGATTTAAAGCCCTAAAGAACATTACTTTCGAACTTTCAAAAAATGAACGAGTTGCAGTTCTCGGGCCAAATGGTGCCGGTAAAACAACATTTATTCTTCATCTAAATGGAATTCTTGGAAATTTAGATGAAGAAATAGAAATAAATCATTTAAAATACTCACAAGAAAATATTAATAAAATTAGAAAAACTGTTGGTTTAGTATTTCAAGATCCAGATGACCAGTTGTTTATGCCGACAGTGTTAGAAGATGTCATGTTTGGGCCAAAAAATTTTGGATTTTCAATCGAAGAAGCAGAACAAAATGCAATAGAGGCACTTCAAAAAGTAAAAATGTTAGATTATGCAGAAAAACCTCCTCACCATTTAAGTTTTGGTCAAAAAAGAAAAGTGGCAATAGCATCTGTCTTGGCTTCAAAACCAGAACTCTTGGTACTAGATGAACCAAGTTCCAACCTAGACCCTGCGTCCCGTAGGGAACTAGTCGAAATATTAAAAAATTTAGATATATCTTTAATTCTTGTAACGCATGATATACCAATGGCACTAGAAATTTGTAAACGAAGCATAATTTTAAATGGCGGGAAAATTACGACAGATGATGAGACGTATATGATCTTAAAAGACAGAAATACAATGGAAGAAAATAGATTAGAACTTCCGTTTGGGTTTGCTCTACATCATTTGGATGAATGAACCTCTAAAGATTTAATATAACTAATAATATTGTCTATTGCCTCATAGGATTCTTTAATAGGGAAAAACTGCCAAGCATGCCAGACGCCACTCCAAGTTTGTAGTTCTACATTGACATTTTTATCTCTTAACTTTTTTGAAAATTCAATTGCATCGTTGTAAAGTAGCTCATCAGTTGAAACTTGAATCAAAACATCAGGAAAGCTTTTTACATCAGCGTAAATAGGTGAAAGAATTGGATTACTGGTTCCATATTCTCCTGCATAATACTCTCCTACTTCATACATGCCTTCGATAATAATTGTCACATCTTTATTTTTTAAATACTTCTTGTCCTCTGCTGAATCTGATAAATCTAACCATGGCGAAAGAAGAATTAGATTATCAGGTTTGATGTTATAAGAATCATCAACAGTGACTCCAGTCGCAAGTCCTCCACCAGCTGATTCACCAATCCAAATACTTTGTTGGTTTTTGTGAAGTTCATCAATATAGCTCACAGCTAGTTTTGCATCATCGTGAGCAGCAGGAAAATTATGCTCTGGGCTCAACCTATACTCAAAAAAATATATTATTAAGTTAGAATTATTCGAAATTATTGAAATCAAATTTTTATGAGAATTTATACTACCAGCAAAATAACCGCCACCATGAAAATAAACTCCATATTTTTCCTTGTTTGCGTTTGGAGGAGTGAACTTGAACGTTTTAACAGGGGCTCCATGAATTTCTTCAAGCAAAACTTCTTCATTATATTTATGTAGTTTTTGACCTGAAGTGTTAAGGTTATTCCTTGAGTCTAGTGCGTAATCCATGCGTTCCTGAAATGTTGGATTGTTAGATGTAACATCGAGTCTTAATCTATCTCTAACTTTCCTTAACCTTAAAATATTGACGTATAAAGGGGTTCTAGTAAAAAGTGGTAGTTTAGGAATAAATTCGATCGTAAATTTTTCAAGAATTGTTGCTAATAAAGATATCACAGTACAATTATACACCTTTAGATGATTACAAAAAAAATATATAATAGATAGATGAAAAGTGAACTTGGAAAAATAGCAATATTAGGCTCGGGTGAGACTAGTCCTAATTTAGTTAGTGTGCATCGGGAACTTTTAGATGATGATGCAGCATCATCTAATTGCTATATGGTTGACTCACCATTTGGATTTCAAGAAAATGCTGATCAACTTGTTGAGAAAATCCAAGATTTTTATAAAACGAGTTTAAATATAAAGATGAATTTAGCTTCATTTAGAAAAATTGAAGAGCTTAATAGTAAATCTTTTTTTAAAACAATTCAATTATTAGAAAGTGCATCATTCATTTTTGCTGGTCCTGGTAGCCCTAGCTATGCAAGCAAACTTTGGTCAGATAATCAAATTCAATCAATATTGTTGGACCATCTTTCAAAGGGGAAAAACGCTTTGTTTGCAAGCGCAGCAGCTACAACTTTAGGTGAGAATACACTTCCAGTCTATGAAATATACAAAGTTGGTAAAGACCCTTTTTGGGAAAAGGGATTAAATATTTTAAATGCTTATGACTTATCCTGTTCAGTTATTCCACACTTTAATAACAAAGAAGGAGGTAACCATGATACTAGTTATAGTTATGTTGGGAAGAATAGAATAGAAAAACTCCTTAAACAGTCTTATTCAAACATTCTTGGAATAGATGAGCATACTGCGCTTATTATTTCTGGTAAAGAGGGGTTGTTTCAAGTAAAGGGTCTTGGAAAATTGACGGTAATCAATAAAAAAGGAGTTCATGAATTTGATAATGGTACTGCTGAAAACCTTTCAATTCTTCAAGATCTTCTAAAACCAGATAAAAAAAATACAGAAAATCAAAAAGAAATTTTGAAAAATGAAAGTCAAGATACTCATTATTTAAAACAAATAGCAAGATTAGAAATTGAAGTTGAAAATAATAAATTGAACAATGAACGTTTTTCAAAAATAGTTGAAGAGCTTATTTCTCTTCGTGGAAAGCTAAGGGAAGAAAAAAATTATGAGCTTTCAGATACTATTAGAAATATATTGGAATCTTGTAATCTACAAATTGAAGATAGTGGAGAAGATATAAAGTGGTCTATTCTTGATTAGCTTTTGGATAGTGTCCTAATATTTTAAATTCTTTACTTACTAAGTCTATTCTTTCAATCAATTCATTTTGTAGATTTGAATCACTCAATTCATAATCAATATAAAATTTGTATTCCCAAGGCCTTCCTAGAATTGGTCGAGATTCAAGTTTTGTTAGGTTAATATTTAAATCATTAAATATATTTAAAGATTTAAGTAATGACCCAGGCCTGTCATCAGAAATTAAAACTGAAGAAAATTTGTTGTTAATGAGTGAAATATTTGGAGGTTGTAAACCTATAAATAAAAATCTTGTAAAATTTTCTGAGTCATTGGAAATATTTTTTTCTAAGATTTTAAATCTATCATCACTATCAAAATGTTCTCCAGCTATGGCAGCCGTTGTATTGTCGTTTGTTCTTAATACTTCATAAACACTTCCCGCGGTGTCAAAAACAGGTGTAATTTTAAAATTATTTTTTTGTAGGTATTTACTACATTGCTGAAGTGCTTGAGGGTGAGAAATTACGTTAGATATGAGTTCTAAACTAGATTCTGGAAGTGCAATTAAACTATGTTTAATTTTTTTTATATACTCCCCAAATATACTTAAGTCGCTTTCAATAAGCTCTTCATAAGCTTCATTTACTGTACCAGCAATTGAGTTCTCTACAGGAAGAAGCCCGAAATTCCCCGACTCGCTTGCAAAGTCAATTAATGATGAAAAGGTTTCACATGGCTGATAAAGCGAATCCGGAAAAATAGTTTTTAGTAATTGCTCGGAATATGATCCGGGGGTTCCCTGATAGGCGATGTTCATTTTATTCTCCATCAATATACTCCAATGCTTTCAAATATCCATCTACTCCTTGACCAATAATTGAGTGCTTGGAAAATTCTTTTATGAGGTTTATTTTTCTAAAATCTTCTCTTTTATTTATGTCTGAAATGTGTACTTCGACAATTTTGTTATTTTGAGAAAATATTGATATTGCATCTCTTATTGAGACACTTGTGTGTGTAAAAGCTCCTGGATTAAAGATAAGCCAAACATCATTAAATTGACTAATCATTTGAATATAATCTACAACCTCTCCTTCATTATTAGATTGAAAAAATTCAACTTCTAAATTTAAACTTGATGCTTTACGTTCAATTGTTTGAATTAATTCGGAATAAGTTGTTGAGCCATACTTTTCTAATTCTCTTATTCCAAGGAAATTAAGATTAGGACCATTAACAATAAAAATTTTTTTAATAGTCAATCACCTCAAATAATTCATCGAAGCTTAAATTGATTATATTTGGCATAGATATACCCGAAAGAAGCACTATATCAACATTGTCTATTAAACTTTTTTTATCATTCTTTAAAGCTTCCATAATGGAATCCTTTCCTTTAGAAAATTTATAAGTATAGTTGTAGTTAATTTTTTCTATATATTTTAAATATGAGTTGATTACTTCCTGTGGTAATCCCATATGTTTCTTTGAAAGCAATAATTCATAATAAATTCCAATTGCTACAGCCTCTCCATGGGAAACTTTAAATTCAGAATCTTTCTCAATGAGGTGTCCAATAGTATGACCAAAATTTAATAATTTTCTTTTATTTAATTCTGTAAAGTCTTCACTTACAATATCCAGCTTTATTTTTATTCCTTTTTTGATTGTGTCAAGACTAACTTTATACTCTGAACCCAGAGATAATTTTTCATAAATCTCACTACTTCCTATTAGGCCATGTTTAATTAGCTCAATTAAGCCATCCTTGTAATCTTTTTCAGAAAGTGAATCTAGTAGCTCATGGCAGACAAAAATTGACTTAGGCTCGGTAAAGGTTCCTATTTGATTTTTACCATAATTATTATTAAAACCATTTTTTCCACCATGTGCTGCATCAACCATTGCAAGAAGGGTTGTTGGCACTAAACAAAAAGAAATACCTCTTTTATAGGTACTAGCTGCAAATGCACATACATCTAAAAGAACTCCTCCTCCTATTATTAATAAATTGCTCATCCTATTTAAATTATGCTCAAATAATGCATTCCAAACTATTTCAACAGATACTAAATTCTTTGTACTTTCAGAAATATCAATATATAAAACGTCTGTGTTTAGTAGTTTTTCAAAATTATAAAATTCTAAATTAGAATCAACAATAACTAAATCGTAATTGTTATTAGTTTGGTTCAAATCATTTAAAAGCTCTTCAAAAGTTTCTGAATATTTATTACTATCTGTCATTTATTTAATTCCAAAGCATTGAGTAAGGCCGTATAAGAATTTTCTTCACTTGAAATCGGTAATATATGTTGAAGAGATTGATATTTATCTATTCTTTTTTCGAATAAGCCTCTTACTGATTCTTTTCCAAATTTCACTAAAGGCCTATTAGAGTTTTCAATTCTTTTCCAAAGGATGTCGAAATCAACCTCAAGATAAATTGCTTTACCACTTTTTAATATATGTTGATAGATTTCATTATTTTCAACTGCTCCCCCTCCTAGTGCTATTAAGTCAAATTTATCAACTTGTTTAAAAAATTCTTCTTGTTCTATTGATCGAAAATAATTTTCCCCTTTATCTTCAAAAATTTTATTTATTGGTCCATAAAGATTTTCAATATGAAGATCTAAATCCATACAATCAATATTTTCTTTAGAGTTAATTTCTTTAATAAGGGTACTTTTGCCAGCACCCATGAACCCACACAAAAAATTACTTCTACTCGTTTTCATATCCCATTGTCCATTTTTTATTACTTAACTCAAAGTCCTCAATATTATAATTTTGAAGATTATCCACTCTTTTGGCTATCTCCTCTTTTGAATCACCACCAGTTTTTTCAATGAGAGAGTTCAGTAAATCTAATGAAAGTACTCCTTCAAATATTGGAACTGCTCTTGGCACTGCACATGTGTCAGATCTTTCATAAATTGTTTCAGTTTCTTTGCCAGAATGAAGATCTACACTTTTGATTGGAGTCAATGTTGTGCTAATTGGTTTTAGATATGATGTTACCATGATCGGTTCACCAGTTGACATTCCCCCCTCAAATCCTCCTAGATTGTTAGATATTCGTTTAATTTTATTATTGTCAAGTTTTATTTGGTCTTGTACTTCAGTGCCGTATTTCTTTGATGCTTCAAATCCATTACCAATCTCTACTGCTTTAACACTCTGAACTGAAATCATTGAGGATGAAATTTTTGCATCAAGTTTTCTATCAAATTGAACATAGCTTCCACACCCTGGTGGATAATTAATTGCTACACACGTTATGGCGCCCCCAAGAGTGTCTTTTTTCTTTCTTGCATCTTTTATCTCTTTAATCATCAAATCTGCAGCATTTTTATCAGGACATGATACATCAGATTGCTCAATTAAATTTTTAAAAGAAGTGATATCAGTTATGTTTGTTGGATTGAAACTTTGACCACCTATAGATGAAACAAATCCAACTAGTTGAATATTTAATTGAGAAAGTATCTGATGAGCAATTGCACCAACAGCACACCTTATAGCGGTTTCACGAGCACTAGCTCTTTCTAATGTAAGGCGAATATCATCATGGTTATATTTTAAGGTTCCTACTAAGTCTGCATGACCTGGCCTTGGAACAACATAAGGTTCTATTTCCTTATCTTTCCAGTTTTGCCAATCTTGATTTATTATCTTTAATGCAATTGGACCGCCAGTAGTAAGTTTGTTGACAACACCGGAAGTAATTAATACTTGGTCTTTTTCAATATTCATCCTTCCACCAGACCCTAGAGTTTTTTGTCTTCTTAAAAGAAATTTATCAATATATTCTTTAGTGACTTCAAAATTAGATGGGATGCCTTCAACAATAGCCGTAAGTTCAGGACCGTGACTTTCTCCAGCTGTTAGGTATTTAATCTTCATTATTTAGCCTTTCCAGTATTTCATGGTAAACATGATCAAACTTGATTTCTTGCCCTGTCCATAAATTAAATGATGAAATAGCTTGTCCAATTAACATTGTTATTCCATCAATACTTTGAACATTTTGAGAAAATCCTTCTGTAAGTTTTGAATTAGTCTTATATCCAAAGTTAAAAAAAAGTTCGAGATTCTCAAATAATTCATAAGGCACTGGAAGCATTTCATCTTCAAAAGGAGGCATTCCAATTGGTGTTGTGTTGATTAGGACTTGAATTTCAGGCACTAAATTTAATATTTCATTATATAGTTTTGTGTCTTCGTTTTTTTTGTCTTGAGACGATTACGACTTCATTACTTGAATCACAAAAATAGTTAAATGTTTGTGTGCTTCCTCCATTGCCTAGGATTAATATTTTTTTATTTCTTAAATCATAGTTGATAGATTCAAAGGTTTTTTTTATTCCCTCAATATCAGTATTAGTAGCATGGATTATTGAATTTTTAAGGACAACTGTGTTCACCGCCTGAGTTCCCTGAGCGAGATCTGTTATATTAGAACAATCTTTACTTTTTATTAAATCATAAATTTTTCTTTTGTGTGGGATTGTCACATTGTATCCATCATATTTAGTATGAATATCATCTAACTTTTCTGCACTCAAATTTTCTACTGGTAATTTTTCATACACTAAATCTACACTTGAAAACTCCGCAAGCATGTTATGTATAGAAGGTGAAAGAGTTTTAGTAAGTGGCCAACCTAAAATGCCAATTTTAAGAGACATATTCTGCTCCTATATTTTCAAGATCAGAAAAAAAACTCGGATAAGAATCAGAAATACATTCAGTGTTATCAATTTTTATTTCTGAATTAATACATAAGTTAGCAACTACTCCCGTCATAGCAATTCTATGATCTTCTTCTGTTTTAATAAGTCCACCTTGAAGTTTTTGAATTCCTGAAATCTTATACCCATTACTACTGGTATTTATTTGACCGCCCAGATTTAGTATGAAGTTTTCCATTGCCATTATTCTGTCCGATTCTTTAAGCCTCAACTCTTCTGCTCCTTCAACTACTGTATTTCCCTCTGCTTGTGATGCTAAAAGTGTAAAAACTGGAAACTCATCAACCATATCAGCAACATCTTTGCCCTCTACCATTACTCCTTTTAATTTAGATTTTTTAACAACTATGGTTCCAACATTTTCATTATTTTGAACTTCAACATCTTTAATGGTTATATCTGCATTCATTTTTCGTAAAATTTTTAAAAATCCGATTCTACGTTCATTTAATAATACATTTTGAATATTAAGTTCTTTGCTTCTTAGAACTCCAATAGCTATTAAGAATGCTGCGGATGAGGGATCTCCGGGTACATTGTAATCAATATTTTGTAATTTTGATTTAGGTTCCACTGTAACACTGTTGCCCAACCTAACTAAATTAACACCCATAAGACTTAACATTCTTTCTGTGTGATCCCGAGTAGGGGTTTCCTCAGTTATAGTGGTTTGAAAACTTTCATGATAAAGAGATGCTAGGAGTAAACCACTTTTAACTTGCGCACTAGGTTTACTTGAATTTATATGTTCAAATGTATATTCCGAAGGTGTAAAAAATAATGGTAATTTACCATTATTATCATTTATTTTTGCACCATTTTCACATAAAGGTTTAATGATTCTCTCCATAGGTCTCTTGGTTAATTGAGCGCTACCTTCTAACGTAGATTCAAATTTCTGTTTGGAAAGTAATCCCGTAAGCAACCTTGCAGTAGTCCCCGAGTTCACAGCATTTAAGGGTTCTATAGGTTTTTGTAACCCATTTAAACCCACTCCTTCAATTTCAATATAATTTTCTGAAGGGTTATTAATCTTTACACCCATTTGTTTAAAAATTTTTATAGTTGAAAGTGTGTCTCCTGATAATAAAATATTCTTAATTTTTGAAACACCAGTAGCTAGAGAACCAAGAATTACTGTTCTGTGAGAAATTGACTTATCACCAATAATTTTTATTGAGCCCCCTATAGTGTTCATTATGACAAGTCTCTTTCTCCAAATTTAGTTGCTAAAGCTCTTCTCCATTCAACAGTCTCAAATAAGTACTTATGCATCACACCTTCATCTTCAATAGCTAAGATTTCTTGAAGTTCATCAATTAATTTGGTAATTAAATTCTTTACATTTTCCATATTTGTTAAATACATGTCTGAAATCATATTTGGTGAAGTCCTAGATAGTCGTGTAGCACCATCAAACCCCCCTGATGCTAAATTAAGCAATTCAGTAAGATTTTGTTCTTTCATTGCAACTGATACTAAAGCTGAACTTAACATATGAGGCAAATGGCTTGTAAGTGAAATCAGTTCATCATGCTTTTCTGAGTCAATCCAAATCTCTTTTGAGTCAATTAATGAGACAAAGTATGAAGCAATTTTTATAACTTCATCATTTGATGAATTTGTCTGACAAAGTAGAAAAGGGGCATTGTTATAAATCTCTGGGTTTGGTTCCCATGTTTCATTATCAGCAACTCCACAAAGTGGATGTCCTCCTACACAAGGTATTGCTGAATCATCCATTTTCAGCCTTATCAAATGTTTTGTTCCTCCTAGGTCTATAATCAATTTTGTTTTTGTTAAGGAAAAATCATTATCAAAAAAACTAATAATCTCATTTATTGGCATAGACAAAATTGTCAGATCATAATTATCTTCAGATTCAAATTCACTATTTAAAGCGCCATATTCTTTTGCTCTTGCAATATTTTTGTCAAGAATATCAGTACCACTTACAAGGATCCCCTTTTCAACTAATTTTATACCTAAATTTGTACCCATTAAACCTAGGCCTATTATGTGAACTTTCTTTATCATCTATACAGACCTTCCAACCGCCTTTGCAACAATTGAAGTTTTATCAATTAAAGTTTTTAATTCTGTTGGTAGTAATGCTTGTGGACCATCACATAAAGCCTCATCTGGTCTTGGGTGAATCTCAATTAAAAGGCCGTCTGCTCCAGCAGCTATAGCAGCCAATGCTACCGGTTCGACTAATTGATTATCGCCAGTTGCATGACTTGGATCAGCAATGACTGGTAAGTGACTATTTTGTTTTAGAAACGGAATTGCATTGATATCAAAAGTGTTTCTAGTTGCTGTTTCATATGTTCTAATGCCTCTCTCACACAACATAACATTTTCATTACCTCTGGACAAAATATACTCACTAGCAAGAAGTAACTCGTCTAATGTTGCGGACATTCCTCTTTTCAATAAAACAGGAAGTTCAGATTCCCCTACTGCTTCAAGGAGCTTAAAATTTTGCATATTTCTTGCCCCAATTTGTAAAACGTCTACATATTTTTCCATCATAGATAAATGCTGTGCATCCATAATCTCGCTAAATAGAGGTAAAGAAGTTATTTCTGAGGCTTCTTTTAACATTTTCAGACCGTCCTCGCCTAACCCTTGAAAGCTGTAAGGAGAGGTTCTTGGCTTAAACGCACCACCTCTTAATCCATTTGAACCAGCTTCTTTTGCAGCTAACGCAGTTTCAATAGTCTGTTCTTGAGTTTCGGCACTATCTGGCCCTGCAATTATTGCTAACTTATCTCCTCCAATAGACAAATCTTTTATTTTTACAATTGAATTATCTTTTTTATAATTTTTACTTGCTAACTTATATGGTTTGCCCACAGGTATTACTCGACTTACATTTGGTAATAATTTCATCACAGCTCGGTGATCATCATTAACTTTTCCACTAACAGCTACAACATTTCTTTCTACACCATAAATAACCAAAGGTTCGTGTCCCTGCTGAATTGCTTTCTCCTTAACCTTTTCTACATCCTCTTCACTTGAAGACTGTTTCATTACTACTATCAATTTTCCTCCTATAAAAAAAAATCGGGCTTTTGCCCGATTCTACAATACATACTTTAGGGCAACTTATATGTGCTCACTAAAGTAAAAGTATGTGTTGTTTAAATTCATTAGAAATATACTAGCAGGATATTTATTAATACAAATAAATTTTTATCTATCTGGTCTTAAGGTTTTAGCATCATTCAAATATACGTGCTTAACATCATTTGAGCTGTTGTTAATTGTTAAAAGTACCCTTATGCAACCAGCTAAGTCATCTTTAATATTTGGAGCAACAGTATCAATTGCAGCAACAGAATTCATACCTAATTCTCTGAAAGCCTTTGCAGGAAAAGCTTGATCTAAGTCCTGCGTTACAGTAAATAACGCAAATACAACATCTTCTTCTGTGATGTTGTTTTCCTTCATAACTGAGAGAATTAAAGATTTGGCCGAAGAAATAATGCTCAACTCATTATTATCAACTACAGCTATTGCACCGCGAATACTTTTCATAATATTTGTTTACTATATAAAAAGAGTGGAACAATGTCCACTCTTTTTTAAAAACTAAGATGCAACTCAGTTACATCATGCCTTCCATGCCACCCATACCTCCAGCTGGCATTGCTGGCTCATCTTCAGGTTCTTCTGCAATCAAAGCTTCAGTTGTTAAAACAAGTGAAGCAATTGATGTAGCATTTTGAACAGTTGACCTAGTTACTTTTGCTGGGTCAATAACTCCTTCTTTAACAAGATCGGTTGTTTCACCAGTAGCGGCGTTTAGTCCAGTATTACCTTTTTCAGATTTTACTTTTTCCACCATTACGCCACCTTCGTATCCAGCATTAACAGCAATCTGACGTAGTGGTGATTCTAAAGCCTTTTTGACTATATTACGTCCAACAATCTCTCCTTCAGAACCTCCAGAGATTTTATCTATTGAATCCTGTGCTCTAATTAGTGTTACTCCACCTCCAGCTACAATTCCTTCTTCAACAGCAGCTCTGGTAGCAGCTAAAGCATCTTCAATTCTCATTTTCTTTTCTTTAAGTTCTACTTCAGTTGCTGCGCCAACTTTTACAACTGCCACTCCTCCAGAAAGTTTTGCTAATCTTTCTTGAAGTTTTTCTTTATCCCAGTCAGAGTCAGACTCATCTATTTCAGATTGAATTTGTTTTACTCTTCCTTCAACATCAGCTTTTTTTCCATTTCCATCAACAATGGTTGTAGCATCTTTTTTAACTACTACTCGGGCAGCTTCGCCTAACATATCAACTGTAGTATTTTCTGTCTTAAGACCAAGTTCTTCTGATATAACTTCTCCACCAGTAAGAATTGCAATATCTTGTAACATTGCTTTTCTTCTTTCTCCAAATCCAGGAGCTTTAACTGCAACTGATTTAAAAGTTCCTCTTAAGTTGTTTACAACTAAAGTTGCCAGTGCTTCACCTTCTACATCTTCAGCTAATATCAATAATGGTTTACCTGAATTCATAACCTTTTCTAATAACGGCAACAAATCGTTAACAGCAGTAATTTTTGAATTAACAATTAGAATGTAAGGGTTTTCTAGTACTGCCTCTTGCCTGTCAGCATCAGTTACAAAATAGGGAGAGATGAATCCTTTATCGAATTGCATACCATCAGTAAATTCCAACTCCATTCCAAAGGTTTGACCTTCTTCAACAGTTATAACACCGTCTTGACCAACTTTATCCATAGCTCCTGCGATTGTTTCTCCAATCTCAGTATCTGCAGCAGAAATTGATGCAACTTGTGCAATCTCTTCTTTTCCACCTATTGATTTTGAAAAACCTGCAATGAAGTCTGTTACAGCTTTAGATGCTTCGAGCATCCCTCTTTTAACTTCCATAGGATTAACACCTGTAGCAACAGCTTTCATACCCTCATTTACCATTGCCTGTGCTAGAACTGTAGCGGTAGTTGTGCCGTCACCTGCTACATCATTTGTTTTAGAAGCAACTTCTTTAGCAAGCTGTGCACCCATATTTTCATAAGGATCTTCTAAGTCCACCTCTTTAGCAATAGTGACACCATCATTAGTAATGGTTGGTGCGCCCCATTTTTTTTCTAAAACTACGTTTCTTCCTTTAGGACCCAATGTAACCTTCACTACATCTGCAAGTTTGTTAACCCCTGCTTCAAGCCCTTTTCTAGCTACTTCATTAAAAACTAATGTCTTTTTAGCCATTAAATTCTCCTCTTACTTACTAACTTTGGCAAGAATATCTCTACTAGACAATATAAGATATTCAGTACCTTCAACTTTAATTTCGGTCCCACCATATTTTGAATAAACTACTTTGTCGCCTTTATCAACATCTGGTTTTACCATTTTGCCTGATTCATTTGGCTCCCCGGGGCCAACTGCTACTACTTCACCTTCTTGAGGTTTTTCTTTAGCAGTGTCAGGAATATATATCCCTGATGGGGTTTTATTATCTTCTTCTGACAATGGTTTTACAATTACCCTGTCTCCTAACGGTTGAAGATTCATATATATTTACCTCCTAAATAAATATCCACATTGTGAATTTAATACTGTCTTGTTTATATATGTAAACAATTTATCTAAAAATTAAGTGATTATTGAGCTTAAACGTACATCTTCAATGTTCATATCGTTAGTTATTAAGTTATTTTGTGCAGCTACGCATATCATTGCAGCATTATCTGTAGACAATTTTGGTGTTGGTAAATAAATATTGAGTTCTTTTTCTTCTGCAAAAATATTCATTTTTTCTCTGAGTCTAGAATTGGCCATTACTCCTCCTCCACCAGAGATACTTTTAACGCCAGTATCGTTAACAGCTTTAACAAAGTTTGATAATAGAGAATCAACTATAGCTTCTTGGTATGAAGCAGCAAAATCAGCTCTAGTGACTTTATCCTCAATATCTAAATTATTTAGAAAGTTTGTTGCAGCTGTCTTTAAGCCTGAAAATGAATAATTATATTCATGTTTTGTTTTTGGTCTTGGGAGCTCTATTTTTGCTGGATCTCCTCCTTCACTAATTTTTTGAATTGCAGGACCACCTGGAAATCCAAAACCACAAAATCTTGATAATTTATCAAAAGCTTCACCAGCTGCGTCATCAATTGTTGTCCCAAGTAATTGGTAACTACCCCACTCTTCTACTAAAACAATTTGTGTATGACCACCAGACACTAAAAGTGTTATAAAAGGAGGCTTCATTGTTTTATTTTCAATTAAAGGAGCAGCTAAATGACCAACCATATGATCAACAGTAAAAAATGGTTTATCTATTGACCACGCTATTGATTTTGCAAAATTATAACCAACAACGAGGCTTCCTACGAGGCCAGGTCCATCAGTAGTGGAAACTATATCAATATCGGAAATTTGCAGATTTGCATTATTTAAAGACGAATGAAATATATTTCGTATCATCTCGGCATGCGCTCTTGATGCAACTTCTGGAACTACTCCTCCAAATTTTTCGTGTATGTCTATTTGTGATGAAATAGTATTTACTAATAGCTCATCACCCTTCATTATTGCAATAGCGGTTTCATCACAAGATGTTTCAAACCCAAGAATTATTTTGTCATCAAGCATAAATTTTCTCTCTTTGAAATAGCTTTGCGTCTTCGTTTACATAATAATTTTTTCTGACACCATATTGTTTGAAGCCAAATGATTGGTAAAGGTTCACAGCAGCTTCATTTGATTCCCTTACTTCTAAAAGAATTTTATCGAATTGAGAAATTTCAAAATATGATATTAATTCCTGTGTAAGTTTTTTTGCAATTGATTGATTCCTGTAATCCTTAAGAACTCCAATGCCTAATATATGCAAATCATTTAAAGTTTTTTGAATTGCTAAATATCCAATAATTTGATCATCTTGCTCGTAGACCCAATATAGGAATTCACCTCGATTAATTTTTTCGTTGATTGTGACCCTATCCCATGAAGTAGTAAATAAAGTCTCCTCAAGTTTTGCTAGGTTTTCAGCGTATTCTAAAGTAGATTTTTCAATCATCTTAATCATAAAAATTTATCTCACCTTCTAAGCTCTTTGTAGAAAAAGAAACATCAGGCTCTCTCATATATTCAAGCCTGACTTCATTGAAATTTGGATAATCGTCATTCTTAAATATTTCTTTGCCAATACTATAAATATGCTCTGATGATACGTGTTCTGGAGACCCTAGTTTAATATATGAATTTTCACCAAAGAGATTTTCCTCTAAACTACGCCAATCACCTACAACAAGCTTCTTATCATTATCTTCATTCAATTTGATTTTCAGCTTCGCTGCATCTAAAACTTCCGGCTCTGTATCTTTTACCACTCCGCCGGGAACGGGTTTATACAAACAAAAAGCAAACTCTTCTCTTTTAATGTCGATAATAGTACAAATTTTTCTATGCCCAGTATGTGCGGCAAATGCTAAAGCATCAAGCCCATTTACAGGTACCAGTGGAATACCGAGACTTCCACATATGCCTTGTGCTACTGCTAATCCAATCCTTAAACTGGTATAGTACCCTGGGCCAATATCAAGATATACAACACTTATTTCAGATCTATTAATTTTTGATTTATTAGTTATCTCTTCAATTGACTTCATTAGAAGATTGGTGGTACCATTTTCTGACAAAACAGAGCTGCTAGATATTAATTTCTCATCATGTATGGCAACTGAAATATATTTACCAGAAGTTGAAATAGATAAGCTATACATTTATAAAAATTTCTCTTTTTTCATGGTCAACTATTTCAATTTTAATCAAATCCATATTAGGAATGTTTGCTTCCATCATTAGACTAGCCCATTCTATTAATACCAATGTATTGTCTTCTGATAATGGTAAATCTAAATCGATAAATTCAGACCAACTATTTAACCTATACAAATCTACATGAAAAATCTTTATTTCACCTACTTCGTAGCTTTTTACAATATTAAAAGTAGGTGAAGTAACAACTTCATTACAACCAAAGAATTTGATAATCTTTTTTGCAACCGTAGTTTTACCAGCTCCAAGAGGGCCAGATAGTCCAATAATTTTAGGGAGAATAATTCCCTTTAAATAATCATCTAAAAAACTATCTAGATCTTCTTCTTTTACAAATCTACTCAATTTCAACCCTATCAAGTCTTTTTGACATATTTGTGAGAATTTCCCATTCAATTGTTTTGTTCCAGTTCGCAATATCAGATACTGAAATATTTAATTTACCATCATCTGAGTTCCCTAATACAGTAACTTCATCATCTATTTGAACGTCTAGCCCTGTTACATCAAATAATATTTGGTCCATAGTTACTCTGCCAATTAATTTACAAAATTGATTTTTTACAATAACTTTTCCGTCAGGAAAAGTATTCCAAGGATACCCATCCCCGTAGCCAATTGGTGACGTTGCTATTACAGAATCTCGGTCTAGGATTTTTGCTTTTCCATATGAAACCGCTTCGCCTTTTTTCCTATGTTGTAAATTAGAAATTCTCGTTTTTATTTCCATAGTTGGTTTTAGTTTATTTAGACTTTCAACTGGTGAGATTTCAACACCATATGCCGCAATACCAACCCTTACCATGTTAAAAGAGTCATCCAAGTTATAAAAAGTTGAAGCCGAGTTATCTACATGCAAAAGCAAATTATCTGTATCAATAGTTGAAATCGTTTTCTTAAATAAATCAATTGCCTTTTGAGTATCTTCTTTGTTGGTATCTGCTTCTGGAAAATGTGTGCAAATACCTGCAAGGTTTAATTTTGAATCTTTTATTTTTTTAAGGAAATAATCAAATTTCTCTGGAGAACATCCTATTCTGTGCATTCCAGTATCGATTTTAAGATGTACGTTGTATTTATAGCCTGTTCCAATAAGTGCATCTATAAAACTATCGCTATATACAGTTAGATCTAAATCATTTTTTAAAATATTATCAATCTGACTTACAGAAGGCTCGGCGAGAAGAAGTACTCTTGAATCTTTGAACGCTTGTTTTACTTTTATCCCTTCATCAATTGATGCAACTGCAAACCATTCCACACCAATCTCTTTTGCATTTCGTACACTCCATTCAATCCCATGACCATAAGCATTAGCTTTTACAACAAGACAGGTCTTTTTTTTTGAAACTTGAGATAAATATTTTAGATTGTTAACAAAGCTCTTTTTATTAACGTATATGTACCCTCTATCCATATCTAATTATTACCTTACAGGAACAAAGTATTCATAGAGGTATTAATCTTCATTTTGAATTTTTGGTTTTCGCGAACTAAGCGCTGCACCAATAGCAACACCTACTGCTATCCAGGTTGGTTCATTTGTGACAGCAAAAACTGCTACACCTATCGCTGAGCCAGCACCAACCCACTGTGTACCATTACTTGAGTTCTTAAATTTATTTAACATTTTATTTCCTTTTCTACTCCACCGTAACTGACTTGGCTAGGTTTCTTGGCTGGTCAATAGATTCACCATTTAAATTTGCCACATGATAAGCAATAAACTGAAGTGGGATTATTGATATAACAGTAGAAAGCATTTCACTTGCCTCTGGAAGTGTAATGTAATCATTTGAAATATCCTGCAACTTTTTTGATGAACTATCTCCGACCGCAATAACGTAAGCTCCTCTTGCTTTAACTTCCTGAACATTACTTGTGGTCTTATCTAATAAATGGTGCTGACTAGCAGTAACTATTATGGGCGTACCCTCTTCTATTAGAGCTAACGTACCATGCTTGAGTTCTCCTGCAGCTAATGCCTCTGCATGCAGATAAGAGATTTCTTTCAGTTTTAAAGCACCTTCTGCTGCTAATGCGTAATCAAGTCCTCTTCCTATAAAATAAATATCATTCTTTTCATTTATAGATTTTGAAATCTTTTTTACCTGGTCTTCACATTCAAAAGTTTTTTCAATTAATGCAGGTAGCTGTTTTATTTCATCAAATGAGGTATCAAGTTTTCCTTCAGAGTCCCAATGTTTGGCTAAAAGTAATTGCCCTACAAGCATTCCTAAATATGCTTTAGTAGAAGCTACTCCAATTTCTGGCCCAACATGTAAGTAAAATACACTATCAGCCATTCTTGCTAGTGAGCTTCCTACAACATTAACAAGTGCTAATACATGAGAACCGTTTTCTTTTAATAACTCCGTTGCTGCAATCGTGTCCATTGTTTCACCTGACTGGGAAATAACAATTCCTAAATCATTTTTTCCAACAATTGGTTCTCGATATCTAAATTCTGAAGCAAGCTCTACACTTACAGGCACACCTAAAACTTTTTCGAACAGGTCTTTTCCAAAAAGTCCTGCATGATAAGCAGTACCACAAGCAACTATCCAAATTTTTTCAAATCCTTTCGCTTTGTTTAAATCAATTGGAATTTCTTCTGATCCAACCTCGAGTCGTCCAGAGATTGTTCGTTCAATGACTTCAGCTTGCTCAAGTATCTCTTTATACATAAAGTGGTCATACCCAGACTTTTCTGCTTCAGATACTTTCCAATCAATTTCTTGTATTTCTCTTGAAATTTCATTCATATTTATGTCAAATAATTTAAATTTTCCATTTGTGATTTCTACAAAATCACCATTCTCAAGAAATATCATTTTATTTGTATGTTCTAAAATTGCTGCAGAATCCGATGCTAAAAAAGTTTCTCCTTCACCAACACCTAAAACCAGTGGACTCATCATTCTTCCTGCAACAATAGTTCCAGGTTCTTTTGTAGATGTCACAACAAGAGCATATGTTCCATCTAGTTTTTTAGCTACATTTGTAACTGTTTCCAGAAGTCGTCCAGTCCACTGATTACCTAGCTCTACAGCTACTACCTCTGTATCAGTGTCTGATTCAAATATAAAATCTTCCTTAAGAAGATCATCTTTCATTTCAGCATAGTTTTCAATTATCCCATTATGAATAATTGCAAATTCTTTTTGATTATCTGAATGGGGGTGGGCATTTACATCATTTGGAACTCCATGTGTTGCCCATCTTGTATGGCCAATTCCAATATTGCCATTAATTTTACTATTTTCAAGATGGTCTTTTAAAATCTGTAACTTGCCTTCTTTTTTTTCTATGGTTAACTTTTCACCATCTAAAATTGCTACTCCAGCTGAGTCATAACCCCTGTATTCCAATCTAGATAAACCACCAATCAGAATTGGCAAAGGTTCTTTTGGGCCCGAATACCCGATAATTCCGCACATATATGCTCCATTCCAACGAGCTTGTTGAAATTTTACTGCTTTAACCTACCTCTGTTCAACAATTTCTTGCTGTTTTTAATAGCTTATAACGACTGCAGTGCCGAGTATGCATCCGCCGAATTTTTCGATAACATACTACCTCGTCACCTTTTTCAAGGCCTGGCGCTTATTAGCTCGTTAGTATCATTATAAATTATATTTCAGGTAAATAAATGATTTTTAATATTGATTATTAATTCTTCACTAAAATTAGATAACTCTTCTTCGCTTTGTGCCTCAACTAGAACTCTTAAAATAGGTTCGGTACCAGACTTTCGTATTAAATATCTGCCATCTAAACCAACCTCATTATACAAATTGTCGGCAATGACATTCAATTCTTTAATTTTCTCATCACTAGGTAAAGTATCTAGTTCTAAATTAATTAATTTTTGTGGATATTCAGTAATGTTAGAGTCTTTAAATTCTGACAATGAAGTGTTAAAAAAAGCTAGAGCTTTTAGCGAGTAAATCAAAGACACTAATCCATCGCCAACAGGTAGTTCGTCAGATATAATAATATGGCCTGACTGCTCTCCTCCCAAAGAAGCGTTGTGCTCACTCATTGCTGCAGCTACGTATTTGTCACCAACTGATGTTTCTATATTGTGATAATTGTTCTTTTCTGCAGCTTTTTTAAAACCAAAGTTAGACATAACTGTTGAAACAACAATATTATTATTTAATTTATTTATCGCTTCTAGATATTTTGCTATTAATAAAATAATCACATCTCCGTTACAAGAAGATCTGTTCTCATCAACAAGAATCAATCTATCTGCATCACCATCAAAAGCTGCTCCTATTTGATTTTTGCCTAAATTAGATACTAGGTTATCTAAATGTGTTGCTCCACAATTCGAATTAATATTTTGACCGTCAGGAGCATTTGCAATAATTTTAAATTTTGACTTCGTTGACTGAAATAAATCTTCAATAATTTTATATGAAGACCCATTTGCCGTATCAAAAAGAATATTAAATGATGACAAATCAAAATCAATCAGGCTTTCAAGATATTCTAAATATGCATCATAACCTTCTGTTGAAGATTTTGAAATTGATGTTTTTTCAGGCAGTGAAATCGTTTGAAGGTTATTTTCAATATTTATTTCTACCTCATCTGTGAGCTTTGACCCAACATCATTTATTAGCTTAATACCGTTATACTCACTTGGATTATGTGAAGCCGAGATTATCACACCTAGGTCATGTTCAAATTTTTTAAGCAATATTGGCATTGAGCCTGAAGGTAAAACTCCATAGTTGACAACTTGAACATTTTCCGATAACCCGTTACAAATCCACCCTAGAAGTTCTAATGAAGAACTTCTAGTATCTAAAATAACCGCAACAGATACTGGTGATAATTCTTTTTCAACAGAAGAAAAGATTTTTGAAACTAAATCTTTATTTAGAGTTTTATTTGGAATACCTCGGATTCCATCAGTACCGAAATATTGTTTCAATTTTGATTCTATCTCTTAGTGAATTGTTCAGCTCTTCTTGCTTTTTTAAGACCATATTTTTTTCTTTCAACTTTTCTAGAATCTCTTGTTAAAAGTCCTGCTTTTTTAAGTTTTGGACGTAAATTTTGGTCTACTTCCAATAAAGCCCTTGATATTCCGAGTGATACTGCATCTGACTGTGCTGATAGTCCACTTCCTGAGACATTTACAATAACATCAAAGTTGTCTTCCATATTTACAACTTTAAAAGGTTTCTCAATTGTCATCTTCATGCTTGGGCTTGGAAAGTACTGGGAGATATCTTTTCCATTAAATGTATACTTGCCAGATCCCTCAACTAAAGTTACTCTCGCAACAGAAGTCTTTCTTCTTCCAGTACCATAAAATTTGTTAGCCATTACCTTCTACTTTCTTTATATTAAAAATTAATTCCTGAGGATTTTGGCTTTCATGAGGATGTTCAGCATTTGCATAGATATGTAATTTCTTTAAAATTGATCTTCCTAATCTATTTTTTGGCAACATTCCCCAAACAGCACGTTCTATTATTCTTTCTGGTTTTCTTTGACGTAGAGAATTAAAACTTTCTGACTTTATACCACCAGGAAAGCCTGAATGAGAATGATACATTTTTTGCTCGGGCTTTTTAGATGTAATAGCAATTTCTGATGCATTTATTACTACAACATGATCTCCTACATCTAAATGAGGTGCATACTGTGGTTTATGCTTTCCTCTTAATATTTGAGCAATTTCACTTGCAAGCCTACCAATAGGCAAACCGCTAGCATCAACTAAGTGCCAATTACGCTCGGAAGCATCTATTCCTTCAAATGTAGTTTTAATGTTCATTTATCAATCTTTTGAATTGTAACGAACTACTAGTATAAAGTGCATTAATATTTATGAAAACTAGTATTTAACTTTCCAAAGTATCAAACCGTGTGATGGTGCAATAAAGTTTAATCTTCCACCCGATGGCTTTTTAAGTTCATTTAAAATTTCTTTAAGAGATAATTTTTGGTCAGCATAAGCTAGTTGTACTCCAACGATATTTCTGACCATATTTCTAAGAAAAGAATTAGCAATTATTGTATATTCATAAATTTCATTTTTCTTTGTCCATTTACTAGATAAAATGCTCCTTCTAGGATTATTAAACTTTTCAATTTTAGCGAAAGAAGAAAAGTCATATTCACCAACAAATAATTTTGCAACTTTATTTAGATCATCCAAATTTAATAGTGAATGAAACTGATAAGTGTTTTTATTTAAATGTGGGTAATTTGACTTTGAATCTCTTACTAAATACTTGTAAGTTCTTTCAGTAGCTCCATATCGTGCATGAAAATTATCAGAAACAACCTTGAAGGAGTTTATTGAAATCGAATCTCCCAGAATCTTATTTAAAGAATTAATCTTTTTACTATCAAGAACGAAAGCTGTTTTAATATTTACAATTTGCGATTTAGCATGTACACCGGCATCAGTTCTACCAGAATAATTTAATTCATACGAATCTAAAAGAACATTTAAAGCTTCTTCTAAT
>CACDQN010000006.1 GCA_902555055.1 uncultured Candidatus Actinomarina sp.
ACAAATAAATTAAATGAAAAAGAAAATTTTCATAAAGACTTAGCTCAGGAATTATTGAAAAAAGAAAATTTATTAGAGAGTATTAATGAAAATGAGCAATTTAAAAATGATATTAACATTCAAAAAAATGAATTAGAAAATCAAGTAATTCAAATTGAAAAGGAAATTAGTTTAGTATCTAACCAACTTGTATCATCTCAAGAAAGAATAAAAGCTCTAACAGAACAAAATGATGATTTAAACAAAATCAAGAATGAACTATCTAATAATTCATCTAATGAAAATAAAAGTGATCTTTCAGACATAATAGATTCAACGAAACTTTTTATTGAATTTTCAAATAAAACATCTGATACATTAGAAATTAAAGCTCTATATTTTGATGAGAAATATGGAAATTCAAATAAAAAAATATTAACAATTGATGATGAAATCGAGAATTTAAATAAAGAATATTTCAAGCATAAAGAGACTCTTACAAATATTGCTATAAAGAAATCTGAGTACAATAATTCTAAATCTCAGCATTATTCAAACTTAACAAATATTTATGGTTTAACAATTGAAGACATTACTAATTATTTCCTAGAAAATGAAAATCAGGAAATGATTCAGAATGAAATTAAAGACATTGAACTCAAGTTAGAAGAAATTGGTACCGTTAATTATTTAGCGAAAGAAGATTTTGAAACACTAAACAGCAGATTTGAAGATATTACTTCTACAATCGAGGATTTGAACTTAGCTAAAAAGGAATTATTAGAGAATATTACTGAAATAGAAAAGGAAATAGAATTTCAAATTGAATCATCCTTTAATTCTATATCGGTACATTTTTCTGAAATTTTTGAAACATTGTTTCCAGGAGGAAATGGATCTCTTTCTTTCACAGATAAATCAAATATTCTTGAAACAGGGATTGAAATTTCAGTACAACCAAGAGGTAAAAAAGTCAAAAAATTAAGTTTATTATCAGGTGGAGAGCGTTCTTTAGCAGCTATAGCTTTTCTTTTTTCAATATTTAAATCATTCCCAAGCCCTTTTTACATACTTGATGAAGTTGAAGCTGCATTAGATGATGCTAATTTACACCGTATGATTAATTTACTCAAACATGTTAAAAATGATGCCCAATATATTATTGTTACCCATCAACAGCAAACAATGCATGCTGGAGATATATTGTATGGCGTCACTATGGAGCCAGGATCTGGATCTAGAGTTTTCACAAAAACAAAAAAAGATTTTGAAAGCATGATTAATAACAAATGAATAACGACCAATTGGCTCAATTAGCAAAGGACATAGCCACTAAAGCATACGCACCATATTCAAATTTCAGGGTAGGAGCAGCTTTAATAACAGATTCTGGAAATGTATATTCAGGATGCAACATTGAAAACGCATCATACCCAGCTTCTGTTTGTGCTGAAGATGTAGCAGTTGTTAAGGCAATATCTGAAGGTGAAAAGAAAATTAATACAATTGCTGTAGCTTGTATTGACGCAGAATCTGATACCGCAATATTTCCGTGTGGGATTTCAAGGCAAAGACTTGCAGAGTTTGATACAGAATTTGTATTAGTTGTTGATGAAACAGGGTACAAAACTTATAAATTTGAAGAAATATTACCTTATAATTTTAAATTTTAGATATTTTCATTAATTTTAGGAATAACGCTTAAAGTATCTCCTACAATTCCTAAGTCTGCGAGTTGAAATATAGGCGCTTCTTCATCTTTGTTTATAGCAATAATAAATTTTGAATCTTTCATACCAACTTGATGTTGTGTTGCTCCAGAAATACCGCATGCGATATACACGTCAGGCTTTACAGTTTTACCAGTTTGTCCTACCTGTTGAGAATATGGCATCCAGCCAGCATCAACAATAGCTCTTGTTCCACCTATTGCTGCATTTAGTTTATTCGCTAGATCTTCTACTAATGATAAATTTTCTTTTTCAACCATACCTCTACCTGCAGATATAACAATTTTGGAATCTTCAAGTTGGGGGCCAGATTTTTCTTCTTTAAAAACATCAAAGATTTCAATAGAAGAATTTTCTACTTCAATAGTCTCATATTCACTATTAAGTTCAATATCTATTGGATCAAAAGATTTTGGTCTGATTAATAATAGTGAATGAGAAGATGTAATTTTTGTCTTGTAAATACTTTCCCCACCATTAATTGAGTTAGTTGTTATTACTGCACTATCTTGAATATCAAAATCAATAACATTTGATACCGGACTAGATGATAAATCAACTGACAAGAAAGAAACTAGGTCTCTGGATTGATATGTAGATGGTGCTAAAACTAATGATATATTTTCTTCTTGAATGATTTGTGAAAGCTTATCTGCAACATTATTAAATTGAAGTGATTCAGCGCTTCTTTTTATATAAGTTTGTTGAAAAGTACTAGATCCTAGAACTGGTGATTCTACACTTCCAACCGTTACAACTTTGAAATCTAATCCTAAACCACTTGCTTTATTTATGATTTCTAAAGTACCTGAACTTAACTTATTATCAATTACTTCACCAAGTATGAGTGTTTTCATATTACTTTAAGTTCCTTTAATTTTTCAATAACTACTTGGTAGGCTTCTCCCTCATCAATAATTGTTTCACCATTTTTGGAATTTTCTATTTTTTCAATATCTAAAAACTCTAAATTTTGTGATGCATTCATATTTAAGGATGATAACTCAACTTTTTCTATAGGTTTTTGTTTAGCTGCCATAATATCTTTAAAATTGGGGTATCGAGGTTCAACACCACCTGCAGTAACAGAAAGAACACATTTTTCAGGCATTGTAACTTTCTCAGAGCCTTCTATGGTTTGTCTTGTTAAGGTTACATTATCAGAAATTTCAATAGCTTTTATGTATGAAATACAATCTAAGTTTAAAAATCTAGCAACCTGTTGAGGAACAGTTCCCGTGTACCCATCAGTTGATTCAGTACCAAAAATTACAATATCTGCATCAGTAGTTTTTGCAAGCTCGCTTAGAATGCTTGCAGTCATAAGAGAATTTGCTCCTTTTAAAGAATCATCATCTACGTAAAGAGTTTTATCAGCTCCCATTTGCAGTGCTTGTTGTAGACCCTTTTGAGTTCCGGCAGGTCCCATAGAAATAACCGTTACCTCACCATCGTATTTTTCTCTAAGCTGAAGTGCAATTTCAATACCATATCTGTCAGTATCATCAAGAACTTGTTCATCAGGTCTTGAAATAAGTCCGTTGTCATAAGTTATTTCATTTGCTGGATCTGGTATTTGTTTAGCGCATACGGTGATGTTCATAGATTTATATTAATTTATTTCAATTATTACTGATATTAATTTGAGATAAAAATTCTTTCATAAATGTTTGTAGTTTAACTTTAGAAAGTTCAGCAATTTCAATTACTTCATTATGGTCTAGTGGGCTGTCACTAATTCCTGCTGCTAAATTTGTAACAAGAGAAAAAGCAGATACATTCATACCGGCATGTTTTGCCACTATTGCTTCAGGAACAGTAGACATTCCAACTAAATCTGCTCCTATTCTTTTTGCAAAATTTACTTCAGCGGGAGTTTCATATGTTGGTCCAGTGAACCAAGCATATATTCCAGTTTTAAACTCAAAATGATTTTTTGAGATTGACTCTGCTATTTGTAAAAATTGTTTGGAATAAACTTCTGACATATCAGGAAATCTTGGACCAAAATCATCTAAATTTTTTCCTATTAGTGGGTTATCACCTGTTAAATTAATATGGTCGGTTATTGAGACTATATCGCCTGGATTGTAATCTAAAGAAATACCTCCTGCAGCATTTGTAAGTATTAAATTTTTAGCACCTAATGAGGAAAAGGTTCTTACTGGAATTACTAATTCTTGAATGGGGTAACCTTCGTAATAGTGAGCTCTACCAGATAAAATAGCTGTATATTTCCCCTCTATTTCTACGATGCTTAATGTACCTGAATGGCCTTCTATTGATGGTTGTAGAAAATTTGGAATATCAGAATAACTGACTTGATGCATTATTTCATAGTTCTTCTCAAAACCGCTCATTCCAGATCCGAGAATAATTACAGTGTGAATCTCTTTATTTGAAGTTAACTTATTAATAAAATTTTTTGCTTCGTTTATTTGATCTAACATTTAATAATTAGGTTAATGAATTAAATATCATTTAAAAAGCTATTACCTGGAAATATATTTTCTAATTCAAAATAATCTGAAATAGATGAAGCTACATTGTGGAAACCTGATAAGTCACCAATATATTTAGCCTTACAATTTTTTTTATAAGCAACCATTGGTACAAATTCTCTCGAATGATCTGTTTTGCCGTCTGTTGGATCAGTGCCATGATCACCAGTGAAGATGATTAAATCCTCATCACGAATTTCTTCTAAAATTTTTCCAATTTCTTTGTCAATTATTTGAAGTCCTTTGTAATACCCTTCTGGGTCTTCTCTATGTCCATAGAGCATGTCTAAGTCAACTAAATTTACAAATGTAAATTGATGTGTACCATTTATAATTTCATCAAGAAGATAATTTAATCCATCCTTGTCTCCTTCCGTGTGAACATAATTTGTTAAATATTCCGTTCCAAATAAATCAGTAATTTTTCCTATTCCATAAGTTTTAATATTATTTTTATGAAGAAGGCTAAGAATAGTTTCACCCGGGGGAGTCATACCAAAATCTTTTCTATCGTATGTTCTTTTAAAGTTACCTTTATCACCAACGAATGGTCTTGCAATAACTCTTCCAATATTATATTGATTACAATATTTTCTTGAAATTTTACAGATTTCATAAAGTTTTTCTATACTGCAAACTTCTTCATGAGCAGCAATCTGAAAAACTGAATCTCCTGATGTATATAAAATTAGATTGCCTGTTTCCAAATGCTCACTTCCAAGCTCTTCAATAATTTCTGTACCAGAAGCATGCCTGTTGCCAATAAAATAACACTTTGCTTCTTTTTCAATTTTTTGGATTAGTTCTTGAGGAAATCCATTTTCAAAGATACTAAATTCAGTCTTAGTAGTTAACCCAGCTAATTCCCAGTGGCCTGTTGTAGAATCGTTACCAACAGAGTCTTCTGAAAGCCTACCAACTGTTGCAATGTTTAAATCATTCATATTTAAAACATCTGTAATTTTTCCAAAACCAAGTTTATCCATATTAGGTAGGTCTACACCACCAACAGCTTTAGATACATTCCCTAAAGTGTTAGTACCTAAATCGCCGTAAATATCTGCATCCGGTGCTTCTCCAACACCTAAAGAATCAATAACAACTAGAAAACAACGTTTCATTAAATTGTACCGAAAAGTCTATCTCCCATATCACCTAAACCAGGGACAATGTACCAGTTTTCATTTAATTTCTCATCTATATTTCCAGTAACAAGCGTTACATCAGGATGAGTTTCTTCTAACTTTTTAATTCCCTCAGGGGCTGAGATTACAGTTAAAGCAATAATATTTTTAGGTGATGATTCCTTTACTTTATCAATAGCAAACGACAATGAACCACCTGTTGCAAGCATAGGTTCCAGAATAAAAACATTCTTATTTTCTAGATTAGGAAGGTTTTCATAATAATATTCAGGTTCTGCTGTTTCTTCATTTCGTTGAACACCTATATATCCAAACGCAACATTAGGTATTAAATCCTTAACGCCATCCACTAGTCCAAGCCCAGCACGAAGGACAGATACTGCAACATTCTCATTTTCGATTTCATAACCGACTGTCTTTGTTAAAGGCGTTTCTACCTCTTTATTTGAAAGGGAAATATTTTTAGACCCTTCCAGAATTAATAAATAGGAAAGTTTTGAAGCATAAGTTCTGAAATCTTCAACAGTTGTATTTTTGTCTCTTAATATAGTTAAATAATGATTTTTTAATGGATGTGATAGTTCTATTACTTGCATCAGAATCAGATTAGCAAAACATTAAATCTTTTCTAGTTATTTTTCTTAAGAAGTTAATCTAATAAATATACATTTTATGTTTTACATCATGTAATATTATGTATTGCTATTTAAATAAAGGAAATAAATGCCTGTAAAAATAAGACTTGCACAAAGAGGTAAGAAAAAAAATAGAACTTACAGAGTTGTAGTCGCGGATTCTCGATCTCCAAGAGATGGACGTTTCATTGAAGATTTGGGTTACTATGATCCACATCACAATCCTTCAAAAGTTGAAATAAATGTTGAAAAAGCTGTATCTTGGCTTGATAAAGGTGCACAGCCATCTGAACGAGCTCAAAAGTTACTAGAAATATCAGGAGCTTGGGCTCAATGGAGATCTTCAAAAGGCGAAGTCGTATCAATACCCACTGCACCTGAAGAAAAAATTAAAAGTAGTTCAAAAGCAAATATAAAAAAGCAGGAAGCATCTAACACTTCTGAAAGTGAAGCTACAAATGAGGATTCATCAGAAAAGGAAGAAGAGTAATCATGGCTTCAGGTTCTATAGTAAAGAATGTCGTTGAATACATAGTTTCTCAGATTGTAGAAGATCCTAAATCTGTAAAAGTAGATATTGCAGATTCTGATGATGAAAATGTATCAATTGAGGTTAGAACTTCACCTAACGACATGGGTAGAGTCATTGGCAAGCGTGGAAGAGTAGCAAGAGCAATTCGCACTGTAGCTCAAGCCGCTGCAGATGAAGAAGGACTACAATCTAGCGTCGAATTTATTGACTAATAATAATCTCTTTTATATTGGCAAATTAGGAAAACCCCATTCTCTAAAGGGATTTCAATATATAAATATCGAAATTTTTTTTAGAAATCAAAATTTAAACAATATTGAATTAAGAGTAGGAAATGAATACTTGATCGTTGATAAGTTTAAAAATCATCTAAAAAATAGAAACTTAATAAAATTCGTAGATTTTGATTCTATTGAATCCATAGAAAATTTACGAGATTCAGATGTATATCTTTCTAAAAAATTAATTAACAAATTTATAAATATAAATAACCTTCCATGGCCTGGATTTTTTAAAGATTCAGAGGTTACTCCTGATGGTAAAGTTCTAACCAGTTTTCAATATTTGAATAAAATGATTTTTTGTAATATTAAAGGTATTGATGATTTTCCAATCCCTTATAATGAAAACTTTTTTATATATAAAAATGGAAATTTAGAACTTATTAATGATGAATTAGCTACACAACCATTCAAAAATTAATTTACTATATTTGTCTTCTACCATATTTTCAGGATGCCATTGAATTCCTATTGCTTCCCAGTCATTAGTTGTTTCAATTCCCTCTATCACTCCATCAGGTGATTTAGCAGTTATCTTCAAATCTTTACCAAGTGTGTTTATCCCTTGATGATGAATCGAATTAACGCTTATTTTCTCTTCTTCAACTAAAGAATACAATTTAGATTCTTTATCGATATGAATATCATGAATGTGTGATCTTGCATCCTCGAAAGGTTTATCATGATTTATCTCTGTAAATCCTGAATCATATAAATCTTGATATAGTGTGCCTTCTTTATAAACATTCAGTAATTGATTACCTCTACAAATAGCAAGAGTTTTAATCATGTTTTTTTCAGCAGATTTAAAAAGCTTTAATTCAGTAGAATCTCTGTTGTCAGAAATTCTTGATGTCTTATCTTCTACGTCTTGTCCATACATATTTGGATTTATATCACCACCACCAGATACAATAAGGCCATCAAAGTTTGAAATATCAATATTATTTAAATTACTTTGAGGTCCAATTATTACAGCTGTACTTCCATAACTATTACACAAATTAACAAAATCATTGTTAATAACTACACATGGAATATTACCTGGAGCCATATCAACATTTTTAATGCCAGTTGAAATTCCAATTAACTTATTCATAGCTAAATATACACTGAACTTCTACACATACATTTAGAGGTAAACTTTTAACACCTACCGCTGATCTTGTTGCTTTTTCTGTAAAATAATTTGTTAATGTATCTGTAAAACCATTTAAGACCTTTGCATGATCTTCAAAAGTTTCATCAGCATTAACAAACCCAACAACATTTAAGGGTTGAAGTTTATTAATATCAGTATTTGCTTTCAAAGTTGATATTGTCAGTTCAGCGCATAAAGCTGCAGCTAAATAAGCATCATCTATGGTTATATCATTTGGTACTTTACCAATATATTTCTTGTTATCACTAATTGGAACATGTCCTGAAGTGAATATAAGATTCCCAGATTTTTTGTAGGTAACATAGTTCCCTATGGCTTTAGGGGGTAAGGGCAATTCTTCATTCATTTTTTAGAGTAGCTCCTTTATTAAATCAACCACTCTATTAGAGTAACCCCACTCATTGTCATACCAGCATACAACTTTTAAATGATTGTTATCCAAAAGCTGAGTTGAAGATGCATCATATATGCTTGAGTGTGGATTATTAAGAATGTCGGTTGATACAAGTGGAATTTCTGAATACTCCAAGATACCTTTTAGCTCACCCTCAGACGCTTTTTTAATCGCACTATTTACTTCTTCAATAGTTACGTTTTTCTCAAGTTCAACAACTAAATCAACAACACTACCATCAGGAACAGGAACTCTCATTGCCATACCATCAAGTTTTCCATTTAATTCAGGTAGTACCATACCTACTGCTTTAGCTGCTCCAGTAGAAGTTGGGATAATATTTTGTGTAGCACTCCTTCCTCTTCTGAAATCGCTGTGTGTTGTTTCAGCTAGGGCTTGATCATTGGTGTAGGCATGAATAGTAGTCATCAATCCTGATTTAATTCCAAAATTATCATTAAGAACTTTAGCAATAGGCGCTAGGCAATTTGTAGTACATGAAGCATTTGAAACGATTTTATCATCATCATTTAAGTCGTTATTATTTACTCCCAGAACGATTGTTGCATCTATTTCATCTTTGGGTGGTACAGTAAGTAGAACTTTTTTTGCTCCAGCTTCAATATGCTTATTGAGTGATTCATTGTCTCTAAAAATTCCAGTAGATTCAATGACTACGTCGACATTATGCTCTTTCCATGGCAAATCTTTAGGATCTTTTATTGACACAAGTTCAATAGTTCGTTCATTTACTTTTAATTTATTACCTTCTACTGACACATCTGCATCTAAAACACCCATTACTGAATCATGCTTTAGTAAATAAGCTAAATTTTCATAGTTTCCTAAATCATTAATGGCTACAACATTAAATGGCGAATTGTTTTCAATTATAATTCTTAGAATTGATCTCCCAATTCTACCGAATCCATTAATTGCAATATTTCCCATATTTACTCCATATCCAATTTTTTTAGTGTATCAATAATTCGTGCTGCATATCCCCATCCATTATCAAACCAAATAATTAATTTAATTTTTTTATTATTAATACCCATTGTGGCAAGACCATCTACTAGACCGGAAAGTGTGCTTCTGACTACATCGGAAGAAACTATAGGATCATAAGTAATTCCTATTATGTTTTTCAAAATATTTTTAGACATATCCTCTATGAGTCCATTTATTTCTTCAATAGATGTTTCTTTTTCTAAGTCAATGGTTAAATCAACAGTACTTCCATCAGGTACGGGAACTGTCATTGATGATGAAGCGACTTTATTTTTAAATTCTGGAAGTACCTCAACTATTACATCAGAAGATTTAGTAATACTGGGTATGATATTTTCTCCAGCAGCTCTATTTAATCTAAATCCTTCTCCAGCAACATCTGCCAGTCTATTAGAGTTTGAGTATCCATGTACTGTTGTTAAGAACGCACGCTTAATTCCAACTTTTTCGTCTAGATGTTTCAAAATTGGTGAGACTGCATTTGCAGTATTTGACCCTAACGAAAAGGAATTCTGCGTGAAGTCAACTTTATCATCATTTGCACCAGGAATATATATTTGTACATCACCAAATTCCATCGGTGTAGAAGCTATTAAGACTTTTTTACAACCTTTATTGATGTGTCCATTAATTTCATCAATCATTTGGGGTTTACCAGTAGCAAGAATTACTACATCAGTATTTAAAGATTTCCAATCTGCTTCTGTTGAATCTTTCCAATTATTGAAGAGAATTTCTTTTCCATTAACAATGATTCCATTTTCAGATTCTTCAATTGTTGCGTCAAGCTTTCCATATATAGAGTCATACTTAAGAAGATAGATAAGATTTTTCTTGTCAGCTGTGTCTGAAATTGAAATTATGTTTATATGCTCATTGGAAATAGATTGTCTAAATAAATCTCTACCTATTCTTCCAAATCCTAAGAGTGAAACTTTTGTCATTTATTTTCCTAATAATTATTTTTGTAACATCTTGTTACAATCAAGTAATAATATAGCTTAAAAAAGTAGTTTATGATAAATATAACCAAAAATATCAATGATTTTATATTTGGCGATATTCCTACAAGTGAATTAATTGAAGAGTCACATCAGAAAAAAATAGAACATTTCGGTAAACCTATAACTTATAGTCCTAAAGTATTTATTCCCCTAACAACTATGTGTAGAGACAAATGTGCTTATTGTACATTTGTAAAATCTCCTAATGATGGTGGTGAATACCTATCAATAAATGATGTGCTGAGTATTGCTAAAGCTGGAGATGCTGTAGGTTGCTACGAGGCTCTTTTTACTCTAGGTGACAAACCGGAGATAAAGTGGAAAGCTGCAAAAGATCAGCTAAATGATTTAGGTTATGAATCAACTCACCAGTATTTAATTAATTGCATGAAGGAAGTTAATAAAACTTATAACATTCTTCCACATGCTAACCCAGGATTGATGTCTAAGCAGGAAATCACCGATTTGAAACTCCACTCACCTTCGGGTGGCATAATGATTGAAAGTTTCTCAAAAGATATTTACTCAAAAGGAAAACCGCATTATAAAACAACAACTAAGTATGTTGACTTAAGATTAGAAACATTAAACAATGCTCTAGAAGTTAAATACCCGATGACCACAGGTTTACTATTAGGACTAACTGAAACTAAAGATGAGTTAATAAATGATATTGAGCAAATAATCAATCTATCAAAAAATAATCCAGCTATTCAAGAAATAATTTTGCAGAATTTTAGAGCAAAACTTAATACATTGATGAGAAACAATGCTGAAGTAACGAATGATTTGTATTTGAGAATTATTGCTACAACTAGAATTTTTGTTCCTGGTCATATTTCAATCCAGGTTCCACCAAATCTTTCTCCAGATATAACTTTATTTTTAAAAAGTGGAATAAATGATTTAGGAGGCATTTCACCTTTAACTATTGACTGGGTTAATCCAGATCATTTATGGCCTGATTTAGAAAAATTAAATACTGAAGTTATAAATTCAAATCAAATATTAAAAAAAAGGCTTCCCGTTTATCCTCGATTTATTGAAAAAGAATGGTTAAATGAAGCAATGTTTGAAAAAATTAATAATATTATTGATACTGACGGTTACCCGAGGGAAAATAATGAGTAAAAATATTTCATACTTGCGAATACGACCTTGTGATAATGACAATGAAATATATTTAAACTCGAGAAAAAATGAAGGAACATCAGCATTCTTAATCAAAGAAGACACCTCTGTTGATATTGAATTAATTCATAGTAAAGAGTTTCAAACTATATCTAAAAATATTGAGATTGATAGTGATATGTGGATAGTTAATGAAAATAACTGGAAAACGTATAAAACCTCAGAGAGTAAAAGGCTTATATATAAACATTCAGGATCTCGTGAAATTGCTCTTGAAGTCATTGATAGACTAAATCCTGGTTTTGTTTTAATAAATAATGTTAGTGATATAGCTTTTTTTAAATCAATTAAAACTAAAAATGAATTTTTAATTAGTAGTTATGCTGATTCGACAGAAGAAGCTTTATTGCTATCTAATAAGGGAATAGACGACCTTCTACTAAGAGATTGGAGTTCAGAGCAAATATTAGAACTCCAAAATCACATTGGTTTTAATTATTACGAGAGAACTGTCTTATCACCTCTTTTTTCTATTGATGAAGCCAGAGAGTTGTTTGATTCAAAAAGATATTTTCGGTACCTTAATGCAAAAGATGTAAGAGGTTATAGGCGAGTAAAAACTGAATGGTCTCCTGGTAGTGGTCTTCCTTTACATAAATTAGATAATTTTGAACATAATAATATTTCTCAATTTCAAGATGAAGTATTTGATGAAATTATTCAAAAAATTAACAATTCAGAGCCGATCAGCGAAGATGATTTATTTAAGTTATTTAAAACATCTGGTACAAAATTAAATGATATTGTTGAAGTCGCCAATAAGTTAAACCTTGAAAAGAATGGAAATAAAGTAAGTTTTGTTAAGAATAGAAATATTAACTACACAAATCAATGTTATTACAAATGTGGGTTTTGTGGATTCTCAAAAGGGCCTAATAGTTTAAATTTGAAAGAGAAACCTTACTCTATTGATATTCCAGAGATTGTTGACAGGTCAGTAGAAGCATATGAAATGGGTGCTTCTGAGGTTTGCCTTCAGGGTGGTATTCATCCCGAATATACTGGCGAATTTTATATGTCTATGATTCAGGAAATAAAAAATGCAGTACCCGATTTACATATACATGGATTTACCCCTTTAGAAATATGGCAAGGTGCTGAAACTATTAATACTCCAGTAGAGGAATACTTGGAAATGCTTAGGGATGCAGGTTTAAATACGCTTCCTGGCACTGCAGCTGAAATACTCGACGACAGGGTTAGGCGATATTTATGTCCAGATAAAATAACCTCTTCTCAATGGGCTTACGTTATGGAAGTTGCTCACAGTTTAGGAATTAAATCTACTGCAACAATTATGTTTGGACATATTGATGATGTTCAATCATGGGTGAATCATTTTAAATTAATAAGGGATATCCAATCAACTACAGGAGGTTTTACAGAGGTTGTTCCTCTTCCTTTTGTACATATGGGTTCACCAATATACTTGCAGGGTAAAAGCATGCCTGGACCCACATGGGATGAAGTAGTCCTTATTCATGCCCTCGCAAGAATATTTTTTCTTAACAGCATTGATAATATACAAGCAAGTTGGGTTAAGTTAGGACATGATGGTGCAGGAAAACTTTTACATGCAGGAGTCAATGACCTTGGGGGAACATTAATAAATGAAAATATTAGTCGTGCTTCAGGTGCGGATCACGGTCAAGAAACAACTCAAAATCAGTTTATTGAAATAATATCAAACGAAAATAAAATACCCATGTTAAGAAATACGTTGTATACAGATTTTAAAAAAATGGAAAAAGCTCATACTAAAAATGAATAAATATCAAGTTATTACACTTTTTCCTGATTTGATTGAGGAATGGAAAAAGGTTGGAATAATCAATCAAGCTCTAAAAAATAATTTAATCGAAATTTCTACTGTTAACCTTCGTAATTTTGGAATAGGGGAATACAAGCAAGTAGATGACTCACCTTATGGGGGAGGGCCTGGTATGGTTTTAATGCCAGAGCCTTTGGATAATGCAATTTTACAAAATGAAGCTAAAAAAAATGTTTTTCTAACACCTTCTGGACAACAATTAAACGAAGATTTAATACAAGAGCTTCTTAAATATGATTCCCTTAATTTAATTTGTGGTAGGTATGAAGGTTTTGACCAGCGAGTAATTGATATGCATTCCGATTATGAGATATCAATAGGTCATTCCGTTGTTTCTGGAGGTGAAATTCCTGCATTGTATCTTTTAGAAGCTATTTTAAGAAGAATTCCTAATGTATTAGGTAATCCTGAATCATTAACTAATGAAACTTTTGTTAATAATCAAAAAGATTTTCCCGTATATACACGTCCAGAAACCTATAAAGACAATAAAGTACCAGACGTACTTCTCTCAGGAAATCACAAAGAAATAGACAATTGGAAAAAGAATAATTTAAAAGACATATAAACTGTATTTACTTATATAATTCTTCCTTGGAGTGAATATGGATTTAATAAAAAACATTGAAAAATCGTACATTAAAGATGAGTTACCTTCATTTAAATCAGGAGACACTGTCAAAGTTAATGTTAAAGTTTCAGAAGGAAATAGAGAAAGAATTCAAACCTTTGAAGGTGTGATAATTGCTGTTAATGGTGTTGGCGTTAATAAATCAATTACCGTAAGAAAACTCTCTTTTGGAGTTGGTGTTGAAAGAATCTTTCCTGTCCATGCTCCTATAGTTGACTCAATCGAAGTAATTAGAAAAGGTAAAGTTAGACGTTCAAAACTCTATTACTTGAGAGATAGAGTTGGTAAATCTGCAAAAATTAAAGAAGATCGTAACTAATTAATTAAAATAAAATTATTATTCGAAAAATTATTAAAACACTGTTAACTATTTTTGTAGCAATTTTAGCTGCCACATTTGTTAGAACTTTTATTATTCAAATATATTTTATACCTTCATCTTCTATGGAACCAACCTTAGAAATAAATGATAGGGTACTTGTTTTAAAAGATGCACTAACTCCAATAAATATTGAAAGTGGAGATATAGTTATTTTTTACAGTCCTGAGATTCCGTACTCTCAGGACTTTTTAGAAGAATATTTTCAAGCTCTTCAAGTTTGGAATTTAAACACAAGTGATTCCATACTTAACACAGCAATAATAAAAAGAGTTGTTGGTGTTGGAGGTGATGTTGTAAACATCGAAAAAGATGGAAAAGTTTTTGTTAACGGCAAGGAATTTATAGTTTTAAACATTGAAGAATCAAGTTACTTTGAGAATCAGACATACACTGTCCCAGTAAATGAATTTTTTGTTTTAGGAGATAATAGAATTAATAGCCAAGATTCGAGATATATTGGAACTGTGCCTACAAGAAATATTATTGGAAAAGCATCTTATGTTATATTTCCTTTTGATAATTATAAAAAACTAAATGATTGAAGATAAAATTTGGGAAGCTGATCCCAACAAATACATAATTGGCGCTGATGAAGTTGGCAGAGGCTGTTTTGCTGGACCAATAGCAGCTGCTGCAGTTAAAATTAAACATTCACATCTCCATTTATTAAAAGAAGTAAGAGATTCAAAAAAGCTTTCTCCAAAAAAAAGATCTGAAATTTTAAGTATTGTCAGAGAAAATGACATCGAATATTCTTATTCTTCGTACGATAATAAATTTATTGATATTTATGGTATAAAAATTGCAAATGAAAAAGTATTAGAAGAATCTATAGGTTCTATATACAAAACTGGTGATTCAGTTTATGTCGACCATTTTAAAATCAAAAAATATAATGCAGTTTCTGTAATTAGAGGAGAGGACAACTGCAGAGCAATTGCACTTGCTAGCATTATTGCAAAAGTTATAAGAGATGAGTACATGATTGATATTTCAAAATCTTATGCGGAATATCATTTTGAAAATAATAAAGGTTACGGTACCAAAGTACATCGCCAGGCTATAACTAAATATGGATTATCTGATATTCATAGAAAATCATTTAATTTAATGCCCAAATAAGAACAGCAATTGTAAGTATCAAAGCAGCTACGATATTTACATAATCAGTTTTGTTAGCTTTATATTCTCTATTTGGATTAAATCCCATACATACATTCTAAATTATTTTGTATTAAACTTCTAAATATGGTTCTTGAATATAAGAATGAAAATGATATTAAATTTATACAATTTAATGACGAAAGTTCACGAAATGCAATAGGTTCGGAAGATTGGAGTTCATTGATTACACAAATTGATGAATTTGAAAAAAGTGATCTTAAGTATCTAGTCATTAAACATGTAAATGGAAATTATTCTGCCGGTGCACAATTAGGAGAAAATATTAATGCATTAATGGATGATGTTTCAGCTGCCGCACTTAGATTATGGAATTGTAAAAAACCTGTAATTTCACTTGTTGATGGAATTGCTGCTGGGGCAGGTTCTAACATGATGCTCTTAAGTGATTTTATTATTGCTACTCCCGAAACTAGATTTATAGAAGTTTTTGTAAGAAGAGGTTTAGTAGTTGACTTTGGAGGATCTTGGGTTCTTCCTAGAATTATTGGTATCCAAAAGGCAAAAGAATTGATGATGACTTCAAATGAAATAAGTGGAGAGGAATTAAACAATTTAGGTGTACTTTATAAAATGACTAGTACAGAAAATATTGATGTTGAGTTTAATAATCTTATCGAAAAATTAAATAATCAAAGTTTTATCTCAATTTGTATGGTTAAGCAGCAAATTAGAGATGGTCTTGATTTAACCTTTGAACAGTCTTTACAGAATGAAACAGATAATCAAAATAGCAGATTCTTACATTCTGATGCTGCTGAAGGTATGGTTGCCTTTTTAGATAAAAGAAAACCTCAATTTAAAAATACATTAGATGAATAAAATAATTGTATAAATATTCATATATTTGTATATTTATGCAATAATTCTAACTTAAGAAAACGGAGGTTTACTAAGTGAACACTAAAAAATCACTCCTATTAATTATTGCTCTTGCATTAGTTGCAGCTGCCTGTGGTGGCGGATCAGCAACTCCTTGTGATGAAGTAGAAATTACAACAGGAGAAAATGGATTACCTGATCTTGATGGATGTGAGTTTACATTTGCTGTTGAGAATGCGTATTTGCCATTTAATTATATTGATGCAGCTGACGGCGAAGCAAAAGGTTGGGACTATGATGTCTTTAACCATATGGCAGAATTAATGAATTTCGTGCCAGTTTACGTACCAGCAGCTTGGGATGGAATGATTCAAGCAGTTTCTGATGGTCAGTTTATGATCGCAGGTGACGGAATTACCATAACAGCTGAAAGAGACGAAATTATTGACTTCTCTAACGGATATATCAATTTAGCTCAGAGAGTACTTGTAGCAGTCGGAAATGATGATATTACAAGTATTGAAGATCTTAAGAGCGGAGATTACACAGTAGCTACTCAAAAAGGAACTACAAACTATGAGTTTGCGGTTTCTGAACTAGGAGAAGACAAAGTTAAAGCATACGATGACTTTAACTTTGCTATTCAAGCTGTAATCTCAGGAGACGCAGACGCATCAATTATTGATGAAACTGCTGGCCTAGGTTATATGGGAGCTAATAAAGACCAAGTAAAACTAGTTGGAGGAGATTTAACCTCTGAACAACTCGGTTTCGCATTTCCTAACGGAAGCCCATTAGTAGATGTAGTTAATCAAGGTTTAGAAGCAATGGAAGCAAGCGGAAAACTTGCAGAAATTAATGCTAAATTCTTCTCACCAGATTTTGCTGTAACATACGATGATATAGCAGAGTGTGATGAAAACATTCCTGAGGAATATTTACCAGAGGACTGTGAAGTATAAGTAAGTTTTTATTTATATTTAAATTTGTAATAGGCACGGAAATCCGTGCCTATTGCTTTAATATAGGAAAATAATGAAAATAAAGAACCTATTAAAACCTGACAATTGGTGGATATTAATATTAAGTGGTGTTATCGCTTATATGGTATATGTTATTTTTTCAAACCCTGAATATAATAAAGCTTTCAATTTTATTCTTCCAGGCCTTGCTATAACTTTTCTTTCAACACTAATTTCTTTTATTGTTGCTATATTTCTGGGTCTTGTTTCTGGAATAGGTCGGATATCTAAAAACAAATATGCTAGAACAATCTCTAGAACTTATATTGAATTTATAAGAGGTGTCCCAGTTCTGATTTTAATATTTACAATAGCATTTGTTGTTGTTGTCAGAGGTGCTGAATTATTTAATATTAATAATGGCAACGTTCCCATGCTTGTTCGTGCAATTATTGCTTTATCTGTATTTTATGGCGCTTACATAGCAGAAGTTTTTCGCGCTGGTATTGAATCTGTTCATCAAGGGCAAAGAGAAGGTGGGGCCTCTTTGGGTTTGTCTGACAGACAAATTATGCGATATATTGTTTTACCCCAAGCATTTAGAAACATGCTTCCCGCTCTTGGTAATGATTTCATATCTATGATGAAAGACTCCTCACTGCTTTCTGTATTAGCTGTAGAAGATCTTACTTATAGAGGACGATTATATTCTGGCAGTACCTTTAGGTTTGCTGAAACCTACCTAGTTCTTACTGTTTTATACTTAATCATCACACTTATACTGTCAGGCTTGCAAAGAAAACTAGAAAAAAGACTTGAATCTCACTAATAAAAAGTACCAAGATAAAATTGTTAAAGAATATTTAGCATATTTAAGTAAAGTTAAAGGCTATTCATCACACACAGTAACTTCTTATGAATACGACATATTTCAATATTTGGAAATTAATCAAGATATTGGTGAATTTTCATTGTATTTAAAATTATTAAGTAGAAAAAATTATGCTAAATCAACAATTAATAGAAAAATCACTTCAATTAAAACTTTTTTAAAATGGGCATCTAAAATGGATTACTTTGATGCAACCCTTATTCAAACAGTAACAAACCTTAAATCAGAAAAAAAATTACCAAATATCCTAAGTTCTTCATATATCAATAAGTTATTGGATGAATTACCATTTCAAACTACCAAAGAAATTAGAGATAAAGCAATTTTAGAATTAATGTATTCATCTGGCTTAAGAGTAAGTGAAGTAGCTAATTTAAAAATTCAAAATTTCAAACTTAATAAATCTATAAAAGTACTCGGAAAAGGTAGCAAGGAAAGGGTATTGCCAATAACTGCAAGAGCTGGAAAATCTATTTCTAGTTATCTTAAAGTTGCAAGGATAGAGTTAGCGAATAATAAATCACATGATTACATGTTCTTAGGCATAAGAGGTGGTCAGTTAAGTGAAAGAGAGATAAGGAGAATAGTAAATCTCAGAGTTGGTACGTTTCCACATAGTTTAAGACATACCTTTGCAACTCATCTACTAGAGGGTGGAGCAGATTTAAGAGTTGTTCAAGAACTTTTGGGTCATAATGATCCAACAACCACACAAATTTATACACACGTATCAAAAAAACAACTTAAAGAAAAGTTTAAACAATCTCACCCTAGGGGTTGAATAATATCAAATAGATATTAGAATTTTATAGAAATTAGACACCATATTTACAAGTTTCCTTGGTGAACGAAAGTTTGGAAACCGCTTATGCAAGGAATATGGGATGAAATAACCAAAGGAGAAACTATGTCGACGTCGATGAAAGACTTGCTTGAAGCAGGAGTTCATTTTGGCCATCAAACACAGAGATGGAACCCAAAGATGGACAAATATATTTATAGTGCGAAAAGTGGAATTCACATTCTTGATTTAAGAATTACCTATGAAGCAATTGAAAAATCACAGGATTATATACAAAAACTTGTAGCTAATAGTGGAAAAGTACTTTTTGTTGGAACTAAACCACAAGCTCAACAAGTAATAGAAGATCAAGCAATTAGAGCAGATATGCCTTATGTTAACTTCAGGTGGTTGGGTGGAATGCTAACTAACTTTAAAACAATTATTAAAAGAGTTACTTATCTTAAAGAATTAATGGCACTTGAATCATCTGGTGAAATTAATGCATACACAAAATCAGAAAGATTAAAAATAAGACGGGAAATTGAAAAACTTAATAAATCAATAGGTGGAATTGTTAATTTAAATAAATTACCCGAGGCTCTTTTTGTTGTTGATCTAGCGAATGAATCAACAGCTATAACAGAAGCTAAAAAATTAGGCATACCTGTCATAGGTCTGGCTGATTCTAATGTTGACCCAGAGGGAGTAGAAATTGTTGTCCCAGGTAATGATGATGCTATCAGATCAATAGAATTAATAACTTCAGCTATTGCCGATGCTTGTTTGAAGGGATCAGGAAAAAGAGCAGAAGTAGAAAATAAGGAGAATAGCTAATGTCGATTTCAGCTAGTGATGTAAAAAAATTACGTGATATGACTGGTGCGGGCATGATGGATGCCAAAAAAGCTCTTTCTGAAAACGATGGTGATTTTGATAAAGCAGTTAAAACTTTAAGAGAAAAAGGATTAGCTGATTCAAAAAAACGTGCTGATAAAGAAGCGAACCAGGGAACTATAGGAGACTATATTCACTATCAACAAGATAGAGCAGTCTCTGGTGTTTTAGTAGAATTAGCATGTGAAACTGATTTTGTAGCTAAATCAGATGAATTTAAAAATGTTGCTAAACAAATAGCGATGCATATTGCTGCATTAAAGCCAGAATTTTTAAATATTGAAGATGTTCCATCTGACAGAATTGATGAAGAAAAAGACATTATACAAAAACAATCCGAAAATGAAGGTAAGCCTAAAGATGTTATTTCTAAAATTGTAGATGGTAAAATTTCTTCTTTTTACAAAGATTATGTATTGAATGAACAAACTTTTTGTAATCCAGAATTTTATGAAGGAAAAGTTGGCATAATGATAGAAGAACTTTCTGGAAAACTTGGTGAAAAAATATATATAAAAACATTCTCAAGAATAGAAGTAGGTAGTTGAAATGAGTAGGGTTCTACTTAAACTTTCTGGAGAATCCTTTGCTAATCCTGAAACTAACTTCGGCATTCAGCCAGATATAATTGAAAGAATTGCTTCAGAGATAACACATGCAAACAAAGAGGGTATTCAGATAGGAGTTGTAGTTGGTGGAGGAAACTTCTTTCGCGGAGTACAAGAATCAGCTCAAAATATGGCTCAGGCAAATGCTGATTATATGGGTATGCTTGCAACGGTAATTAATGCAGTTGCTCTAAAAGATGCATTAGATAAGAATGGTACTCAAACCAGAGTGCAGTCAGCAATAACAATGACTGCTGTTGCTGAACCATATATTCGGTTAAGAGCAATTAGACATTTGGAAAAGGGGAGAGTAGTTATTTTTGCTGCTGGTACTGGTAACCCATATTTTACAACCGACACAGCTGCTTCACTACGTGCAGCAGAAATTGACGCAAATTTAATGCTCAAATCTACGAGAGTTGATGGTGTTTATGATAAAGATCCAGAAAAGGATAAATCAGCTTCAAAATATGAAGAAATATCATACAAAGAAGTTGTATCCAGTAAATTAAAAGTCATGGACTTGACTGCAATAACTTTATGTGAAGAAAATGAAATGCCCATAAGAGTCTTCAATGGAACAAAAAAAGAAAATATATATAGTGCTTTGATTGGTGAAAAAATCGGCACTTTAATAAAATAAAAATATGTCCGAAGCACTAATAAAACTAATAGAAGAAAAAATGCTCACATCTATTAATCACCTTGTAGATGATTTTGCAACAATTAGAACTGGTAGAGCAAATCCTTCATTGGTTGATAAATTAAATGTAGAATATTATGGTACAAAGACCCCACTTCAACAACTTGCTACAATTTCTGTTCCTGATCCTAAATTATTAGTAATTCAACCATTCGATAAATCTGCTTTGGAAGAGATAGAAAAATCTATAATGAATGCAGATATAGGATTAAATCCAGCTAATGATGGCGAAGTCATAAGAATTCCAATACCTCCCTTATCTGAAGAGAGAAGAAAAGAATTAGGTAAAGTTGCATCAAAATTTTCAGAAGATGCAAAAGTATCTGTTAGAAGCCACAGAAGATATGGGATTGATGAAATTTCTAAATTAAAAGATGATCATTCTGCAGATGAAATTAAACGATTAGAATCAAAAGTACAGGAATTAACAGATAATTTTGTTAATAAAGTTGATGAATTACTTTTGGTGAAGCAGAATGAATTACTTGAGGTTTAGAAAATTATATCAAGCCGATAATGACGGCACCTTTTGGCCTGGGTATATTGAACTTCCTGATAATGATATTGAACCAGAACCTGAAAATGATAGTCAAAATAGAAATTTCAGTTTACTTTCAAATCCAAGGGTTTATACAGGTATAGGTCTACTAGCCCTTGTAACTTTATTTTTCTTAAATAAAACAACTGCTCTTATTCTTTTAGTAATTATTGCTCTTATAGCTACAAAAGAGTGGTTTGATATTTTTGATTATGGAATAATGCTTCCATATCCTTTACTTTTATATGCTTCTCTCGCACCATTAATAATTGTTTATTTTTATGGTTATGAAAATTACTATTTACCTTTTTTTATATTTCCACTGGGTGTCGTGATATATACGGGTTCTTTTGTAGAGTATGGCATCTATGAAAAATTTGGAAGTTCTTTTTTATTTCTTGTATGGTTTGGTTCTGGAATAGGAGCTATTGGATATATATTAAGTAATTTTGGCTCATTATTTACCTATCTTTTATTAATTTCTATATCTTTGTCTGACATAGCAGCATATGAATTTGGAAGAAGATATGGAAAAAGAAAATTAGCAAGTAATATATCTCCAAATAAGACTGTAGAAGGTTTTCTCGCTGGTCTTATTGTGGGTGTTGTTGTTAATTTTTTTGTGTTAAGCAATACTTTAGAATTATCGTTAATTCAGAGTTTATTACTTTCTGTAATTTTTATACTTTTTGCAACTTTAGGTGATTTATTTGAATCAAAAATTAAAAGATCTGTTGAAATAAAAGATGCTAGTTCTTTATTACCTGGTCATGGCGGGGTATTAGACAGAATTGATTCACAATTATTAAGTTTTCCTGTCTTAGTGTTCTTTATTCATTTTTTAGATTTAATCCAATAAGTGTAATAATTAATATATGAATGCTATTTTAACGATTGCTTTATTAACTCTTTTTGTAGTTTTGCATGAATTAGGTCATTATATATCTGCAAGAAGATCAAAAATCGCTGTATCTGAATTCTTTGTAGGTTTTGGTCCTAAAATATTTTCATTTAAAAAAAATAAAACTGAGTATGGCTTGAAAGCATTTTTATTGGGTGGTTATGTAAAAATACCAGGTATGGATCAGAATGAAAGTCCTGAGGGGTATGAAAACAATGAATTATTTCATACTGCAACATGGACAAAAAAATTATATATTGCTTCTTCCGGAATCATAGTTAATTTCTTACTTGCTTGGATAATATTATTTTCTATATTTGCTTTTTATGGGATTGAACAACCAACCTTAGAAATTAGCACTATTGGAACATCCTCTGTAAGCGAGAGTGATTCTGCACCTTCCGAAATAGCCGGTTTAAAACCTGGTGATGTTATTTATTCTTTTAATGGTAAGAGTGTGAATAATTGGGATAGTTTAGTCAGCGTAATTGAAGTAAATCCAAATCAAGAGGTAAGTATTGGATATACAAGAAATTCCCAAAAATATATCACTACAACAATACTTGAAGCTAGAGATATAAATAACAAAAGTTATGGATACCTTGGTGTATCTCCAGTGTTGGAAAGGCAAACTTTAAGTATCTTAGAAGCTGTCCCAGCTACAACATTAGTTGAGTTAGATATGACCAAATCAGCAATACAGGGAATAGTTACTCTATTTAGTCCTGCAAATTTACAAACACTATTAGGTACGTACTCAGGTGAATCCATTCCTGATGAGGTAAGGCCATTGAGCCCAATAGGATTAGCACAAGCAGGAAATCAAATTGCCGAAGGTGGCTACGTCAATCTATTTAGTTTACTTGCTTTTGTGAATATATTTTTAGCTGTTTTTAACTCAATTCCGCTAGTGCCTCTAGATGGTGGAAGAATAGTGCTTGCACTTTATGAGGGCATCACTGGAAAAAAAGTAGAAGATAAAAAACTTTACCCTATTGCTGCAGTTGTTATTATAGTTTTCGTCTTTTTAGGAATTACTGCTTTCTATTTAGATATAACTCAACCAATAAAATTATGATAAAAAGAAGAAAAACAACTCAATTTATGCTTGGAAATATTGGAGTTGGCTCTGAACATCCCATCTCAGTCCAATCTATGACTACAACTAAAACTAGAGATACTGAGAAAACTCTCGAACAAATATATGAAATAGCATCAAATGGTGCTGACATCGTAAGAGTTACCTGTAATGAAATTGAAGCTGCTGAATCATTGGTTAAAATCTGTGCTAGAAGCCCAGTCCCGGTTGTTGCAGATATTCATTTTCAATACAAGTTAGCTTTAGCTGCTATTGAAGCTGGAGTCCAGGGATTAAGACTTAATCCTGGAAACATTAGAAATGAAAAGCAAATCAAAGAAGTTGCAAAAGAATGTTTAAATGCAGATATTCCCATACGCATTGGTGTTAATGCTGGTTCATTAGACAAAGACATATTAGATAAGTATGGAGATGCTACTCCAGAGGCACTAGTTGAATCAGCTTTACTAGAAACTAGGTATCTTCAGGATGTTAATTTTCATAATATTAAAATTTCCGTAAAACATTCAAATGTGCCATCCATGATTGATTCCTATAGATTACTTGCTGAAAAAGTCGACTATCCGTTACATTTAGGAGTAACTGAAGCAGGACCATTACCTGGCGGACTAATTAAATCTATCGCAGGTATATCTACATTATTATCGGAAGGTATTGGTGACACTATAAGATTATCACTTACTACTGATCCGATTGAAGAAGCAAAATATGGTAGACAGTTACTTGAGTATCTTAATTTAAGAGAAAGAAAATCTTTAGATTTAATTGCATGTCCCAGTTGCGGAAGAGCAGAAGTAGACGTAATAGAGATCGCAAGTCAAGCTCAAACTGCTTTGGAAGAACAAGGCTTTCCTTTACAAGTTGCAGTTATGGGTTGTGTTGTGAATGGTCCTGGAGAAGCTAGGTCTGCAGATTTAGGAATTGCCGCTGGTAAAGGAAGGGGCCATCTTTTTATAAAAGGTCAAGTTGTAAAGGTAGTAAAAGAAAATGAAATGGTTGAAGCTTTAGTTCAAGAAGGACGCCTTCTTGTTGAAGAGGGAATAGAGGCGAGATTAGCGGCTGCAGATAAAAATGCTGCAACTATTGCTGCACAGGATGCTAAAGATCTAATAAATTCTCAAGGCGATATTAATGACTTTGATAAAAAAACAAAATCAGTTATTGAGATATCTACAAATACTGATATTGAAAATTAAAACCTTTAAGATATAAACATGGTTGAAAAAATAACTCCTATGTCGGATGACTTTAATCAGTGGTATACAGACATTATTCAACAAGCACAACTTGCAGACTATTCACCAGTAAAAGGAACTATGGTAATAAGACCATATGGATATTCATTATGGGAAGGTGTACAAAGTTATTTAGATAAAAGATTTAAAGATACTGGTCATGAAAATGCTTATTTTCCTTTATTTATTCCAAATTCTTTTATTCAAAAAGAAGCTGAACACGTAGAAGGTTTTGCTCCAGAGTTAGCAACAGTAACACATGCGGGCGGAAAGGAACTGGAAGAACCATTAGTTGTCCGTCCAACTTCTGAGACAATAATTAATCATATGTTTTCCAAGTGGATTAAAAGCCATAGAGACCTTCCGATGTTAATTAATCAATGGGCAAATGTAGTACGTTGGGAGATGCGCACTAGATTATTTTTAAGAACATCAGAGTTCCTCTGGCAAGAGGGTCATACTGCTCATAAAACAGAAGAAGAAGCAACACTAGAAGCTAGACAAATGTTAGATATATACGCAGAGTTTGCAGAAAATGTAGCAGGAGTATCTGTTGTAAAAGGAATTAAATCCGCAAATGAAAGATTCGCTGGAGCTACTACTACCTATTCTATTGAAGCAATGATGAAAGATATGAAAGCTTTGCAAGCAGGAACATCTCATGAGCTAGGACAAAACTTTTCCAAAGCTTTTGATATTCAGTTCACTGACGAAAATAATGAATTAAAGTACCCTTATCAAACGAGCTGGGGTGTGAGCACAAGGTTAATTGGAATGATAATTATGGCACATGGAGATGATAAAGGACTCCAACTTCCTCCGAAACTTGCGCCAAGTCAGGTTGTGTTAATTCCAATAACACCTAAAGAAGAACATAAAGAACCAGTGATGAAAATTGTAAATGAAATAAATAATGAAATTGGTAGTAAGTTCAGAGTAAAAATTGATGATAGGGAAAACTTGTCACCCGGTTTCAAATTTAATGAATGGGAATTAAAAGGAGTACCTTTGAGAATAGAAATTGGACCTAAAGATATTGAAAATGGTTCTGTTGTCTTTTCAAGAAGAGATGGTACAGACGATAAATTTTCCGTCCCAATATCAGACATCAGTAAAAAAATTGACTCTGTTTTAGAAGACATACAAATTAACATGCTTGATTCTTCTAAGAAATATCAAGAAGATAACACTATACACGTAAGTACTAAAGATGAGTTGATAGAAGCCTTAAATTCTAAACCAGGTTTTGTGACTTGTTATTGGCATGAAAATAGTGATGACGAAAACGAAATTAAAGAACTTACAAAAGCAACTCTAAGGTGCTATTTGCTGGACTCAACTGAAACAGATACAGCAGTAAACGATTCTTCTCAAAAAGGAAATCTAGCCATATTCTCTAAGGCATATTAATAAAATCTCTTTAACTTATACTCAGAGTTTGGTAAAATTTAATAAGACAATATAACTATGTATAGTGGGTGTCAAACCCGCTTTTTTTATGAATGGAGGTTTTTATGGTTTCTGAAAATGAAATCTACCAAGCCTTCGATTTGTATCTAAAAGAAGAAAATCTTGAACTTTACGATCTTAATTTAGTTGATTTTCCAGATATTTCTAAGATAGAAGTTTATGTTTACTCATCGAATACTATTAATTTAGACTTAACTTCTAGACTCAATAAGCAATTCCAAAGACTTCTAGAAAATATGGGAATAGAAAAAGGTTCTTATGATATGGTTGTCTCAAGTCCTGGAATTGAAAGAAAACTTAAGACTTTTCGCCATTTTGAAATGGCATTAGATGAATTAGTTAAGATAAAAACTATAGAGCCAATCAATAATATCTATTCTCATGAAGGGGTAGTACATTCTGTAAAACATGATGAAATCTTTTTAAAGATTAACGATGAAATTCTTCAAATAAAATTTATAAATATTAAAAATGCAAAAATTGAATTTAAACAGTTTAAGGAAAAAGTTAAAGGATAGTTATGAAATTAGGAAATGAGAGTAAACAAGCCATTGAGTCATTAGCGTTGGATAAAGGTGTTGCAGTTGAAAGTATGTATGAAGCACTAGTTTCTGCATTTAGATCAGCATATATGAGAATCCCTAATGCTGCAGAAGAGGCAAGAGTAACATTAAATCCAGATTCTGGGGAGGTATTAATTTATGCCCAAGAATTAGATAATGAAGGAAATGTTATTGAAGAATGGAAGGTAGAACTGGATGAAGATGAATTTGGTCGAATAGCTGCTCAGTCTTTTAAACAAATGATGACTACAAAGATAAGAGATGCTAAAAGGGCAACAGTTTTAGAAGCTTACATTGGAAGAGAAGGGGAGTTAATTACAGGTATTGTTACACAATTTGACCCACGCTTCAATCAAACAATTTTGGATTTACAAGATGCTGAAGCTGTAATTCCTTCTGGAGAAAGAGTTCCTTTTGAAAGACTAGAGAGAGGAAATAGAGTTAAAGCATTAATCACTGAAGTTAGAGAAGATGCAAAGGGTATACCAATTATTGTCAGTAGAAGTAAAGCAGAATTTGTTCAAAGAATGCTTGAACTTGAAGTTCCTGAGCTTACTGATGGTACTGTAGAATTGCGTGCAATAGCAAGAGAACCTGGCAGTAGAACTAAAATTGCAGTATTTTCAAACGATCCAAATGTAGACCCAAAAGGTGCCTGTGTTGGTTCCAGAGGAAATAGAGTCAGACAGATAGTAAATGAACTTCGAGGAGAAAAGTTAGATGTTGTTGAGTGGAGAGAAGACAAAGTTAGATTTATAAAAGAAGCTTTAGGGCCTGCTGATATTGATGAAGTTGAAATTGATGAAGACTTGAAAACAGCAAGAGTTGTTGTCAAAGATAATCAGCTTTCATTAGCAATTGGCAAAGAAGGACAAAACGCACGTTTAGCAGCAAAACTTACTGGATATAAAATCGACATTGAGGGCCTTGGGGATTCTCCACAAGAGGAACCTGCAGTTGAAGAAGATGCCCCTAATAAAGAGGAAGAATAAATGGCCAAAAAGCGAATACATCAAATCGCTAAAGAACTTGATATAGCTTCTGCTGATATTCTTTTTCATGCTAAAGAATTGGGAATTGAAGTTAAAACGGCTTCATCGGGATTAACTGAAGAAGAAGAGCAATTAGTTAAACTATCCTTATTTCCTGAATCTGAATCAGAATCTGAAAAAGTTGAGGAAATATCTGAATCTAAAGATGAGATTCCTGAATCTCAGGAAACAGATAATAATGATATATCACAAGATGATGCGGTTTCAATTGTGGAAATTACTAAAAATTCAACCCCTAATCAGATAAGTAATATCATTGATATTGATGCTACCCAAATAGTTGGAGATTTGATGTCTTTTGGAATTATGAAAGCGATAGATACCCCACTTGAAGATAGTGACATTGAGAAAATTCTTGAGAAATATAATTTAATTGCGGATCTAATAGAACCAGTCACCATATCCAGAGAAGATATTATTGATTTTGAAAATTTTGAAGACGATCCAGAAAAATTACAATTAAGAGCTCCAATAATAACTGTTATGGGCCATGTTGATCATGGAAAGACAAGCCTTCTGGATTACATTAGGAATGAAAAAGTAGCAGATGGTGAAGCTGGTGGAATCACCCAACATGTTGGAGCATATAAAGTTCATACAGGTGAAACAGGCATTACATTCATAGATACTCCTGGTCATGAAGCTTTTACTCAAATGAGAGCAAGAGGTGCAAATGTAACAGATATTGTCGTTCTAGTTGTTGCAGCAGATGATGGAGTTATGCCTCAAACAATAGAAGCTATTAATCATTCAAAAGCTGCGGAGGTTCCGATTGTAGTTGCTATTAATAAATGTGATCTTCCGGAAGCTAATCCATCCATGATTAAGGCTGACTTAACTAAATATGATTTAATTACTGAAGATTTAGGTGGAGAAGTTCCTGTAGTTGAAGTTTCTGCATTAAAAGGAACAGGAATCGATGATTTATTGGAAACACTTGCATTAGTTGCTGAAATAGAAGAATTAAAAGCAGATTTTGAGACTGAAGCATCTGGTTACATAATTGAATCTAGAATGGAAGTTGGTAGAGGAAACGTAGCTACAGTTATTGTTACAAGAGGTACCTTAAAACAAGGTGATTTTCTTTATGCGGGACAAGCATTTTGCAGGGTTAAATCTATGTTTGATCATAACAATAAAATTCAAAAAACAGTTGTACCTGGTTCACCAGTTGATCTTATTGGTTGGGATGAATCACCTACTGCTGGTGACCAATTTGTAGCAGTAAAAAATCAAAAATTAGCCAAATCAAAAGCTGAGGATAATAAAAACAAACTTAAGATACATGATGATACATCTTTTTCCGTAGAGACTCGTATGTCAGATATGATGAAACTCCTACAAGAAGGAGAATTAAATAACGTCAATATTATTTTAAAAGCTGATACAAATGGATCTGTAGAGGCTATAAGAGATGGCGTAAATAAATTATCTACTGATGATGTAAATATACAAATTGTCCATTCTGCTGTTGGTGGAATCGTACTTTCAGATGTAGATTTAGCAGGAGCTACTGATTCCTTAATAATTGGATTTAACGTTAGACCGGATAGTCAAGCACGTAATATGGCACAGAGTAAGGGTATAGATGTTAGAACATATAGTATAATTTACGAACTTTTGGACGATGTATCAGAAGCAGTAATAGGTCAAATGACAATAAAAACAGAGGAAGTAGTTATTGGCATGGTTGATGTTAAGACTACATTTAGAGCACCAAAAGTTGGTGTAGTTGCTGGATCAATTGTTAGTGAAGGTAAGGTTGAACTCAATGCTAAAGCAAGATTATTACGACAAGGTGTTGTTATTTATGAAGGAAATATTGTTTCTCTAAGGCGTTTTAAAGATAATGTTGAAGTTGTGAATGAAGGCCTAGAGTGTGGTATCGGCCTTTCTGATTATAAAGATATTAAAGAAGGGGATACCATAGAAATTCTTGGTGAAGTAGAAGTATAATTTAAAATGAGCGAACAAAAACGAGGTGGAAGAATCAACAGAATCAATCCACTAATTCACCAAATTGTATCGAGAGCTTTACTAAGAAACTCTGATCCATTACTAAATAAAGCTACAGTAACACATGTATCAACTTCACCTGATTTAAAGAAAAGTATAATTTTTGTTTCAACGTTAGAAGAAAATAAAGGAAGTTTAAAAAATTCACTTGAAAAAAATAGAACAAAAATACAGAAAGTTCTAAGTAGAGAAATGACTACAAGAAATGTTCCGAAATTAATTTTTGAAATTGATAATACTTTAAATAACGTTACAAGAATAAATGAATTGATACAGAAAGTTAATACCGATGAGTGAACTTTTTAAAAATCTAGAAAATAAATCAATATTAATAACGGGACATGTAAATCCAGATGGAGATGCATTAGGCGCTGCTCTTTCTTTTAAAATTATATTAAACGAACTAGATCATGACGCTGACGTATGCTTTGATATTAATGTAAATTTACCTTCTAATTTAAATCACTTACCTCTGCACTTAATTACACAAGAGCCTATTGAAAAATATGATAAAGTATTTGTTTTTGATTGTGGTAATCCACAAAGACTTGGAAAATTAGAGCCATTGGCTAACACAGCAACTGAAGTTGTAGTTGTTGATCATCATATTGATCCTTCTTTTGGAGATATTCAAATTATTGATCCTACTGCAGCAAGTACAACTCAAGTTTTATATAGAGAAATTAAAAAATTTGATTATAAAATCTCTCGAGATGTAGCTAATTGTTTAATGACCGGTTTAATTACTGATACTGGAAGATTTCAATATTCAAATACAGACTCAGAAGTTTTTAATATTGCAGCAGAACTTATGAATTCAGGCGCTGAATTAACAAAAATTAGTGAAAATATTTATGGTTCGATTTCATTTAACGCCATGAAACTTCAAAGTGAAATAATTAAAAGAATTGAATTGTTCACTGAACACTCCTTAGTAGTTTCTTATGTTCTTCAGGAAGACTATAAAAAATATAATATTGAAGAATCCGAATTAGATTTTCTTATTGATTCAGTTAGGTTAGTGAAAGAATCAAACATAGCACTGTTACTTAAGGAACAGTCAGATAACTCATTTAAAGGAAGTTTAAGATCTAGAAATGATATTGATGTACAATTAATCGCTTCGGAATTTGGTGGTGGGGGACACAAAGCTGCCTCAGGATTTTCAACAACTCATGACATAGAAAATATTATTGATAAAGTAAAAAAAGCAATTGAATCTCAACTCTAATTTTTACTTAATTGAAAAACCAAAATCTTGGACTTCTCAAGATCTTTGTACAAAATTTAAAAAAACTTATAAATTTAAAAAAGTTGGACATTCTGGCACGCTCGATCCCAATGCAGAGGGATTAATGCTAGTTGCTACAAATAGCTTTACTAAATTATTTGATTATATCGGGAATACAAATAAAACATATTATGTAAAAGCTTTACTAGGTTATACATCAGAAACATTAGATGTTGATTCAGATTACAAAAAAATTGAAAATATAAAAGCAGAAGAATATAAAGAAGATATTGAAGCATTTCTTAATAATTTAGTTGGTGAATCTATGCAAACACCTCCAATCTATTCAGCAATTAAAGTAAATGGAAAAAGACTTTATAAGTATGCAAGACAAAATGTTGAAGTTGATATTCCTAATAGAAAAATTACAGTTTATAACACTAATTTAATATCACTAGACAATGAAACAGTAGAGTTTGATATAACTGTTTCTAAAGGTACGTATATTAGAAGCATAGTTAGTGATATGGGTGAATATTTAAATACTAAAGCTATTGTTGGAGAACTAATTAGAACTGCTGTAGGTGATTTAAAATCTACAAATATAAATAAAATTACAAATCTTGACAATTTAAACCCATCAGACAAAGTTTCACCTCTTAGTTGGTCTGAAGTACTGGATCTACCGTCAGTTGTTTTAGACAGTAGCAAAGAAAATTACATACGTAATGGCCAACTACTTGAGAATAGATATTTTAAAACAAGCAATAAACATTTAATTATTATTGATAATCAACTTAAGGCTGTGTACGAACCTTTTAATGAAAAATATTTTAAACCAGATAAGGTTATTGTATGAATGTATACGATAGCTTAAATTTAAATACAGTAGTTAACGATAAGCCAGATGTAACCTGTATCGGAGCTTTTGATGGAGTTCATTTAGGCCATCAAGCACTTATTAATATGGCTAAATCTATAAGTACTAAATATCAAATACTAACTTTTGACCCGGTACCAAAAAAATACTTCGATATTATGCACAGATTATTATCCACCAAAGATATGAAGATTGATATTCTAAGTAGCTTTAATCCTGAAAGTGTAATATTTTTAAATTTTGAAGATGTGAAAGATTTAAATCCTAAAGATTTTTGCAATATCTTAGAGAAAAAATTAAACACTAAATCAATAGTTGTTGGAAAAGATTTTAAATTTGGCAAAAATCGAGAAGGAGATGTTAATTTTTTAATTAAATATTTTGGTAAATCAAATGTTCACGTTTTAAATGATTATGTTGTAAATGACTCAAAGATATCTTCAACATTAATAAAATCTACTATTAATCAGGGTAATTTAGATTTAGCTAATCAATACTTAGGTTATTCATATAAATTAAAAGGTACTGTCATGCATGGTAATCGCATGGGCCATCAAATTGGTTTCCCTACGGCAAATATCAGTATTGATATAAATTTAGTTGTACCAAAATTTGGAGTTTATGAAGTAGTTGTAATTAAAGATGATAAAACATACAAAGGTGTAATGAATATTGGAAATAAACCAACAGTATCAGATGATATAAATCTAAGTTACGAAGTACATATATTAGATTTTGATGAGGATATTTATGAATCAGTATTAGAAGTCGAACTTCTGTCGTTCATCAGAGAAGAAATTAAATTTGACAATATTGATCAATTAAAGACTCAAATTGCACTAGATATAAAATCAATTAAAAATAAATAATCTCACATTAGAATTACGAAGTACTATTATTATCTCGAATGATAAGTAATCAAGAAATTATAAAAGAATACGGTAAGTCAGAAAGCGATACTGGTTCTGCTGAAGTACAAGTCGCTTTACTTAGTAATAGAATTGAACACCTGACTGAACATTTAAAAACACACAAAAAAGATCATCACACTAGAAGAGGTCTTTTAATGTTGGTTGGTAAGCGAAGAAGACTACTTCAATATTTACAAAATCAAGATGTTCAACGATATCGTGATATTATAGAGAAGCTTGGTTTAAGAAGATAATTAATTGATCTAGAGTTATTAATTGAGAGCTTTTGTTGAAAGCTGACAATTAATAACCTTGGTCACGAAAGAGGTTATATGTCGATAGACAATGTAAAAGTAAGTATTGGTAATTCTGATATAGCATTTGAAACTGGAAAACTAGCATTACAAGCTCCAGGTTCAGTTCTTGTTACTTCTGGAGAAACCAATGTATTGGTAACTACAGTAGCGAATAAATCAGTAAGAGATGGAATTGATTTCTTTCCATTAACAGTTGATGTAGAAGAAAGAATGTATTCAGCAGGAAAAATACCTGGTGGTTTTTTCAGAAGAGAAGGAAGACAAACAGAGAAAGCAATTCTAGCTTGTAGATTAATTGATAGACCACTTCGTCCGTCATTTAAAGATGGATTTAGATGTGAAACTCAAATTATTGCAACAGTTTTAAGTGTAGATAATGAAAATGAATATGATATTTTAGCTCTGAATGCTGCTTCATTGGGATTACAACTAGCAGGCGTTCCACTCGAATCTGCAGTAGGTGCAGTAAGAATGTCTTTAATAAATGATACTTGGATAGCACAAGCAACTAATACAGAGTTAGAAGAGTCTGTTTTTGATATGGTTGTTGCAGGAAGTTTAAACAGCAAAGGCGAAGTCGATATTGTTATGGTCGAAGCTGGTGCTAGTGATGATGCATTTGAAAAGATTGATAATGGAAGTACAGCACCTTCTGAAAACATAGTTGCTGATGGTATAGATTTATCAAAAGAGTATATTGCAAAACTAATTGAAGCACAAAAAGAGCTTGTTAGTAAAAGAGATATCCCTGTTGTAGATTGGCCAATAGTGGAAGATTATTCTGATGAGCTTAAAGCTAAAATTACAGATGAATATTCTGAAAAAGTAGATTCTATAACAGCGTTAACTGATAGATCTGAAAGAAGTGAAAAGCAAAGTGAATTACAAGATGAGGTAATTGAAAAATTTTTAGATGACGAGACAGATAACACAAAAGCAATAAAACTGGCTTTTAAATCTTTAGTTAAATCTACTGTACGAAATAGGGTTTTAACTGGCGGTCCAAGATTAGATGGTCGTACTCCAACAGACATTAGGAATATATCATCTGAGATTAACCTTTTGCCTACTGTCCATGGTTCTTCATTATTTCTAAGAGGAGAAACTCAAGTACTCAATGTGACTACCCTTGGTATGTCAAGGTTAGAACAAATGTTAGACACTATTGATACAGTAACCTCCAAAAGATATATGCATCATTACAACTTTCCACCTTATTCAACAGGAGAAGCTTATCCTATGAGGGGTCCAAAGAGAAGAGAGATTGGTCATGGAGCATTAGCAGAAAAAGCTTTAGTTCCAGTTATTCCACCAAAGATTGATTTTCCTTACACAATTAGAGTTGTGAGTGAAGCTATATCGTCTAATGGTTCAACATCACAAGCTTCAGTTTGTGCTTCCAGTCTTTCATTAATGGCAGCAGGTGTTCCAATCAGAGAACATGTAGCTGGTATTGCAATGGGATTAATTTCTAATGATGATACTTATGTTACCCTCACAGACATACTTGGAGCAGAAGACGCACTTGGAGACATGGACTTTAAAGTTGCAGGTACAAGAAATGTAATAACTGCATTACAACTTGATATGAAGATTGAAGGGTTACCTTCCGATGTTTTAAGAGGTGCGCTTAATCAAGCAATGGATGCTAGACACCACATTCTTGACATAATGGAAGATACTATTGCCGAACCTGCTGAAAATTTATCTGGTAATGCACCTAGGTTAGAAACTATTGAATTGCCCAAAGATAAAATAGGAGAAGTAATTGGACCTAAGGGTAAAAATATTAGAAAAATTGAAGAAGAAACTGGCTGTTCAGTTGAAATTGATGATGAAGGTATTTTAACATTAGGTTCCACTGAAGAAGAAGCAATTGCTGCAGGTAAAGAAATGGTCATGTTAATTATTGATCCCCCTGAAGCTGAAGTTGGAGCGGAATATGACGGAGAAGTTGTAAGTGTTGCAACATATGGTGCTTTTGTAAACATTTTACCTGGTAGAGATGGACTATTACATGTTTCTAAATTTCATTCAACAAAAAGAGTTAATAACACTGAAGCTGTTGTAAAGAATGGTGACAAAATTAAAGTAAAAGTTGATTCTATTGAGAATGGAAAAGTTAGTTTATCTCCAGTGGAAGATTTAGATATTCCGGATGATGCAGTAGGGGAGAGTAAAGGCAAGTCAGGTGACAGAAAACCTTCGCGTCCACGAAATAACAATAGAAATAATAGAAGTGATAAAAAAACTGAAAATAATAACAAGTCTTCTAATAGAAAAAGAGTTTCTTTTGAAGATGATTTTGAAAAAGGTCTTTAGACTACTTTCTATTTCCAGTTAATTTTGTAGGACTTGTTGGTTCAGTTGTTACATAAGCTTCAGGACTTACATCTTCAACTATTTTTAATACAGTCCTTAGTTTTTTCCTTGGTGTTACGCACCAAGCAATAGTAACCTCACCTTCCATACCCTTCCCGTTAATAATCGTAACTCCAAAACCAGCTTCTCGAAGAACATTAGGAAGTTTATCTTCTTGGGCATCCTTTGATGAAAAAATTCTAACAACAACATCACCTATTGCTATTGTTGATTCTATATACGAACCAACAATCGTACCCATGGCGAATCCTAAAGCATATCCAACAATTAATAATGGGTCATTTAAATCTTGTATTACTCTTGAAATAGCAACAACCCAAATAGCTGATTCAACAAATCCTAATATTGCAGCCAATCCAGATTTACCTTTATTAACATATAGTAGTCTTAATGTTCCAAGTGTTTGATCTATTAATCTTAAAGAAAAGATTAAAACTGCTCCTAAGATGATGTCCATATTTGTATTGTAGAATTTAAATTATTTTATAGAGGCAGTTAATTCTTTATAAACATTATTCATTTTTTCTTGAGTTTCTAGAACAAGCTGATCTATGTTCTCTTTAGAATATTTTGAAATATCTATCGGCTCCAGTGTGTTAATAATTGCTTTACCACTCTTCATAAATTTGCTTCCTCTTGGCCAAATGTCTCCTGTGCCAGCAATGACTACTGGAAGAATCGGAATATTGTTGTCTAAAGCAATATGAAAAGCACCACTTTTAAATGGTAAAAAGTTATCAGCTTTAGCTCTTGTTCCTTGTGGGTACACCATTATTGACCATCCATTTTTAAAAAGTGTTTTTGCTTGTTCGTTTATACTCCGACGATCATTTTTGTCAGATCTGTCGACTTTTATGAAATTAAATGATTTTGCAGCAGTGCGAAAAAAAGGCAGTTTGTAAACTTCTTTTTTGGCCATAAATACCCATTTTATTTTTAAGTATTTAAATTGCATCATAGGATCTAAGTTAGACAAATGATTAGATATTACGACATATGGCTGATTTTTCTTGTAATCAAAATTTTTAATTAATGTTACTTTTGATCTAGCTGCCCACATCCAAGGAACAGTCCATGATTGAGCTATGTAATATTTAATTTTTGTAAATTTATTAAAAAGTCCAACAAACCATATGGAATAAGCAACTGGTATTGTATAAATTCCCATAATTAATAAATTAAACCAGGTTAACAATTTGTTCTTCAACATGCTGTAAGTGTAATGTAGAATCAATTACAACAGCAATTATGAAAGAAAAAATAGAATTAAGAAAGAAACTAAAATCTATTTCTTTGGTCAATTTAGTTCACTCATCACATGTCATAGAGAAATTAAATTCGTACATAAAAAATAAAATTGTATGTACATACATACCTTTAAATACAGAAATTAATATAAATAATCACTTACTTACTCAATCATTATTAACGACTACAGCATTTGTAGATAATCAACTCAAAATTTGTAATTTACAAGAACCTCTTGAAATAAACAAGTTTGGTGTCTATCAACCTGTAGATTTAAACTTTGTTGACAAAGTAGATATCTTCCTTGTTCCTGGTTTAGGTTTTGACATTAAAGGTAATCGTCTTGGTAAAGGTAGTGGTATTTATGACAAGATTCTTTCGGAATTCAAATATTCTACACTTTTTGGTGTTACAGATGTAAATCATATTGTTGATTTTATACCCTATGAAAAACATGATATTTCTATGGATGCATTAATTACTCATGATGAAATTATTGAAATAAATTTATAGTAGTGTATTTATATGGAAGTTAGTGTAAATGTTGGATATTTTGGTCCTCATCTATCGAGTGAAAAATCTCTTTTTAAAGAATTAGACAAAATTGGCGTATCATGTATTTGGACAGCTGAGGCCTATGGTTATGATGCTGTCACTCCTTTATCATATTTTTCTGGTTTTACTGAAAATATAAAACTTGGATCAGGAATAATGCAGATACCAGGACGTTCTCCAGCTATGACTGCCATGACTGCAGTTACAATTGACAAACTTTCTAATGGAAGATTTAGACTTGGTTTAGGAGTCTCTGGACCTCAAGTTGTAGAAGGATGGCACGGTGTAGCGTACGGCAAACCTCTAAAAAAAACTAGAGAATATGTTCAAATAGTTAGAAATATTATAAATCGAGAATCAAAAACAACCTTTGAAGGAGAATATTACAATCTTCCTTATTCTGGCGATGACGCATCAGGACTGGGAAAGCCTTTAAAACTTATAGAAGAACCTTTAAGAAAAAATATTCCAATCTATTTAGCTGCTATTGGTCCAAAGAATATTGAGCTAACTGCAGAAATAGCAGATGGTTGGCTACCATTTATGTATTCGCCAACTTTGGGTGATAAGTTCTTTAATCAATTTCTAGATAAGGGGTTTGAGAAATCTGGAGATCCAGATAAAAAGAGTAAATTCAATATTTCAGCTCCAGTTTTTGCAAAATTATGTGATGAATCTGAAAGGGAAGCCTATTTAGGTACTGCAAGAAATAATTACACGCTCTATGTTGGAGGAATGGGTGCAAAAGATAAAAACTTTTATTTCAATTTAATGTGTGAATACGGTTACGAAGATATTGCAACTCAGATACAAGAACTTTATTTGAATGGAAATAAACCTGAAGCTGAAGCACTGTTTCCACCAGATCTCTTGGATGACTTAACACTAGTTGGTTCCAAAGAACGTATAAAGGAAAAATTAGAAGACTGGAAGAACTGTAATGTTACAGAATTATCTATTTCTATTCCTTTAGATATTGAAACTATTAGATTCATTAAAGAGTGTCTCTAAATGGGTGATATAACTGCCGAAGATATCAATGTTTCAACATGGAAAATTCCTAGCCCTTTAGGAATAATTGGAAGTCATGCAGATGGTGAATTTAATGGGATGACTGCTAGCTGGATTACTCAAGTTAGCATGCAACCGGCACTGATTGGAGTTGGAATTGACAATAAAAGTGTCACATTCAATTTAATGGATAGAAGTGAGTTTTTTACCTTAAATATGTTTTCACCAGATTATACAAAAGTATTCGTTAAATTTTCAAAACCAGCAGAATACAATGAAGGATTTTTGAATAAAGAACCGATAATTTTAACAAGTAATACTGTACCAGTATTTGAGAATGCTACTGTATGGTTTGAATTAAAAACAACACAAAAAATTAATTTAGGTACCCATACATTTTTTATTGGTGAAATCATTGACTGTAAAACTAAGAATCCTGACGAAAGAGTTGCTTACATGGGTGATACAAGAATGAAGTATGGTGGAGTTCCAAGAGGTGGACATTAGTTCACAATTATTTAATATTTTAAAATAGTAGTTTTTAACTTTATTCTCTATAATTTTCCAATAAAGGAAATTAATGAAAATTAAAAAAGGTGATGTAATTAACGAACTATCTTTACCTGCTATTGATGGTTCTGTTTTTGATTTGCAATTTGTGCAAGGGCAGAAATTAATGATTTCATTTTATAGATATTCATCGTGTCCTTTTTGTCATTTACGAATAAACGAAACTATTAATAACAAAGACAATTTTGGCAATAATTTTCAAGCAGTCGCAATATTTAATTGTAATATAGACAGTCTAAAAAAAGCATCTTCTAAACATGACCCCTCAATTTTTATTCTTGCAGATGAGAATAGATATTATTTTGACAAATACAGTATTGGTAAAAGTAGCTTTGGAGTATTACTGGGTTCAATATTTGGTTTTTTTAGATTCATGAAAGCTATATTCATAAAAGGATTCAATCCTTTTACTAGTATGAGTGGAGCATTTACTGGTTTACCCGTAGATCTTCTTATTGATGAAAACGGGGTAGTTGTTGATGTTAAATATGGAAAGACAACTATTGACCATATTCCGATGTCAGATGTGATCTCTTTTTCTAAGAATTAGTCATTTTGAAGAAATATTTTTATCTGTTTCTTTCAAATATATTTCTTTTCATTATTTTTCCGATAATTCGTTTAATAAGTAAAAAATTTTATGAAAAAAATATACTTCCTAAATTAATTAACTTTACATGCAATTCAGGACCTATTAATTATCAACGAAAAAAAATTATTCCTAATGCCAATGGTAAAGTACTTGAAATTGGAATTGGTCCTGGTTCAAATCTAAAACATTACGATAATACAAAAGTAACAAGTATTTTAGGGATTGACCCTTCAGAAGAATTGAATCAAATAGCAAAAAAAAGAGCCGTTAAATATAATTTAAATATTGAATTTTTAATTGAGTCTGCAAGTAACTTATCAGTTGAAAATAATTCCATAGACACTGTAGTAAGTACCTATGCACTTTGTTCCATACCTGAGCCTGAAAAAACTTTACAGGAAATAAAAAGAGTGTTAAAAAATGATGGAATATTTATTTTTAGCGAACATGGTTTATCTCCAGATAAAAATGTTTCCTTTGTTCAAAATACTACAGATTCTTTTTATCCTAAAATAGCTGGTGGTTGTCATACAAATAGAAATATTGAAAAATTAATATTTGATAATGGTTTTGAATTTATTGAATTAAATAATATATATCTACCAGGTACTCAGAAGTTTTTAGGATATAACTACTGGGGCAAAGCGAAAGTAGAATCTAAATAACTGTTAATATTGCCTGAACACATTCCTCTGGACTATCTTCTTGAATAAAATGTCCACCTTGAAGTGTTTTATGAGGCTGGTCTTTGCATCCAGGTACAACCTTAGTAAAAGCTTTATCTACACCTCTAAAAACCTGATCTTGCTCACTGAAAACACATAAAAACGGCTTCTCCCATTTTTTTAATTCTTCCCAAGCTTTTCTGTTATTTGCTGAACTTGGATCATCAGGTGTTACAGGTACAAGCATAGGGAATTGTCTTGCTGCTTCTTTGTATGAGTCGTCAGGAAAAGGTGCATTATAAGCATCTACTACATGTTGTTCTAAACCGTTAATTGTGCCACCTTTTACAATTCCCCCAGCATGAAAATTTTCAACTGTCTGAGAGTATTGTTTCCAACTTTCAAATCCTTCTCCTGGAGAATAGTCGCCAGTTGGAAGTCCGGTGTTACTTAAAACGACACTGCTAAATTTATCTTGATTATCAACAACAAGTCTAAGACCTATTAATCCACCCCAGTCTTGTCCAAATAAAGTTATATTTTCTAGATTTAAATCTTGTAACCAAGAATTCATCCAAGAAACATACTTTTCATATGTATATGCCGTTCTTTCAGATAGTTTGTCTGACTTCCCAAAACCAGGCAAGTCAGGAACAACAACTCTCAAGCCACTTTCAACTAGTGGATTAATAAACTTTCTATAAATGTATCCCCAGTCTGGTTCTCCATGCAGTAAAAGAACAGTCTTATCGTTATTTGATCCTTCGTCTACGTAATGAATTCTTAGATTTCCGTATTCAGTATTTAATGTATAGAAGTTCTCTTCATAGTCCCATTCTTTTATACCTTCAAAGTCTGATGAGTTATTTTTTAATATATTTACCATACTTTTATTTTACAGGTTATGAATTACGTTTGTTACCACACCCCAAACAAATGCTTCACTTTCATCTGCAATGACGATTGGGTCAAAAGCGTTATTCTCTGGCTCCAAGAAGATTTTTTTACCTTTTTTCCTGTATCTCTTTACAGTAAGTTCATTATCTACAACAGCTATTACAACTTTTCCATCTTCAGCTTTCAAACTCCTATCTACTACTAAGATATCATCTGGGAAAATTCCAGCATTAATCATGGATTCTCCCGAAGCTCTTACTAAAAATGTAGAGGCAGGATGTTTCACTAAGTATTGGTTTAAATCTATTTTGTCTTCTAGGTAATCATCCGCAGGGGATGGGAAACCCGCAGCAACCTTATTGCTATACATTGGTACTTCATACAGGCCTTTATTAATGACTTCAGAAATATACTTAACCTTACTTATCGGAATGCGTACAGCTTTTGTTTCTTCTCCGTACCTACCTTGACCTTTTGGTCTTCCGGCTCCTTTTCTTGCTCCACCTCGCGGCATAAAATGTCTTTCTTTTTTCTTAGAATAGTGTACAGTATTCAAAGGAGTAAGTAAGTGAATAATAAAATTTTTGCCTTAGTGGACTGTAATAATTTTTATGCATCCTGTGAGAGAATATTCAACCCAAAGCTAGAAGGAAAGCCCATTGTTGTATTATCTAATAATGATGGATGTGTAGTTGCTAGATCAAATGAGGCAAAAGCTTTAGGTATACCAATGGGAGCTCCATACTTTAAATATAAACAACTTATCAACAGAAATAAAGTTCACGTATTTTCATCGAATTATACCTTTTACGGCGATATGTCAGCCAGAGTTATGACCTCACTAAAGTCTCTTGTGAGCGATATAGAGATTTACTCTATTGACGAAGCATTTCTTGATATCAGTAGCTTTTATTACTGTGATTTAGAAGAGACCGCTCAAGAGATACGAAGATTAATCAAGCAATGGACAGGTATTCCAGTCTCTATAGGCATAGGCCCAACAAAGACATTAGCAAAAGTAGCAAATAGGCAAGCTAAAAAGCACACAGTATCTAATGTTTTCGATATACGGGATCAGAGTATAAGAGAAGAGATTTTGAGAGATTTACCACTTGAAGAGATATGGGGAATCTCAACAAGATGGGGAAGGAGGCTTCGAAGAATTGGAATAGATACTGCTTATGATTTAACACAGGCAAACGCTCGTCACATTAGAAAAACTATCAGCATTGTAGGGGAGAGGATACATCATGAGCTAAATGGTATTTCCTGCATCGGCATAGAAGAGGTCAAGAATAAGAAAAATATCATATCCTCTAAGTCATTTGGTAGAAAAGTAATGTTAGTAAGTGAGTTAGAGGAAGCAGTTTCTAATTATGTTGCTAGAGCATGTGAGAAGTTAAGAGCACAGGGTTCTAGAGCACAAGGCTTATATGTATTTTTGAGAACAAGTCCATTTGTTGATTCAGAAAAGAGATATAGCAATGGTATGAGTACCTTTTTCACTATACCAACGAGTAATACTTCAAAGATTGTAAAAGAAGCAAAGTATTTAACACAAAAACTCTTTGTATATGGATATGAGTATCAGAAGATTGGTGTAATGTTGCTCGATATTACTGGCGCAGAGAACGAGCAGTATAGTTTTTATGAATATGAGAACTATGATCAATCAGACCGTGTTATGGAGGTACTGGATGGTATTAATAGCAAGTATGGATCAAGCACATTGACTCTTGGTGCACAGGGTATAAAAAAAGATTGGAAAATGAAGTCAGAACAAAAGTCTGCTGCCTACACAACAAATATGCTTCAAATACCAGTTGTGAAATGAGAAAAGTGGGAATTAATCTGTTTAAATTAAAGATATGGCTTTAGAGAACCCATACGCAAGCTCACTAGATGGTCTTGCAATAGAAGATCCAGTACAAAGCTTTTTTGATTACTGCAAGAAACGTGAAGCAGTACGTATAAAAAGAGACTCAGGAGAAGCATATCCTTGGAGTGATGATCCAATATTACAAAAAGGTCGTTTTTTAAATGTTTTTAGAGAGGATGACAAAGTAAGTAAGTCTATTATTAAATTTGCTGAACCAGCAAAAGAAGACTTACCTTTATTGATCCAAGCTTTATTTTTCAGTAGGTGGTGCAATAAAGACTTAACTATAGATAATTTAACAATTAATGATTTAAGTAATCCAGAATCTTTAAAAGAGAAACTTCTTGGTTTAGAGCAATGGGAGAATTACACAGCATATCCAGTCGAAGATTCCTACTGGGGTAAAAAGTTATATTGCCGCTTAGATGCCGCAACATATAAATTTTATGAAAAAAAAGAAGAGTTAGCTGAAATAGTATTAAATTCTAATAAAAATGTTATTACTGCTACCGGTAATGTAAACAATCAATTCATGATGAATAATGACTTCCCAATATTTATGGCGTTGATAGATATTGCTTGGTTTAGAGAAGATGTTATACCAATCACTACGGATGTTCCAACTGGTATTGGAGCACAACCATATTTAGATAGGCTTCAAAAGTTTCTTAATTTAGATAGCCACCAAGATGTTGGTATAAAAATGATAGAACTTCAGAAAGAATATTGGCCAGATGCTAAAAGAGAATTTTATCCTATAGATATAGAATATCAATCCTGTGAATGCCGAAAATACTTTAGTTATGTTAATAATACAAAACTGTTTGAGGGTAAAAATCTTTTTACAATTTAAAAGAATTTTTTAAGCTTTATCTAAGTTTTTCCATAAATTTCTTGTTGATAGATACCAAACTAATCCAAATAAAAATCCAAGTACTGGAAATAGCTTAAAGACAAAAAGTACACCAAAAACTGATGCTAGATAGCCAATCATAAGTGTTGAAATTGTATTCATAAAAAAATATAACGAGTAGTCAATACCCGCAATTCGACCTCTTAACCTATCTGGGGTTAGTACCTGTAGTCCATATGTAGAAAAAGCCCATTGAGAGCCTCCTCCAGAGTGACCTAAGAATAAGAATAAAACGGTGAGGTATAACGATAGAGTATAGGGAATAAAAAAGTAAAATAATCCCCAAGCCATAATTGTTATTCCAATGGTATTTAATAATCTTCCATCAGAACTTCCAAAAAAATATCTAATTACTATTGGACCTACCAATGCACCTATACCTCGGGCACCGAACATGAGGCCAGTACCATAATCTCCAGCTTGATAAATATCATATGAAAGAACAGTAAACATCGATAAAAGACCACTAGCTGAGATACTGAATGTGGCTTTTGTAATAATTAAAGAGAAAATCTCTTTTCTTGATGAAGCATATTTCAATCCATCTCTATAACTAATCTCCTCTTTATGAAGATCTTCGGTTGCTTTTTCACTTAAGTTTTTCTTGATTGAAAAAACTATTAAAGCTGATATTAGAAAACTTAAGAAGTCAATAGTAAATAACATGTTCCTACTAATTACAGTTGTTAGGTAACCACCTAATCCTGCACCCAAACCTGCCATTATTCCCCAGCTAGAAAAAAATATTACATTAGCTTCTGCCAAATTTTCTTTTTTTACAACATTTGGAAGTGCAGCATCTGAAGTTGGCATATATGAAAACCCTACAACAGAAAGCATTCCAAATGAAAATAATATAAAAGAAACATTTTCTGTAGTTACGGCATAAAGGATTAATAACACTACAAATCCCGAAAGGAATTCAGAAATTGCTAGGACTTTTTTTCTGTCAAACCTATCAGCTAAGTATCCTCCAAAACTTCCCAACAAAAAAAGTGGGGCACTTTGAACAACTAATACTAAAGATGTTATAAAGGGATTATCTGTTAAGTCATAAATTATCCCAAGAAGAGGTACAGTTAAAAGCCAATCACCGCCCAGGGTTATTAATCTCGCTGCAAAAAGTTTTTGGAAATCTTTATTTCTAGTAATTAGAGTAATATATTTCTGTAGATTTTCCATTAGTCATACAACTGTAACTGAATTGAGAAATAACTACTATACTTTGACAATAATGAAAACAGTATTAATTACAGGTGGCACTAGAGGTATCGGCCTATCAACAGCAATCAATTTCCAACAAAAAGGCTGGGAGGTATATATAACTTCCAGAAAACAAGAAAATCTAGACTTAGTTATAAAAGAGTATCCTGAGTTAAAAGGTTTTGTGGCAAGAGCAGATGACCTCGCAGCGGCATCAGAAACATGTATCAAGATCAAAGATGAAACCGGTTCTTTAGATGTTTTAGTAAACAATGCTGGAACTAATCCCTCAGGTGGAAGTTTAATGGACGTAGAACTTTCGGCTGTTCAAAAAACATGGGATGTAAATCTAATGGGGCCTTTAATGTGGACTAGAGAAGCTGTAAAAGCAGGTCTTTCTGAATCAGTTTTAAATGTTTGTTCTGTTGGTGGAATAAGACCTTCTCAATATATGGGAGCTTATAATATTTCAAAAGCAGGTTTAATTTACATGACAAGACAATTAGCAATGGAACTTGCTCCCGACATCCGTGTAAATGGCATTGCTCCTGCAATAGTCAAAACTAAATTATCAGAAATGCTTTGGGTAAATGATGAAAAGGGAAGTGCTGATTTACACGCGTTGAAAAAACTAGGTGAACCTGAGGATATAGCTAGCCTTATTTACTTTCTATCAGGTGAAGATGCATCATGGATCACAGGGGAAGTCGTAACAATTGATGGTGGATTTCTTCTTTAACCTATAAAGTATTTAGCCAACTCATTGTATATAGGTATTCCAAAAATTATATTAAATGGAAATGTAATACCAAGGCTTAAACCTAAATATATTGCTGGATTAGCGTTTGGGATTGCATCTTTTACAACAGCGGGTACAGCTATATAGCTAGCACTTGCAGCTAGTACCATTATTAAAGTTGCATTACCTGAATCTAATGAAAAATAAACTGATGCAATGAGTGCCAAAGCAGAGCTGATAATTGGAGTAATAAGAGCAAAGAGTATTAAGTTTTGACTTCTTCCTTTCAATTCACCAAGTCTTTTAGCAACTCTTGTACCCATCACAAAAAGAAATGACAAAAGAATGTAATCAAACAGACTTTCAGTTATTAAATTAATTTGTGAAAATTGCGAAAAGTTGAATAGGTAACTAATCATTAATGAACCTACTAAAATAATGTTAGGTATCTCTAAAAAGGCTTTTTTGGCAGTTTCTAATTTACTACCTCTTTCTTTACTTTTTCTTGTAAATAAAAACAATGCCATAAAAATTGCTGGGAATTCCATTACAACTAACACTGCAGACATATAGTCATCAAATTGTTGTGAACTATTCGATAAAAAATTAATTGCAGTGACGAAGGTTACAGCACTTACAGAACCATAAGTTCCAGCAAGGGCAGAGGCATCTTCAGTATTTAGTATGTTCCTAAGGTATATGTATGCTAATAATGGAATTAAAACTGCCAAAAATATTCCAATTGATAATACATTTACAACATCATTAATAAATCCTGTTGTTTCTAAACTAATTCCCCCTTTCAAGCCAAGTGAGAGAAGAAGGTAGTATCCAAGGTACTTTGAAAGAACATCAGGAAATAATTTTTTTGTTATTAATCCAAATAAAATACCTCCCAAAAATATTAGAAGTGCTGGATTAAGTATGGCATTCATATATAAATAGGAATAATAGTGCTTAATTTCATTTTTTTAAGTGTTTAATCAAATATAAATTATTTAATTTTTCTTATTAAATCTTCGACGCGATTGATATCAACTTTTTTGGATACATCATTGTCATATTTGAAACTGGTTCCCACTATTAAAATATCTGCTAAATTTTCATAAGCAGAAATATTAGTTGAATTCACTCCAGAACCTATTGCTAATTTACCTTCAGGTACAATTGCTCGTACCTTTTGAAGGTCTTCTATATTAATTTCATGCCCAGTACCATCTCCAGTAACAATAACTACATCAGCACCAGCTCTTTCTATTAGTTCTGCCGCATGGTTCTCTATTTTTGAACCCTGGGGCGGAACAGCATGTTTTACAAATACATCAGCATAAATTTCGATATAGTTACTTAATGATGACTTAAATTGGTTAACTTCGTGTGAGTTACCTTCAATAATGCCTTGGTCTGTAAACATTGTATTGTTTAAAACATTTATTCTTACAAAATGTGATTTTGTAGCTTCGGCAATGGATAGTGCAGCTATACCATCATTTCTTAAAACATTGATTCCTACTTTTATATCTCTGTCGATAGTCAAATTTTCAACAACAGTTGTAAAATTAGCTAAAGTTCTTTTTGATATATTATCTTTTACAAAAGGTGTATCTCCAAAATTTTCAATAATTATTCCATCAACACCACCAAAAATTAAGCTATTCACATCTTCTTGGGCTGAATCTATAATTTCCTCTAAAGTTAACCTGTTTGATGGTGATCCAGGAAGACTCTGAAGATGGACTACTCCGTAAACTAACATTATATTTTCACGTGTTTATATTTCATGAACTTTGAAGCAAACTCACCTTCAGTGGTAAGAGTAGGAGAGAAGTTTTTAGAAGTTCTTCCTGTTATAACTCTACACCAATCACTTGCACTTCCTTTAATACTGTTTTCACTATTCTCATCTCCAAATTGCCAAGCTTTATATTCAGGGCCTATTAGTTCCACTCTAATATTTTCAAATTTACCTTTATTTAATTTTGTAGCATGTTCTGCATTCAGCCATCCATATAGTGCTACATGCTCGACTCTTGTTGTATCTTCATATTCTTTATTCATACATTCATAAACATCTAAACTATGTGCCCAGGTTTCAGCTAATTTGGTAACTGCAAAAGTTTTGCAATCAATTTCATTTTTCCACCATGTTATTTTTTTTCCTGGTGAAGCTTTTGCAAGGATTTCAATAACAGCCGCTCTAGACATTCTCCACCATTCAATTACATCTTGTGGTCGCATATCCTTACCTTTAATAATTGCTTGTTTTTCAAACTTTTCTAAACCTTTAGGTCCGCGGTATTTATTAAAATCTGTCCCTTTTTTCTTTAAGGCATTATGTGCCAAATCCTCAAGTGCAGCTAGGTAGCTTACATGAGCAGTAATATCCCAATTCTTATATGATGTTTTTGAATTCCAATTTCTAACAGGGATACTTTGCAAATATTGATCAAGCAACTGTTGTTCAGCAACGAGATTACTTAGTATTTCTTGCATATGTATAAGTTTACTTGTGAAAACTATTAACTCCAATGGCAAATCTTATTAAAAAAAACTTTTTTTATATATATATCAGCCTTAATATAATTTTATGAAAAAAATATTGAAATTTGTGACACTAGTAGCAGGAGTAAGATTTCTTGTAAAAATATTGTCTGAAAATGTAGATGTAAAAGTACAAATAGATAAATTAAGAGATGAACTTGCAACTCTCGAAACTGAAGATTTGGAAAACAAACTAAAAGCATTTTTTAAAAAATACGATCCAAATTTCAATAATCAAGACGAACAAGAAGAATTATAAATTTTAATATTTTAGTATGTGGAGAATTCTTGGTAAGGTAGCACACCTGTGGCCAACCAATTTTTATAGATTAATTTCAAAAATTCATTCAAAAATAATAAAATTTAATCATACAAAAGCTGGCGAGTATATTCTTGGAGATCATATTCTTCTTCTTGAAACCATAGGAAATAAATCACAAAAATTAAGAAAAACACCCCTAACCTATGCAGAACATAAAGATTCTTATATAGTTGCTGCATCTTTTAGCGGTAATGATAACACTCCTGATTGGTATTTTAATTTATTCACATCTCCTCCCTATATAACCGTTAATGATTCTAGGTTTGAAGTAGTGGTTGAAGAAATTCAATTAGATAATAAAGAGTTTTATTGGTCTTTATTAGATGAGGTATATCCAACCTTCAAAACTTATAGGGAAAGAACAGATAGAGACATACCTTTAATAAGATTTATTAAAGCTTAGGTGATACGGAAGGCCCTTTTCTTACTATGGTATTCCAGAGTGTTTTGTAATGATCCAGGTCCTCTTTATTGACATGAGGTAATACAAAATGTTCCCAAGCAGATTTCAGTGGATCATCAGATTTTTTATATATATTTAAACCAACAGGTATCCTTTCAACGATAGTTCTAAGGCTCATCGGGGTCTCAACATTAACACTTATGTCTTCTGAGATAAATGAGCTATTAATCTCTATTGCAAGTTTTATTATCAGCTCCACATATTCTTTTTGAAGTTTTGGATACCTTAATGAAAAAATTGACTCGAGTTGTTCTTTTTTTGGAAACGGCTTGTCCCATATAACCCACCTATCAGCAAAAGCCTTGTTCAGTGACTGTGTGCCTGCATAATCTCGTAAGCTTGTTGGGTTCATTGTTCCAAATATGAATGTATCGTCTCTGAGCTCAATAACTTCACCGTTGGGTAGTTCTAATTTTTTATGTCTATCTAATAGTGAATGTAAAGCAAATAAGACTTCAGGTCCTGCTGCATTTAATTCTGATAAATTAACTATTGCAGGGCCACGCAGTGCTCTTGTTAATTCTCCATCTTGCCATCTACTTTCAGTACCACCCTTACCATCTCCATATAATTGAACGGAGCCGAGTAAAGTCACGTCCCTGACTTCTCCTGAGAGAGGAATTCTGTAATATGGGTACTTTAATTTTGCAGCAAATTGTTCAATATCATGATCTTTACCCGTTCCCATATGTCCCTTTAGGGCGATATGAATAGGTATGTCATTTTTAAAAGCATTTATTTTAGAATTAATTAATTGAGCTAGTCGATACTGAATACCTAAATCAACATAATATTTATCTATTAATGGAATTCTATTTTTTCTTGATTCATAATCAGAAACTGACTTTAACAATTTACATTCATCTAGTTCCACAACTCCTGTTTTACTCTCAGGATTTTTAAATTGTTGAAATGTCATTATGCTGCTCCGATAGTTGTTTTAATATTTTTAATAAGTATATCCTTTGTTATGTTTACTATGGAATAAATTAACTGCTCTGGATGTTGAACTTGTATGTTGTTTTCATATTCTTTCCAAGAACCACGATTTCCGATCCCCACACCTATTACCTCAATTTTATTTTTTTTTGCAAAATTAATACTGTTTTTTAACTCAGGTATAGATCCACGAGTCATACCATCTGACAGTACGACAAGTAATTTTGTATTCGATGGGTGAGTAAGCAGTCTCTTTGAAGCATGCATTATGTTTACTTCGTCAACGTTAGTTCCTTTTTCAAACATACTGAGGGGAGGTACTAAATTTTCATCTAATTTTGAGTCTATCGATGATCTCAAATTTCTTGAAAATTCTATTAATCCAATAAATTTTTCATAATTGTCTCTCCACGAATCATTAAACTCTTTTACAAAGTAATGATTAGTAGTATTAAATATTTCTTGAGCTGAGGAACCATATGTTGTATTTAACATTGATGAAATTGCAAATTTCCTTTTTATATATTCAGATTCCGTTTCTTTAAAATCAGCAGCAAAACCACGATTAAATATAGAAACTTCAAAATCAATATTTAACTCAAAACATATTTGAGCTAGATAACTTGCACCAATTAGAGCTGCTGATAAAGACCATGGCTTGGGTTGAGTTTTTGATTTTTCAATCATAGATCCACTTCCATCAATTAGAAGTGATAATGCGTAAGATTTATTAGATAAACGTTGCTTTTGTTCAAACATTCTTTCATATCTTCCTGAAGCAAGCATAATTGGGACATGCGGTGATAGGTCACCTTGATCAAATCCACTAATTCTTTGGCGTTTTTGGTTGTGAATAAAATAAGGCTTAATTTTATTAGTGACTTTAAATATAGGTAAATTCCATTGTTTAAGTAGATTTTCATAAGTTATAAAACCATTGCTATACAAATGTTTAAAGTTTTCTGGAAGTTTTGAAGAAACGATTTTTGACGTATAGCCAGAAGGAAAGTAAATATTATTTGAAGCACCAACTTTAGATATGTGGTCATCCATTAAATTTAATTTCTCATCTTTTTTTGTATCTACTTCTTTACCTACAAATTTCTGTAGGGTATTACCAGTTGTTAAATTATTTGATGATGGAATTAATACTTTGCTTAAATCGTTGATGACACTTTCATCTAGTGACTGAGAAATTTCTTTTTGTTCTCCTAGGTTATATTTATCTAAATCAGGAAGTATATTGTATCTTCTACATATATCGACCATTTGTACCGAAGCTTCTAAAACTTCTGATATATTTACCTCTTTATAATTAAGAGGTTTGAGTAAGTGGAGTGATTCATTCAAAGCTTCCGTAACATTTTTCTTAAAATCTTTATATTCAGGATTTATATAAAGGGTAATGGAATGAAATAAAAGTGATAAAAATTGGCTAAATGGAGTTAAAGTTTTAGTTTTATAGAATGATTCTTTGTAAATATCTTGGAGTATAGAATTAAGACCCCCATATTCGTTTACAAATACCTTCTCTTCGATTGAATGAATCAATATATCAAAAATATACTTACCAAAAGGGCCAGTCATAATTTCTAAAACATCCAAAATGTTTTCTACATCGTTAAAATCCTCATCAAAATATTCACTAATTAGGGACATGTCAACTTTGTAATTGGACATTGAGTGGATAGCTTCATGAACAACAGTACCAATTAAGACCTCATCTTTATCAAGTGTGGATTGCGATATCGTACCTACCAGTACAGATGGATTGATTACAATATCATCTGCATTATTTGACCTAGACCTACCGTACCTAATTGAAATATTCTCATTTCCCATTTGAGATTGAAGTAATCTAGTAATAGCAGGACGTATTTTTTCAAAGTCCTCAACTATTTGTGATTCAATATTTTTTTTCTTAGAATTCATTTATTAATCATTATCATTAAAAGTAATACTATAAGTATAAGGATATAAATTTTATGAATGAACAAAGTAAGAAGACTGTTTTAATTTCTGGTGGTGCTGGAAAAATGGGAAAACTTATTATTGATTATTTAAGTTCAAAAGATAATTATGAAATAATTGGAATCTATGATCCAGCATATAATTTAGATGATTACCCATCGGTAACTAATTTAGATGATATAGATCCAGATTATATTTTAGAATTTTCACCTGCTTCAGCTATAAATGAAAATATACAGAAATGGAGCACAGCAACATCGAATCTTATTATTGGATCTTCTGGTATTTCAGATGAGTCAATTAGTTTATTAAAAACATTTGATCAAAATAGAAAAGTTGTTGTAGTTCCAAACTTTTCTATTGGTGCGGCATATCAAAAATTATTATCTACTGCACTTTCTAAAGATTTTGAATCTGTCCATATTATTGAAAAGCATCACAAAAATAAACAGGATGCTCCTTCAGGTACATCATCAGATCTTGCATCTAGTCTTTTTGATGTTTCTTCAGATAATGTAGTTAGCCATGATGGTGAACATCACAATATTAACGGGATTAATATTTACTCTGAAAGGGGAGAAGAGTTTCTTGCTGAGCAGATTGTTAATTTTAAGTCAGAATTTGAAACTTTTTCATTAGAGCATGTTGTAAATGATAGATCTGCTTATCTTTATGGACTATCTTTAGTACTTGATGAAATTGATAATTTACCAAAATTTACATTGGGTTTAGAAACAATTATTGCACAGAAGATTAGTATTTTGTCATGAAAGATTTTGGTAAATTACTCACTGCTGTAGTTACACCTTTTGATCAAAATGGCATACTAAGTACGGATACCTTCTGGAGACTTTGTAAAAAACTAGTACATGAAAAATCTGATGGACTAGTTTTAAGTGGAACCACTGGAGAATCTCCTAATCTCTCAATGCATGATAGGGAGATACTTTACAGTACTGCATTAGATTCAGTTGGTAATGAAGCATCAGTAATTGCTGGAACCGGTACATATTCAACTAAAGAAACTTTAGAAATAACAAGGATGGCTTCTAATTTAGGTGTTGATGGAATTATGATTGTAACTCCTTATTATTCAAAACCATCACAGTATGGAATCATGAAACATTTTGAAGAAGTTTCAAAAGTTACCGATTTACCGATAATGGCTTACAACATACCAGGTAGAACATCTAAATTAATTGAGTTATCCACTCTCGAAAAACTAGTAGATGACATAGGCATACACTCAATTAAAGATGCAGTAGGAGATTTACATTTCAGCAGTGAAGAGATAGGTCTGCTTAAAGATAAATGTCATATTTATTGCGGAAATGATAATGAGACAATTGAATTTATGAAAATGGGAGCAAAAGGAGTAGTTTCTGTTGCATCTCATATTGTTGGTAAGCAAATAAGTGAACTTATATCCTATGTGCAAAATAACAACATTTCTAATGCTGAAGATATTCATGCAAATTTATTAGAACTCTTTACTGCTCTTTTTCAAGAACCTAGTCCAGGACCTGTTAAGTATCTTCTTACAGAATCTTGGGAAGATGTTGGTATTCCTTTACTACCAATTACTCCCATAAGTACTGAATTTAAAACTGAATTATTATCAATTTTTAACAAAATTTAAATAAACATTAGTTAATTTTCAAACGATTTATGATATAATATATCGTGGCTGTAAAGACATCCACTCGCAAAAGGGTGAATGGGCGTAAGCGGGTGTCTAAACAAAACAATTTAATAAATGTAGACAGGGCAGTAAACACTTTAAAATCTACAACTTCTAAAACTGTTAATAGTTTTATTACGTCCTATCAAGCTGTCTCAGTTTTTATGTTTACATTTGGAACTCTCATAGCACTTTCAATTTTTCAAAAAGGTGGCCCTGTTGGAGATGTAATCTATCGTGCTCTTGAGTGGTGTTTTGGATATGGAGTTTATGCTATGCCGGTGTTCTTCTTTTATGGAACTGCAATTCTTATACGTGACAAAGATACTGTAAAGTCTCAAAAAGTTTTAGTTGGTACTTTTTGGGTACAGATTATCTCTTCTGCAGCATTTCATTCCTTAATCCATGAACAGCCTTTATCAATCAGCGCAGGATCCGATTTAATTTCAAAATCAGGAGGTCATGTATCTGCATTTCTTGTCCATCCGCTGACAAATAGTTTAGGAATTCAAATGACTCACACAATCTTGTTAGTCGGGTTAGTAATAGCAGTTTTATACATGACTGATATTGAATTAAAGGATTTGGTAGGAGGAGTTCAGGCAATTTTAAAATATATTTATAAATTTATATTTGCCTTCATACAAGCAAGAAAAGAGGCAAGTACTTTTCAGATTGATGATATGTATGAGAGGCCTTCAAGCAGTAAGGCTGAATCTGTGAAATCTACTACAAAAAAAATTGTAAAAAAAGAAGACAATGTATCAGATTTCACAAATTTTAAACAGAAAAAAATTAAGCCACAAAGTACTAAAAATAAAACAAAACAATCATCAGAATCTAAAGATTACAAACTACCTCCAGTAAGTTTGCTTAAAAAAGGCTCATCCATATCAACTTCTAAGAAGTTACTTCAAGAGACTGCAAAAGATTTGACACAATTATTAAAGGAACATGGCGTTGAAGCAGAACTCACAAATGTAGTTCCAGGTCCTACAGTTACAAGATATGAAATTGAATTAGCACCTGGAGTAAAGGTTTCTAAGGTAACATCGCTATCTCACGATATTGCTTATGCATTAGCAACTCCAGATGTAAGATTACTTGCTCCGATACCTGGAAGAAGTGCTATTGGTATTGAAATACCTAATAGGCAAAGAAAACTTGTCTCTTTAGGTGATGTTTTATCATCAAAGGAAGCTGAAAATGCAAAACACCCATTAAATGTTGGTTTAGGTTTAGATATTGCTGGTAAACCAAGATTACTTAATTTATCTGAACTTCCACACGTTTTAATTGCAGGGCAAACTGGTGCAGGTAAATCATCTTCCATTAACTCAATTGTTACTTCTTTACTAGCTAGAACCCATCCAGATGAAGTTAAAATGGTTATGGTTGACCCAAAGAGAGTAGAACTTGGTCAATACAATAATGTACCTCATTTATTAACAAAAGTTATTACAAATCCTAAGAAAGCTGTTGATGCACTAGGTTGGGCAGTTTCTGAAATGGATCGGAGATACGACCTCCTAGCAGATAGTCATGTTCGAGATATAAATGGTTATCACGAAAAATATGATGCAGGATTACTTGATGAAGATAAATTTGATCGATTTCCTTACATCGTAGTCTTTATTGATGAGTTAAATGACCTGATGATGGTTGCAGGAAGAGAAGTAGAATCTGCGATTGTTCGACTGGCTCAAATGGCTAGAGCAATAGGAATTCATTTAGTTGTTGCAACTCAAAGACCTTCAGTCGATGTAATAACAGGTGTAATGAAGGCAAATATACCTTCAAGACTTGCATTTTCTGTAGCATCAACAACTGACTCAAGAGTTATATTAGACCAATCTGGTGCAGAAAAACTTATTGGACTAGGGGACATGCTGGTTGTTACGGCTTCCAATCCTCGTCTTGAAAGAATTCAAGGAGCTTGGGTTACTGAATCAGAAATCAAAGATGTAGTTTCATGGGTAAAAGACCAAAAAGAAGCTACTTATAATCCAGCTGTAATCGAAGAACAAAAGAAATCACAATCTTCTTCTACGGAAGATTTTGGTGAAGATGAAGAACTGTTAAATACTGCTAAAGAATTAGTAATTCGTTCTCAATTAGGATCTACATCAATGCTTCAAAGAAAATTACGAGTAGGATTTGCTAGAGCAGGAAGATTAATGGATATTCTTGAAGCACAAGGAATAGTTGGTCCTTCTGAAGGTTCAAAAGCAAGAGAAGTATTAATTACTGTTGAAGAGTTCGAGACAAGTAATCTACCTAGTATTTCCGAGAGCGTAGATGAAGTTACAACTGAAGATAGTGATTTTCAACAAGAGTCATCAGAAGACGATTCTTGGTTTGAATAACTAGACTTTAATTTCTCTTCCTTTAATAATCCTTCTTCTAATAGAAGCTGAAATAGTATCAACTATTAGAACCATTAAAATTGTAACTACAAGGACAGTTCCTGCTCTTGGAAAATCTCTAAACCTTAATTGATTGATTAACTCTGCACCAACACCTCCAGCGCCAACAACTCCTAAAACAGCCGAAGCTCTTAAATTTATTTCGAACCTATATAGCCAATAAGATGTTATCGTTGGCATAACTTGAGGCACAACACCAAAGAAAAGTTCATTTAGCTTTGATCCACCTGAAGATTTTATTGATTCTAGTGGACCTTCATCAATTCCTTCTATAACTTCTGATGATAATTTACCAAGTGTTCCTATAGAATGTATGCCTACAGCTAAAGTTCCCGTAAGAGGACCCAAACCAGTAATTGGTAATAAAACAAAAGCAAGTATCAATTCTGGAAAAGCTCTAATTATATTTAATACTTGTTTAGTCAGCCTACTAAGAGAATTTAAAGATACATTATTTGCAGCTAAAAACGATACAGGGAAACTAAAAATAGCTCCAATAACTGTTCCAGCCCATGCAATAAAGAGAGATTCAGCAACTTTTGGGACTATTCTATCAATAGCTTCTTGTGATAAATCTAAGGGGAACATTGCAGAAATTAAAATCCAGATTTTACCAGGGGCTGAAAAAATTCTGTCTGGTGTAATTTCAAGACCAGATGCTGACCAAATTGAACCAACAACAATTAAAACAGTTATAACGTATTTTAATATTTTTTGATTAAGTGGTTGATTTGGTATATTCATAATATTTTTCTTCTTAACCAAACACTAAATTGTTCAATTGCAATTACTGCTAAAAGTATCAATACAATAATTGGAGAAATCCTATCAAATCTTAAGAATATTCTTTGAGTTTCAATTATTCTTCCCACACCTCCAGCACCAACTAGTCCTAAAATAACTGAAGCTCTTATACAAAGTTCAAATATATATAAAAAGTAAGCAGTAAAATTTGGAAGTATTTGAGGCAATGCTGATGTAAAAACTGCCTGATTATGTTTTGCACCACTAGCTTTAGCTGCCTCTAAAGGTCCCAGATCAATACTGTCAATAGTTTCTGAGAGTAATTTACCCATAATAGCCATTGAAAACATAACTAAAGCTAAAACTCCAGCAAAAGGACCTAAACCTACTGCTACAGTGAACAACATTGCCCAAAATAGATCAGGTATAGTTCTAATAAAATTAAGAAAAGACTTATAAATTATGTAAGTGGTAGTTGTTTGATTAGTTGCTTTTGAAGCATAAAAAGAAAGTGGAAGAGCTATAAAACAACCTAGGATACTTGCCAATATTGCAATTTGTATTGTTTCTAATAAAGCTTGAGATGCATTTTCAAATGCCCATTCCCATTTTGGATCAAACAAAGTATCGGTCACTAGTCTTCTATTAGACCAGTTTCTTTTAAAATCTTCTAAATTAAAACCAACTTGAAAAAATGAGTAAATACTAAATATAATCGCAAAAGGATAGCCTGTAATAGTTAATAAAGAAGGTAAAGGCTTCTTGGGTACTTTAATCGTCTTCTCCTAGTAAATCTGATGATTTTATTGCTCTGCCATAAATATTTTCAAAATCCTGATCACTTACATCATTAACTTTTCCATCATAAACTAGTTCACCATCTTTTAAGCCAATCAACCTTTCACCGAATTCCTTTGCAAGATCTAAAAAGTGAAGATTAACAATTGTTGTTATTCCAAGTTCTTGATTAATTTGTTTTAAATATTTCATAACAACCCTTGAAGTTATTGGATCTAATGATGCAACTGGTTCATCAGCTAACATTACTTTTGGTTTTTGCGCAAGTGCTCTTGCAATACCAACTCTTTGTTGCTGACCTCCTGATAAATTCGAACCTCTCACATAAGCTTTTTCTAGTATCTCAACCTTATTCAAAGATTCAAAAGCAATATCTTTATCTTCTTTGGGCCATAATCCAAATATAGAACGTAATGTCGAAACTTGGCTTAATCTTCCTGTTAGTACATTTTTTAATACTGATGATCGATTTACTAAATTAAATGTTTGAAAGATCATTCCGATATCTGAACGTATAACTTTTAGTTCTTTTTTAGAGGCATTAGTAACATTTCTTGAGTCAACAATTACATCACCTTCGGTAGGTTCAACAAGGTTGTTTATTGTTCTTAAAAGGGTTGATTTACCAGCACCTGACATTCCAACGATTATAACAAAATCTCCTTCAGGAATTTCTAGTGAGACATTTTTTAGAGCTTTGACTCCACCTTGATAAGTTACACTTACATTTTTAAATTCAATCATATTTTCCAAAAAAAAACTAGGGCAGTATTAACCACCCTAGTTTTCTATTAATTAATTGTCGTAAAGACCAAATTCTTCTGCTGCTTCTCTCACAACATCGAATTCTGAGTTAACTGCAGGAACTAAATCTGTCCATCCATAAATTTCATCCATAATAGCTTGACCTTCTTCAGTCGCTATATATTCAGATAATATTTGATAAATTTTTTCTTTTATTTCTTCTGGTAAATCAGTTCTTACTGCAATAACGTCGTTTGGAATTTCTTCAGTTATTCCAAAAGCAATAACTTTTTCACCAACATCTGCATTGGTTTTTCTTAATGTTCTTCTTGCGTCATCATAAGTTACACCAAATTTGGCATCACCATTATAAAGTCCCGCAATAA
>CACDQN010000007.1 GCA_902555055.1 uncultured Candidatus Actinomarina sp.
GAGGGGGTAGATATAGGTGGCCCTCATGGAGAGTATAAGCAGTCCTTACGTTTTGATAGATATCAAGAAGTTGCTAATCAGCTTCTATCAGAAGGTCTTGCATATGAAGATGATGGTGCTGTGAGATTTAAAGTTCCAGATGATGGATCTATAGAATTTAAAGATTATGTCAGAGGTGATATGTCTTTTAATTTATCAGATGTTGAAGATTTTGTTATATTACGCTCTGATAAGTCACCAACATATCATCTTGCTTCAACAGTAGATGATATTGATTATGGAATAACAATAATTGCTAGGGGAGAGGATATATTGTCTTCTACCCCGAAGCATATATTAATAATGCAAGCTTTAAATTCAGATCTTCCAGACTTCTGCCACCTTCCTCTACTTTTTGGTCCCGATGGAAAAAAATTAAGTAAACGTCATGGAGATACTTCAGTTGAAGCTTTTAGAGATAAAGGAATACTTCAAGAAGCAATGTTTAATTATCTGTGTTTACTAGGTTGGTCACCCGGAAATGATCTTGAAAAGTTTGATTCTGAATTAGCAGTTGAAAAATTTGATTTGCAAAATGTATTGCCTAATTCTGCAATATTTGATGAGAAAAAACTACTTTGGTTAAACGGTTTATATATAAGATCAACCAAAGAAGAAGATTTTGAAAAAACAGCTATAAATCAAATCGAAAATGATCTTAGTAGGACCCTTTTCACCGATGAATTAAACAGATTGACTAAAATCTTACCCTCTGTTCAGGAAAGAATAGAAACATTAAATGACTTAACCCCTCAGGTTTTATTTTTACTTGATGAACCTTTTGTAGTTAATTCGGAAGAGTGGGATTCCGTAAACTCAGCAGAGGCACAAAGTTATCTTGAAAATATTAGAGAAAAATTCAAAGACTTAGAAGAATTTTCATTAGAGAATATAGAGTTGGTAATGAGAGAAGCTTTAAAAGATTTGGATATAAAAACAAAAATAGGTTTTCAGGCAACACGAGTTTCAGTAACTGGGACAAAAATAAGCCCGCCTTTGTTTGAGTCAATACATTCATTAGGAAAAGAAGCATCGTTAGCTCGTCTAGCTGAAACTATCGAAAAATTGTAACAACTAATAATTAAAATACTTTATTCTTAATATTTATACGGCCCCGTCGTCCAGAGGCCTAGGACGCTGGGTTTTCAACCCAGAAACGCCGGTTCGAATCCGGTCGGGGCTGCAATCTTTCGGGGATGGTGTAATTGGCAACACAATGGGTTCTGGTCCCATCGTTGAGGGTTCAAGTCCTTCTCCCCGAGCAGAGGCCCCGTCGTCTAGAGGCCTAGGACGCTGCCCTCTCAAGGCAGAAACGCCGGTTCAAATCCGGTCGGGGCTGCTATAAAGATAGCTTTTTATACCATCTTGGTGTATTTTTGATGAATACTTCAAAATCTTTTGGAGTATCAAGTTCAAAATATAGTTCTTTATTGTATATCTGCTTAAATTCAATTTTTTGTTTTGTCAGAGTTCTTGTATGTTTGATAAAACTATTTTTACCATATTCAAAATTATCAAAAAAGACACTCCCTCCCATAAGAGGTGTGCCGTCATCATCACTTTTTGAAATAACAATTTTATTATTTTCGATTTCATTTAAAAATACAGATATGTTGAATTTATTTAAATAAGGAAGGTCTGCATGACATATCGTCCAATTTTGATAATTTTTAATTTGATTTGTAAATTTGATAATTTCATTATTTAAACCACTAACGTTTGCTTTAAATAAATTTACATTTAGCTCGTCTGCGATTACTTCTACGTCACGACTATTAGAAATGAGGAAAATGTCAACATTTTTACCTTTAAAACAGTTAACGGTATTAACTAAGAGTGCTTTTTGAAGACTTTGTCTAGTTTTTAAATCCACACTTTCACTAAGTCTTGACATAGGATTGTCAAAACTGTGTATCGGAATTCCAATTATTATTTTGCTATTCATATTCTTAAATTTGTTATACCATGCTATTAAAGTATTTAATCAATATGGATAGAAAAACTAAAATTATTGCAACTGTAGGTCCAAGCTTACTTTCTGAACAAAAAATACATAAAGTTGTTCAACAAGGTGTTGATGTTTTAAGACTAAATTTTTCTCATGGTACAAGGGAAGATCATGAAAATGTAATCAAGTGGGCGAAATCTTCTAAAAAAAATGTAGCAGTTATGCAAGATATACAAGGTCCAAAGATTAGGACTGGGGTAGCTAAAGAGAACACAGTCCTTAAGAAAAGTGAACAAATTAACATTACTAACAAAGAATCTAAATCTGATGAAACAACTATATACATTAATTATGAAGACTTAATTAAAGATATCAATATTGGGGATCGTATTTTTATTGACGACGGACAGGTTGTTCTTAAGGTCGTTGAAAAAAACAAGAATACTATGGAAGCTCTTATTTTGATAGGCGGTGAGTTAAGAGATAATCAAGGAGTCGCATTCCCTGATTCCAATCTTTCTGTATCTGCAATTACACCAAAGGATATAGAGGATTTAAAATTTGGTACTACTCATGATGTTGATTTTGTCGCAGTCTCATTTGTAAGAAATGCTGATGACATTAATACAGTTAAAAAGCTTATTCCTAAAGACATAAGAGTAATTGCAAAAATAGAGCTTAAGATGGCATTAGACAATATTGAAGAAATTTTAGAAGTCTCAGACGGCGTCATGGTGGCACGAGGTGATTTAGGTGTCCAATTACCAATTGAACAGGTACCTTTTGTACAAAAGCAAATTCTTAATGCCGCAAATTCAAGAGGTAAAATCTCTATCACTGCCACCGAAATGCTTCAATCTATGAAGACTGCATATAGACCAACTAGAGCAGAGGTAACTGATATAACAAATGCAATTTTAGAAGGATCCGATGCGGTTATGCTATCAGCTGAAACCTCAATCGGAGATCATCCAAATAGGGCAGTTGAAGTGATGTCAACAATTTGTTCAGAAACTGATGCAAGAAACGACACATCAACACTTAGATTTAAAGAGTTGTCATCTATAGATGAACTAACAACTACTTTAGCTAGAGCAGCAGTTCAAGTTGCTAATGACATTGATGCTAGAGCAATAGTAGCTTTTACTGAATCTGGAAGAACCCCTTTATTAATCTCTAATTACAGACCAAAATCTCCAATTATTACATTTACCTCTAAATCTAAAACTTACAACCAAATGAGCTTACTTTGGGGTGTGGAACAACACAAAATAGAGAGAAGAAATACGTTTGAAGAAATGTTATCTGATGCCAATGACTTTTTAAAAAATGAAAAAAAATATAATAAAGGTGATAAAGTTGTTGTTGTTGCTGGAACTCCTCCAAATGTTGAAGCAGCAACCAATTTAATAAGAGTGCATAGGATAGGAGAGGGTTAATGGGCCAGATTATTGAAGTTAAGACAACAAAGCTTAATAAAACCGTTATTTTTGATTTAAATAGATCAGTATCTGGTCAAGAAGGAATGACTTTCAATAATATCTCTGATGCATCTTTAATTTCTGATGTTAGTGGTAAGTTAGCTTTAAAGTTATTTCAAGAGATTGAAGATATAGAAACTATATTTATTCAATCAAACATAGTTACAATAAATTTTTATAGAAATATTGGAAATGATGCAACTGATATTGAAAATACACTTAAAAACTTTTTTATATTTTATAAAGATGGTTCAAATTGAAAGTCGGCATAACAGGAGCTTCAGGATATATTGGTAAAAAACTCTGCAATGAACTTACAGAAAAAGGATTCGAAGTCTTTAAGTTTGTTAGACGAGAACCTCAGAAAGAAAATGAAATTTATTGGAGCCCCTCTAAACAGGAAATAGATAAAGAAAAGTTTCAAACATTAGATGCAATTGTTCACCTTGCAGGCGAATCACTTGCACCAAAAGATATCTTTGGGTTTCTACCATTAAGCGGTGGAAGGTGGAATAAAGAAAAGAAATCTAGAATATATTGGTCTAGGAAATGGGCATCAGACCTTTTCATGAAAACCTTTAATGAAAGTGAAAGCTATCCAAAGATATTTATAACAGCGTCAGGTACAACTATTTATGGAGACCACTCTGACGAGGTAATTACAGAAGCTACTACTAAATTCAACAAAGGTACTTTTGATCAATTAGTTGCCGAAGAAGCTTGGGAAGAACCACTTAATCAGTTACAGAAGAGTGATGTTAGGGTTGTTAAAGCAAGGAATGGTTTTATATTAGGTAAAGGAAATATTGCCACTCAACTTATTACCCTAACTACCAAATTAAATATTTCAGGACCCTTAGGTAAAGGAACACAATATTGGTCTTGGATTTCTATAGAAGATGTTATAAATGCCTATGTCTTCTGTTTAGAAAATGACAATATATCAGGTCCAGTAAATTTTGTTTCCCCAGTTCCGATGGAACAAAAAGAATTCTCCTCCAGGTTTGCAAAAGTATTTAAAAAAATTTCAATCATCCCAGCTCCACAATTAGCAATAAATCTTTTGATGGGTTCCGAGTTAGCACATGGATTAATTTTTTGCAGTCTACGAATAATTCCTGAAAGACTCTTAAAGGAAGGTTTCGAATTTCAGTACCCACTAATAGAAGATTATGCAAAGGTTTTAAAAGATGAGTAAGAGCTACGAAGAACGAATGGCTGAAAAATATAATTTCTTAAAAAAAGATAATGAAAAGCAAGGCGATGTGAGCAATGATAATAAGGAGACTTCAATAAACGACGCTGAGGTTAAAACAGAACAAGAAGGTGAAACTGTAAATGAAGAAAGCCTCCTCGTTCCTCTAGATGCATGGAACACAGTTCTTAATCAACTTGGAAATCTGCATGAGGCAAGTCAGCAAATGGCAGAAGCAAGGGAGAGAGCTGCTAAAGCAGAAGCAGAAGCAGAATTTCTTAGGGAAAAGTTAAAAAATACCCGTCAACAACTTGAAGATGTAAACAAAAAGAAAAAGTTTTTCTTTTTCTAATACCTTGCTTCATCTGAAACATCTTTAATAATATAAAAAGACACTGCTAATAACATAATTAGTGACCCCATTGCTACATTTCTGCTCAGATCAAGAGTATTTACAATTAAACCCCAAAGTATTGGTCCTAGTATTGTGGCAAATCTACCAACAGTTGAATACAAACCATAGAATTCTCCAAGGTGGATTTCTGGTGATAAACGTGTCATAAATACTCTATCTACTGCAAAAATACCACCAATATTAAACCCTCCCAATACACCAGTAACATAAATTAACCAAAGTTGATCGAACTCGGTTGCTATGATTGCAAGCGAAAGAGACACAATCCAGCAAAGTATACTTGTTAGAATTAATTTCCTTGGACCATATAGGTCGGCTGCTTTACCAAAGATATAACCACCAATTATTGATACGACTATAGCTAGAGCTAATATATTTTGACTATCGCCAGGAGTAAGGCCAACTTCCTCAACAAGGTAGACAGCTAAAAGTCCACTAATTAATGTATTGATTGCATCAGCATAAAAAAATCTACCAATTAAAAATCTTGTTAGGCCTTCGTATTCACGGGAATGCCTCCATGATTTGATAACAATATTTAATGAACTCAATATACTGGTTTTAATTTTTTTGGATGAAACAATTTTTTCTTCAATAAAGAAAAATGCTGGTAATGAAAAAATTAGAAATAACAAAGCAACAGATTTAAAAATTTCTTCGTAGCTATAGCCATTGTTTTGAAGAAGTGTGGCAACGCCAAAACCAATTAAAGAACCTGTATATCCAAAAGCAACACCTAGTCCAGATATTTTTCCACGGTTCTCATTATTACTAACAGAGACTATCAATGCATCATAAACAACTGAGCCTAAATTGAAGCCAATCAAAGATATTACAAATAGCAGTACAGACACTTCTACAGTAAAGGTTCCAAGTAAAAATGTAGAAATAATACACAGTAGTGTCATTATTAATAAGAGCTTTTTCTTACCTTCTGAACTATCTGATTTCCTACCAATCCAAGGCCCTAGAATTGCAACTATAATCATTGCCGAGGATGTGGCTAGACCTAACTGCTGGTCTGTCCACCCCTTTTCACTTACTAACCATACTGAAAAATACAGACCCGGAATTATAAATGCATAAACTGTGTTTGCTAGATCAAATAGAAGCCAAGAAAACAAGCTCCTTTTTTTAACGTCACCCATTTAGATCATTTATTGCTGTAGCGAGTCTTTCTAAACCTTCTTCTAATTCTTGGTCACTAAGCGCATATGATAATCTCATAAATCCATTTGTACCAAAAACCTCACCAGGGACAAATGCAATAAAATAGTTTTCTATTAACCAATTACAGAAATCTTCTGATGAATTGATATTTAAGAATTTACCAGTACAGTAAAAATTGACATCGACATATAGATAAAAAGCACCAGAACCATTAACAACACTTAGGTTGTCAATGGTTTCAAGTTTCTTAATTGCATAATTCCTTCTACGATCAAAAGCTATCTTCATTTCTTTTGTTACATCTAATCCATTTTTAAGTGCAGACTCTGCTGCTAATTGTGAAACATTTGACACATTTGATGTTGCTTGTGATTGAATTTTTTTTGCAAGCCCCATAACCTCGTTGTTAGCAATTAACCAGCCAACTCTCCATCCAGTCATAGAGTAAGCTTTAGACACCCCATTAATTATTAATGTATTATTTAGATTTTTATCAATTAATGCCGGTGATGGGGTATTTTCACCTTCATAAACTAAATGTTCATATAATTCATCTGACATTATCCAAATGTTATTATCAAAAACCCATTGATAAATAGCATCAGCTTCTTCTTTGGAATAAACTACACCGGTAGGGTTTGATGGGGAACACCAAATTAATAATTTTGTTTTATCTGTTTTAACACTTTCAAGCATATCTACATCAATTTTGAAATCTTGTTCTTTAGTTGATTGAATAAATATTGGATTCCCTCCAGCAATCTTTACAGCTTCAGGGTATGTAGTCCAATATGGAGCTGGAATAATTACTTCATCTGAAGGATTTAATATTGCCAACATGCAGGTAATAATGGCTTGTTTGCCACCATTGGACACCAGGATGTTATTTGGGTCGATTTCAAAGCCAGAGTATTCAAGCGTAGTTCGAGCGATTTCATTTCTTAGACTGGCTAATCCAGCTACAGGTGAATATTTATGATTTTTAGGATCTTCAATAGCTTCTTTAGCTGCCTCTACAACATATTCTGGTGATGGAAAATCTGGTTCCCCTGCCCCAAACCCAATTACTGGTTTACCTTGTGATTTAAGCTCTCTTGCTTTGTTAGAGATTGCCATAGTTCCTGATGGCTTAATTAATTTATCTAATTTTGAAATTTCCATAATTTAGTTCCAGAGTTATTTTAATAAACTTATTAACTAAATACGTTTCATAATTATTAAACTGTATAGATGGTACAAATACTTTATGGAAAACCAGTAGCAAAAAGACTTGATGATATAAGTTCTGAAGTTTTTCAAAAATACTCCAAAGAAGATAAAAAGCCTCACATGACTGCAATTACAGTTGGTGATAACCACGCTTCCTTATTATATGTATCACGAAAAGAGGAAAAGGCAAAAGAATTAGGAGTTGAATTTCATTGGATAAAATTAGATGTCAATACAACTCAAAAGACTCTAGAAGACATAGTTATTGAAAATTCAAAAAATACTGATGGTTTAATTATTCAGCTACCTCTTCCTGAACACTTAAACCAAGAAGAAGCTATAAATTGTATTCCTTATCATGTAGATGTTGATGGTTTAACCGCACATAATCTAGGAAGCTTATTTTCTAATACATTTAAATTAATTCCTGCTACTTCACTGGCAGTGTTAGAACTTTTAAAATTTTATGATATCCAAACGAATGATAAGAATATTGTTATAGCTGGAAGATCACGTTTAGTCTCATCTCCTCTCGCAAAAATATTATCATCGAAAGGTTATGATGGCAATGTTACGGTTATTCATAGTAAAACTACAAATCAAAAATTATACACTCAGAATGCTGATATTTTTATTTCCGCAATTGGCTCACCAAAGCTTTACGATTACTCCTATATCAATGAAGGGGCAACCGTTATTGATATAGGAATATCTTCTGTAGATAATAAAACATATGGAGATGTTGATACTGATAATCTTGATCAGGTCGTAAATGCAAGAGCACCTTATCCCGGAGGAGTAGGGCCTATAACAGTATCTGCACTATTTTTAAATTTATCTAATCTAATTAAATTTAACTAGCTGCCCATTCTTCTTCACTGATTCTTTTATCCATATCTACAGACCTTAACAAAAGGGCTCCAATTAAAAAGAATGATGTGATTACAGGAAGCGATAATCTTGGATTTCCAGTTGATGCACTCACATAAGCATATATTAGTGGACCCCAGATTGCAGAAAATCTAGAGAGTACTGAAAAGAATCCCATAAACTCTCCTTCAGCACCCTTAGGCAACATGGCTGCATAGACACTTCTACTAACTGATTGAAGACCACCCATTCCCATCGCAGTGACTACTCCCATTAAAATAACAGGGATCAATTGTTTCTCTGGGACAAAGTATGCTGCATTACCAACTAAGAAAAGCAAAAACATTGTGTAATATAATACATTTTTTTGACCTATTCTAGAAGCAAGGTTTCCAGCTAATTTTGCACCAAAGTAGGCTACAAATTGAACAACTAAAAATACAATTAGCACTTGTGTTTGATCCAGAAGTAATACTTCTGTAAAAAATGCAGCAGACATATTAATTAATGTTTGTAAGCCATCCCAGAAAAATATGTACGCAACTAAGAAGTACATTAGGAAAGGAAACTGTTTTATTTTTTTCAATGTTTTGAAGTTCCTACTGTAAGCATTTCCTATGGAAGTTTTTTCAGTATTCGATTTTGTTTCAACAATATTCATTCTAGAAAAGCTAAACACTGAGAATATGAGCCACCAGATACCTGCAAGAGTTATTGCAATTCTTGATGCTAATGCAGTATCTATTCCAAGAAGATCGGGACCGAGAAGAATTATTACAAAAGATAATATTAGTTGTGTCCCACCACCTAGGTATCCAAGTGCGTATCCTCTTGCAGAAACAGCATCAATCGTATCATCAGTTGTAATATCTTTTAGAACACTATCATAAAAAACATTGGAACCAGTGGCACCAAACTGTGCTAAAAAGTAAATGCCCAGAGTTAATATTACATCACCTGATGTTGCAAAATAAAATGAAGATGCAAACACAGCACCACCATAAGCAAAGATTTTAAAGAACCTCATTCTGTTGCCAGACATGTCACCAATTGCACCAATTGTTGGCATTATTAAGAAAAATATAAATAAAGCAGAACCAATAGCAAATCCCCAGACCTCAGCTCCTGTATAAATGTTTCCTCTAAATTCGAACCCTTCTTCAGGTACAACTACGCTAACGAAGTAGACCGGCAGCACCGCTCCTAATGTAGTTGTTTCATAAGCTGATTTGGCCCAGTCATACATAGACCATCCAAATATCGTTCTTTTGTTATTCTTTTCGTTCATATCCCCCCTTATTAAAGACTTTAATCAAAATATCTTGATGATGATGTCAAGAAATTTAATTTTAATTAGACAAACCACTATATTTACTTATGTCTTGATTTAGACAAAGGGATAATAATGGGATTTAAATGTGGAATTGTTGGCTTACCAAATGTCGGTAAATCTACGTTATTTAATGCACTAACTCAAGCTGGTATAGAATCAGAAAACTACCCTTTCTGTACAATAGAGCCAAATGTTGGTGTTGTGCCAGTGAATGATTTTCGTCTAGAAAAATTAGCAAAAATAGTAAATCCAAAAAAGATTTTGCCAACAACTATGGAGTTTGTTGATATCGCAGGATTAGTTGAGGGAGCATCAAAAGGAGAGGGTTTAGGCAATCAGTTCTTAATGAACATTAGGGAAACTGATGCCATAGTTCATGTAGTTCGTGCTTTTGAAGATGATGATATTGTTCATGTTTCAGGAAAAGTTTCACCTATCGATGATATTGAGGTAATAAATACAGAATTAGTTTTAGCTGATTTAGCAACAGTTGAAAAACTTTATGATAAAGCTATTAAAAATACTAAGTCTGGCCAGAGAGACGGTATACCACTAAAGGTTTTACTAGAAAAAATTCTTCCAGTCCTTGAAGAAGGTCACAGTGTTCGTACGTTATCTTTTGATGAAGAAGAAATCAAGTTACTAAAAGGGTTTCAATTGCTTACAATTAAACCAATTTTGTATGTAGCTAATGTGAGTGAAGATGGTTTTGAAAATAATCCCCATCTTGATCAAATTGTAAACTATGCAAAAAGTCAAAATTCAAAAGTTGTTGCAATTTGCGCAAATATTGAAGCTGAGATATCTGAGTTGAGTACTGAAGAAAAGAAAGAGTTTCTAATTGATATGGGACAAAATGAATCAGGTTTGGACCGACTCATTAAAGCTGGATATGAGCTTTTGGGTCTCCAAACTTATTTCACAGCTGGTCCACAAGAAGTTAAAGCATGGACAATAAATTTAGGTGATACAGCACCAAAAGCTGCAGGAAAAATTCATGGTGATTTTGAAAAAGGGTTTATTCGTGCTGAAACAATTGCATTTGATGATTTTGTCGAACATGGTGGCGAAAAAGGCGCAAAAGAAGCTGGCAAGCTTAAAACAGAAGGAAAAGAATATATCGTTCAAGATGGAGATGTCTTACACTTTTTATTCAATAGTTAGAAATATTAAATCATAATAATATTCAAATAAACATTGCATTTTTACTGTTTTTACTCAAATTAATAATTTCAAACTAATTCTTTCACTAAAATGAGAATATAGGATAATAAAACTCGTGAAAGTAATAATAGTAGGCGCGCATGGTGAAGCTAAAGAGCTAATCAATAGGATCAGCTCAGGTTGGTCTATTTCCGTCGTTGATATTGACCAGGATAAACTTAGAAATTTTACTACAAATAGGCAAATTGAAAAAATTCAAGGAGATGGTACCTCCGCATTAGTTTTAAGAAAAGCTGGTTTAGATCAAGCAACAGCTGTTGTTACTCTTACGGTAGATGATGAAGTTAATCTTGAAATTTTAAAGATTGCAAAACAAAGCAATATCTTAAGATTATCTTCTGTAATTAACCAATCCGTAAATTTAAACAAATATAAAGAGATGGATGTTGAAGTAGTTGAGCCCAATATATTACTCGCTAGAAGATTTGAACATATACTTGAGCCAAGAAGAGTAGTTTCCCAGGCTTTCGCTGGGGGTCGAGCTGAGGCAATAGAGATTGAGATAAGTTCTGATAGCCCTGTAAGGGGAAAAACATTAAGAGAGATCGGATCTGATTATTATATTGTTGGAGCTCTTCTAAGAAAAGGGAAAGTAATTATACCTCATGGTGATACTGAAATTGAAACAGGTGACTTAGTTACAATTGTCTTACAATCAGGGGCATTTTCTAATGTTATAAATTTGTTCTCTGGTTCTGAATCAAGATTTCCTCTTGAGTTTGGTAAAGATGTTTTTGTAATACTAGAAAATGAAAATAACTTAAAGAACCTTTCTGAATCGGAGTTTTATATAAGAAACACTAAAGCAGCATCTTTACAGCTTCTTACTAAAGAAGATTTATTTGAAAATAATTTAGAGACTACACAAGAAACACTTAAAGCTGTATTGAAAGACCAAGAATTTAATACAACATATAAAAGTAAAATATCTAATAAAGATATAGATAAATTCATGAATGATAATTCTGTAGGTACTATCTTTTACCCGATTGAGGAGACTACTTCAAGAGCAAAAATTAGATATATGTTAAATATTGCATCTAAAACGAATACACCAATTTTATTTTCTCGTTCGACTTATCCTTATAAAACAATTGGATTACTACTGAATAATAATTTTGACGAAAATAGCTCAAATTCAATTGCATTTGATCTTGCTTCTGCAATGTCTTCGAATTTAGTTGCTATAAACATCAATCAACCCAAGTTTCTTCAACAAGATAGCGAAAAACAACTTGCTGGTACAATTGAAAAATTGCAAGATCTTGCTCTTTCTCATGAGGTTCAATTAGATATTGAAACCCATGAGGGCAATGAAGCGAAAATATTTTCTGAGCAAACTTCAAAATTTGACCTCTCTATTGTCAGTTCAAGTGCTACACAAACATGGCAAGGGCGTAAAATCGTAGAGTTTGTTTCTAAAAATTCTAAATGTTCAGTACTTTATATTCCCGGATAAAATATGGAAGAATTTCAAGCTGAGTCGTTGGTCATTATTTCATTAGGTGCATTTATATTGCCTCTTTTAGCTCAAAGAATCAAGATTCCTGGAATAGTTCTTGAAATTGCATACGGTATTACCGTCGGGCCAATTTTAGGAATTGTAGAAACTTCTGAGTTTATATCTGGTTTAGCAATTCTTGGATTTTTGTTATTAATGTTCTTATCGGGTTTTGAAATTGAATTAGAAACTTTTAGAGAAAAAGGCCTAAGAACGTTAGCATTGCCGATGTCAATATACCTTTTAACTGTTGGAACTTCATTTTATTTAATATCTAGCTTAGGATATCCAATCTTTTTAGCATTAGTTCTATGTACAACAAGTGTAGACATTGTTATAACAATTCTTAGAAGTGATGACACCATTAAAACAAATTATGGCCAAACCTTATTTATGGTTGCTTTACTTGCAGATATTCTCACCTTATTGGCAGCCACTGTATATGCTTCTTTCATAAGAGCAGGCGGTCTGTCACTCTCTAACTTAAATGTTATTCTATATTTCATAGTTGTAATCCTCATTTTAAGAATTATTAGAAGGGTTGCTTGGTGGAATCCTCAACTATTTTCAAGGATGTTTGATGGAAATGATCCAGACGAATTAGGAATCAGAAGCTCCCTAGCTTTGATGCTTACATTAGTTGGAGTATCTGTCATATTTGATATTGAGCCAATACTTGGTGCATTTTTAGCAGGTACAATTTTTGCATTTATATTTTCCAACAGGGGAACTCTTGAAAGCAGCCTAAAGGGATTTTCATATGGTTTCTTAATTCCAATATTTTTTATAAATATTGGTCTAAATTATGATATTAATGTTTTTAGTGAGACTCAGTTTTTTGTTGAAGTAGGCTACCTTTTCTTGATAGCTGTGGGTGTTAAATTTATACCTTCTTTACTCTTAGTTTTTTCAAAGATAAAAGTTAGGGATATTGTTGCAGGCGGATTCTTGCTGTCAGCTCGATTTAGTTTGATTATTGCTATGGCAGAAATTGGGGTTCATCTAGATTTAATAACTGTAGAACTTGAGCAGCAAATCATACTTCTTGCAGTAATTACAGCAACCTTTTCACCAATTTTATTTAGAATTTTTAGAAGCAAAACAACTTAATGAAATTTAACAAGTCATTATTCTTTAAGGGAATGTTAATGGGTGTTGCTGAAATCATACCTGGTGTTTCAGGAGGAACACTTGCTTTCATTACAGGTATTTATAAAGAGTTAATCGATTCTATAAAATCTATTAATTTAGAATCACTTAAGTTATTATTTAAATTTCAATTTAAAAAATTCTGGTTCCAAATAAATGGAAATTTTTTATCTACTTTATTAATGGGTATGATTATATCTATCCTGATACTCTCAAGATTTATTACTTTTCTACTAGATAGCCACCACTTTAAAATTTGGGGATTATTTTTTGGATTAATAATATCTTCAGCATTTATTATTTTTAAGAGTATTAGCAAATTAACTCCTGTGTCATATTTGTTACTTGCTTTAGGGTTAGTTTCATCAGGATACATCTCCTTAGTTGCACCATCATCAACACCAAATACCAATATTTATATATTCCTCTCAGGTGCAATTGCAATATCAGCTATGATTCTTCCAGGAATAAGCGGATCCTTTATACTTGTTTTTCTTTCTAAGTATGAATTTATATTGACCTCATTAAATTCTTTCGAAATAAATGTCCTTACAGTTTTTTTAGGTGGATGTATTGCAGGTTTAGTTACATTTAGTAGATTATTATCCTATCTTTTCAAAAATTATTATGACAGTGTAATCAGTATTTTGGTTGGATTTCTTTTTGGGTCTTTAATAAAAATTTGGCCATTTTATGAAACTATTGAATTCAATCAAGATAATGAACCGTTATACACTAATCCAGTTTTACCTAATAATTATCAGACACCAGAGTTTATTTATTTTTTAATATTTGTAATTGTTGGTATTTTATCGATTTGGTTAATAGAAAAGAAATTTATAGGAATTGGTAAAGAAAATTAAGCTATTAAAATAGAATTATGAGATTAGGATTACCAGAGTTATTAATAATTTTATCAATTTTATTATTATTGTTTGGTGCAAAAAGACTTCCAGGATTAGCAAAATCATTAGGTAAATCTACAAAAGAATTCAAATCTGCACTTGAAGAAGAATAATTTTAACAAATTTGTACTAATAGCTATTTGTTTATTAGTGAGTGCTTGCTCTCAAGAACCAATCCAAGAGCTTTCTTCTGGTCAAGCGGTGTATGAAGCAAGATGTTCAGCTTGTCACGGACCAAACCTTGAGGGCAGGGTAGGACCAGCACTTGATGCAAATAGTCCATCTGCCTCAATGCCAGATTCTTATTGGATTCAAACTATAACAAAAGGTAAAGGATCAATGCCAGCCCAAAGACTTACAGACAATGAAGTTGAGTTAGTTATTGAATATATTAAGTCAAAGTATTAAATCTAGAAGATTCTTTATTTAATTCTTTTAACTTATCCAAGCCTTCATGCAGAGAATCTAAATGACTAACTCTCCATTTCCAATTATTTTTCTGTGTTCCGGGTAAATTAAACCTTGCTTCTATACCAAGTTCTAAAATATCTTGAATATTAGTTACAGCTAATATGCTTGGTGTCCTCCATGTAAGTTCAATAAAGTTCCAAACTTCAGAGTTATTTGAAATATTTAAGTCATTTACGTAATTGTTATAAAACATAATTTGTTTTGCTTCAGCTTCACTTAGCCATTGTTTGACAGTAGGACTGTCATGAGTTCCTGTATAAGCAACAACATTTTCCTTCCATTGTTTCGGATGTATTTCGTTATGTTCAGCATTGTTTGGGATTCTTTGTTGTAGCACTTTCATGCCTGGAATATTGTAATCATTTAGAACTTGATCTGTTTCATCTAGTTCTACACCCAAATCTTCTGCCAATACTTTTGAGAAATCAACTCTATCTTTTATAGACTTAAAAAATGTATCCCACGGACCAGATCTCCAATGACCATTCAGTGCTTTTTCTCCATAAGGTATTGCCCAAAACTTAAAAAATCCTATAAAGTGATCAATTCTTAACAAATCGAACTTATCTAGATTATTATTTAATTTATTAATCCAATATTCATAATTCTGTTTTAAATGTTCTTCCCAATCATAAAGGGCCGTATTCCAAATTTGTCCTTCTGTAGTAAAATCATCTGGTACTGCTCCTGATACAAATCCCATATTATAATTTTCATCTAAATCAAAAAGAGATTTGTTTAGCCATACATCAGCTGAGTTATGGTTAACATATATCGGAATGTCTCCTAGAACAGATATATTTTTTTCATTTGCATATTTCTTTATTGAACGCCATTGATAATTAAATTCATATTGTAGAAATATATGTTTATTTATAATCTTTGGATATTTTTCCATTACTAACTCAAAAAGATTATCTGAGTAACTTTGATACTCATTTTCCCAATGATTCCATTCTTTGTTGAGGGCTTCACTAATGGTTATAAATGTTATATGTTTTCTTATATCTTCATTTTCGAGAAAATTTTCATAAGATTTTTCTTTTCTATTTACCTTTTTTGCTAATTTATCAAATAAATGATCTTTAAGTTTGTAAACATTTGCATAATCAACATAATCTTTTGGTAAATCTTTAAAGATTTCTAAATCCTCTTTATCTAAAATGTTATTTTCCAGGTTTTCCAATGAAACAATATATGGATTTCCCAGCAAAGAAGATTTACTTGAGTAAGGAGAGTATTCAACATTATCTGTTATGCCTAAGGGGAGTACTTGCCAAACTTTAGTTCCTGAGCTTGATAGTAAGTCAATGAATTCATAGCTGTGCTCTCCAAAATCACCAATACCTAAATTACTCGGTAATGATGTTGGGTGAAAAATTAATCCACTGCTTCTTTTTAAATCCATACCACTCTAAATATAGAGTATATAATAATATTTTTAAGGTAAATTTAAGTCTTATGGTAGAAAAACACGCACCAGAATTTATAGATGAAGGCGAAAAGCAAAAGATTGATTTTTTTGAGGGTGATGTTCACTTAGGTCATTATGACTTCAGATTTGATTTCAATGATAAGAAATATTTTTCAATATCTCAAGATGGCACCGGAAGAATCAGGATTCACTCACAAACTAATATTAAAAAGGTATGGGTTTTATTAGAAGATGAAGATTTTAGACCAATTGAACTTCGTAGTTACGCTACAACAGAACGATTTATTTTCTGGGGTACTCAGATTGAATTTCGCTCCAATATAGCAAAATTTAGTTTTGCCGCTACTACTGATGATGATTTAAATATTTACATTGGATCAAGTGGTGTTGCAAATTTCATATCTCCCTCTGAGAAATGGATTTATAACTCAGAAACATTTCCTAGGCATACAATTCCTGATTGGGTTTACGGAGGTGTTATGTATCAAATATTTCCGGATAGATTTTCAAATTCAGATGAATCACTTAATCCAGATGGCACTGTTGAATGGGGATTACCTCCAACTAGATTAGATTTTCAAGGTGGTGATCTGTACGGAGTAATTAATAATTTGGATCATATTGAGTCACTGGGAGTAAATATTATTTATTTAAACCCAATTTTTCTTTCATCAAGTACTCATAAATATGACGCTTGGGATCACTTTAAAGTAGACCCCGTACTTGGCGGAGATGATGCATTAAAAAAATTAATAGATGAGTGTCATAAAAAAAATATAAAAGTGGTGCTTGATTGTTCATTGAATCACGTTCACCCAAGACATTTTGCATTCCAAGACATTATTGAAAAAGGTGAGAAATCTAAATATAAAGATTGGTTTACAGTTTTTGATTATCCTGTCCGCTTCATTCACAGGCCACATTTATATTCAAACACGTACAAGGTTGGTTGGGATGGAAATGAAGAAGAATATAAACGCTATTTGGATAAAACTTTTAAGGAAACAAAAGTCCCTGTTGAAATTAAAGAAGATGATGGACCTATTGTAGAACCATCCTTTAAAGCTTGGTGGGGAGTTCCAGATATGCCTAAAGTTAATTTTGAAAATAAAGAAGCAAGAAAATGGGCATTGGATGTTACAAAACACTGGATTGAAAACTTTGATATAGATGGTTGGAGAATGGATGTCGCAAAAGAATTAGATTTTTCATTTTGGAAAGACTTTAGAGACATAGCTCATAGTTCCAAAAAAGATGTCCTATTAATTTCTGAAATATTCGGAGATACTTCTCAATGGCTACAAGGTGATAGATTTGACGGGACAATGAATTATTCCTTCAGAGAAACAATGACTGATTTTTTCGCAACTAAAAGGATTAATACAAAAGAATTCTCAGATTCTTTGGCATATTTATATTCAATGTATTCTTTTGAAGCGTTATCTTCTTGTCAGAATCTTTTAAGTTCCCACGATGTAAAGCGATTTTTAAATAGATGTGGCAATAACGAAGATGGGGTTCTTGGGGCTATATTTCTACAAGCAACTTTTCCAGGCATAGCAGGTATTTATTATGGAGATGAAATCGGTTTAGGTGGTGCTGATGATCCGTTTAACAGAGCACCATTTCCATGGGAAAATAACGATCTGTGGAACACAAAAATTTTAAAATACACACAAGAATTAATGAATATTAAAAACTCAAATTCTATATTTAAATATGGAAGATTTGAATTAGTTCAATATGACGAAGATATAGTAGCATTTAGAAGAATTCTAAAAGATGAATCTTTAGTCTGTATAGTGAATAGGGATAAGTCAAATAAAGATATCAATATAGTTTCTAATGCCCATAGTGCAAATATTATATTTGGTGATTGTGAGGCAAAACTCGATGAGGGCTTACTAAAAATTACAAACAATAGTGAAATAGGTCTAATAATTCACGAACAATAAAATTTTCACATTCCTCTAGTATTTGTGCAAAATATTTTAATTCTAGATAGAAAAATTTCTATTTATTAGTTAGATTGCTAATGACATTCATAAAGAATGTATGTATGTATATACAAAAGGGAGAGTATATGAAAAATAATAAATCACGTTTTATAGTGATTTTATTGATGCTTTCTATGGTAGCTGTAGCTTGTGGAGGTGATACTGCTGAAGAAGTAGTAGAAACTCCTGAAGTTACTGAAGCTCCACAGGAAACATTAGCTGCCCCTGCAACCACAGCTCCACCACCAGAAGTAATTGTTGTGTGGGCTGAAGAAAAAGTCGCAACGGCTTTAGATCCTCTTGTTGGTGCTTATGAAGCTGCAGCAGGTGTTGATGTTGAAGTTGTAGTTTATGATTTTGGCGCAATAAGAACTGATGTTCAAACTGCTGGACCAGCAGGAGAAGGACCAGATGTATTCTTAGGCGCTCATGACTGGGTTGGAGAATTAGCAGCAAACGGAGTAATTCAACCAATTAATTTATCAAGTGTTTCTGCTGACTTATTTGAAGTTGGTATTAATGCATTTAGCTATGATGGTATGTCGTATGGTTTCCCATATGCTACAGAAGCTATAGCAATGTATTACAATGCTGATTTAACTGATGGTGTCCCGGCTTCATGGGATGATGTAAAAGCTGCATGTGATGCTGCTGGTACAGAACTTTGTGTAGGTGCACCAGGTGGTGGTGGAGGAGCAGATGCTTACCATAATCATCCTTTCGTTGCCTCAGCAGGTGGCTATGTTTTTAAAATTTCAGGTGGATTTGATCCAAATGATGTTGGTCTTGATAATGCAAATGCACTAGTTTCTGCGGAATATCTAGATTCATTGGTCAAAGATGGTGTTGTTGCGTCAACCGATTATAGTGGCTCTATGTCAGCATTCCAAGAAGGTAGATCATTATTTTGGATGACTGGTCCTTGGGCAAGAAATGATGCAAGTGCTGTTAACTATAATGTTGGATTAATTCCTGCATTTGGTGACAGTCCTGCAACTCCTTTCGTAGGTGTAAGAGGTGCTATGGTTTCATCATTCAGTGAAAAGAAACTTTTAGCAGAAAGTTTTATATTAGATTTCTTCGCTACTGTTGAAGTTCAAGAAGCTATGTATAATTCTGATCCAAGATTGCCTGCAACAAAATCTTTGTTTGCAATTGTTGAAGCCGCCGATCCGGTAGCAGCAGCATTCGCAGCAAGCGCATCAAACGGAATACCTATGCCAAATATTCCAGAAATGGGAAGTGTATGGGGACCATTTGGTGATGCTCTGTTAATTATTAGAGACCAAGCATATGGAACTAATGAAGAAACAGGTGTTACAGTTAACTCTGCTACAGATGCTATGAAATTAGCAGCTGAGCAAATAAGAACTGCTATTGCAGGGGGTTAATTTTTAATTAATCTTACTAAAATTGGGGCTCAAATTGAGCCCCAATTTTTTTAGTGATATATTTAAGTATGAAAAAATCAACAGTTTTTAGATATCTCTTCCTAGCAATATTTAATTCTTTTGTTGTTTACTCTATCCCATTAACTATCACATTTGAATCTTGGTTTTTACTCTCTTTAATTTTGTTAATTTCTTTGTTAGTCAATATAGTTTATTTTTCTGATAGGTTCCTGCCCATGAAATGGATACTTCCGGGTATGATTTTTTTAATTTCTTTCGTAGTATTCCCTGCTGTTTACAATACTTTTGTTTCTTTTACTAATTGGTCAACAGGCCATATATTAACTAAATCTCAAGTAGTTAATATATTGGAAAGTAGAACATTTACACCTGAAGATCAGCAAGGAATTGAATTTGATTTGTATGTATTTCAAGATACAAATCTTGAATTTTATTATTTAGCAGATATAGACGATCAAAATATTTTGTTTGGTAAAGCTGTAACTTTTGAAAACATAAATGACAGTAATTTTGCCGTACATGAACCTTCTCTCATACAGAATGGAGATATTATTCCACCCAGTGGCTTCAATTTATTAACAGGTAAAGATCAAATCGCAAATTCAACAACTCTTCAAGAATTATCACTAGTCATTGATGAGAATACGAGAGCACAACTATTCAAAATTTCTGTTTTCGGAGCATCTACTGGTTTGCTATCTTCGACATCACAACTTTACACATTTGATGAATCTAGTGACTCGATTACTAATAATTCAACCAATACAATTTGCATGGCTGAAGTTGATAATTTTGTATGTGATGGTGAAGAAATAGATCCAGGTTGGCGTGTTTTTGTTGGGTTTGATAATTATCAAAAACTATTTTCTAATCAGCGTATAAGAGGACCATTGAGTTTAGTAACTAAATGGACCTTTCAATTTGCTTTTGTAACCGTTCTACTTGCATTTTCAGTTGGACTTTTTCTAAGCTTGGTATTAAATAAAGAAAACTTAAAATTTCAAAGAATTTATAGAGCTATTTTTATATTGCCCTATGCCATTCCCGCCTTTGTCTCAGTATTAGTTTGGAAAGGGTTATTAAATCCTGATTATGGAGTAATAAATACTTGGTTATCTCCACTTTATGAAATGTTAGAGATAGAACCTATACAATGGTTAAAAACAAAAGAAAGCGCTAGATCAGCAGTATTGCTAGTAAATACTTGGCTAGGTTTTCCGTATATGTTTTTAATAACAACTGGTGCTCTACAATCAATTCCTAAAAATTTAATTGAAGCTGCACGAGTTGACGGAGCTAGTAGTTTACAAACATTTTGGAGAATTGTATTTCCTTTACTTATGGTTTCAATTTCTCCACTTTTAATTGGTTCATTCGCGTTTAATTTTAATAATTTTACATTAATCTTTTTACTTTCTGGTGGAGGACCTCCTGTAATTGGTAGTGAAGTGGCAGTTGGATGGACTGACATACTTATATCTTTTTCTTATAAGCTTGCAATTTCTGGAGGTAGGGGTAATTTATTTGGATTGGCTTCAACAGTTTCTATAATTATCTTTGCTTTGGTACTTTTAATTTCTGCAATTTCTTTTAGATACACTAAACGATTAGAGAGAATTTATGGAAATATCTAAATTTAACAATTGGTTTAAAGAATTTGGATGGCGACACCTTGTTGCTTTAATTTTTGTGGTGTTTGCCATATATCCAATACTGTATGTTTTAACTAATTCGTTTGCTGATTTTGCAAACCTAACAAATTCAAAACTAATTCCAGATTCATTAACATTGAAACATTACAAATTACTATCTGGCAATCCTTTAGTACCTTATTCTGATTGGCTCTACAATACTTATAAGATTTCAATAATTGCCGCCTTTTTTAATGTTTTTCTTGGTACTTTGGCAGCTTATGCTTTTTCTAGGCTTCAATTTAAAGGAAGAAGGGCAAGCTTGCTAACATTAGTTATTGTTCAAATGTTCCCATCATTTTTAGCATTTGTAGCTATCTATCTTTTATTTTTCCAAATAAGTGATGTAATTCCAATAATGGGATTAGGAACTCATTTTGGATTAATACTTGTATATCTTGGTGGTTCTATAGGCTTTAACTCCTGGTTAATAAAGGGATTTATGGATACTATTTCTCCTTCTCTTGATGAGGCAGCTAAAGTTGATGGGGCTTCTGAATTTCAGATATTTAGTAAAATTATTGCACCACTGACAAGACCTATATTGATAGTAATTTTTGTAATTACATTTATAGGTATATATTCTGATTACATACTTGCTGCAATTTTCTTAAAAGATAAAAACTTATGGACAGTTGCAGTTGGCATTAATACTGTATTTGTTGATGATTTCAATGCAGATTGGGGTGTAATAGCTGCGTCCTCAGTAATAGCTGCGACACCAATAGCAATGTTATTTATATTTTTTCAAAAACAAATTACAGGGGGATTAACAGCTGGTTCTGTGAAAGGATAAATCTGTATAATTATTAGCCCAATCTTGAATAATAAATTAAAATTCATATATCAGTTCTATAGGAGGAAACTTGTCAAAGCTACATGAATACTTAAAATCTCAAGAATCATTAATTACTTCTTCAGTTGAAGGAAAAACATTAATAGATTTTATTAATAGAAATGCTGAAGAATACGCTGATTACCCCGCTCTAAACACTCCTGCTAATTCTGAATATTCCGCTTGGGACTCTATGTCTTGGTCTGAGTATAGAGACGCAGCAAAAAATTTAGCATCCGGTCTTATAGATCTTGGTTTAAGTCCAGGTGACACTGCTTTTATTATGTCAAACAATACAAAAGAACACAATATTTCGGATTTAGGAATAGTTTATTGTGGAGCAACACCCTCAACTCTTTATAAACAATTAAAATATAACCAGATAGAATATGTAGCTAACCTCATGCAGGCCAAAGTCGCAATTGTTGGAGATCTTGAACTCTTTGAAGAAGTCAATAAAGCAAAAAAAGATTGTATAAATTTACAAGCTATTGTATTAATCGATGGGTATGAAGAAAAAAAAGATCTAGATTATGTATATAGCTACCACGACTTAATAGCAAAAGGAAAAGAGATTAATGCTTCTGATTCTTCAAAACTAGACGCAGCAATTGAAACAATTACTCCAGACACTTTAGCTTGTTTGATATTTACTTCTGGTACTACTGGTAAGCCAAAGGGGGTAATGATATCCCATAAAAATGTATTATGGACTATAGAAAGTTTATTTGGTCAAATGATCCCTGCATCTAAATTCCCAAGGATAGTTTCTTATTTACCAATGGCCCATATTGCAGCAAGAGCTGGAGATCATTATCAAGCTATTTACAGAATTGGACAAATTTTTCCAGTCCCAGTTCTTGAAGATATGAGAGACGCTCTTCCAACAATTAAACCTTCTGTATTTTTAGCAGTTCCAAGAGTATGGGAAAAATTTAAGGCAGGTCTTGAAGCAAGAATTGAAGAAAATCCTAAAAAAGATCTTATTGCTAAAGCTATCAAAAACGGTTTAGAGAGAGTTGATTATGAACAAAAAGGCGAGACAGTTCCTTTTATGGTTGGACTTAAAGATAAAGTATTTTCAAAATTAGTTTTTTCAAAATTTAAGGAAGGCTTAGGTATTGTAGATACTGAATATTTTGTCACTGCAGCTGCTCCAATGAATAAAGATGTACATAGGTGGTTCCATGCTATTGGTATAGATGTTACAGAGATATATGGAATGACTGAAGACACTGGTCCTGCAACTATTGGTGTTCCAGGTAACGCGGTTGAGTCATTTAGTAAAAGATTAAAGGCAGATTCAATAGAAGTACCGAGTGTATTAAATCCAATTGGCAAAGTTGGTATTCCAATTCCCGGAACTGAGGTAAAAGTGATGGAAGATGGTGAATTATGTATTAAAGGTAATCACGTCGCTCAAGGATATTACAAATCAGACGAACAGACTAAAGAAACCTTTGATTCTGACGGATGGTTACATACTGGGGATTTGGCTGAGATTGATTCCGAAGGATATGTCAAAATAATAGGAAGAAAGAAAGAAATATTGATAACATCTGCAGGTAAGAATATAGCTCCTGTAGAAGTAGAGGATTTAATTAAACCGCATCAACTAATAGGACAAATATGTGTTGTTGGAGATGGAAAAAAATACTTAACAGCATTGATTGTTTTAGATGGTGATGGAGGAGCAGAATCTTGGGCATCAGATAATAATGTTGAATATTCAATTGAAAATATGGCTAAAAACCAGACCGTTATTGACGCAATACAAAAGCAAGTTGATGAAGCTAATTCACAAGTTGCACAAGTACAACAAATTAAAAAATTTGTTGTCTTAGAAAAAGAATGGACAGATTCTAGTGGTGAACTAACACCAACATTAAAACTGAAGCGCAATGTTATTGCTGAAATGTATAATGAAGAAATTGAATCCATGTATGAGGAAGGGTAGAAATGTCGAATATATCTTTTGAAGATAGAGTAGTTATTGTTACTGGAGCCGGTAATGGTTTAGGAAAGGCGTATGCTCTAGAACTCGGTAATAGGGGAGCTAAAGTAGTTGTTAATGACCTAGGAGGTTCAGTAGATGGATCTGGTTCTGCAAGTTCTCCAGCTGATGAAGTTGCCAATGAAATAATCGAAAATGGCGGTGAAGCGGTAGCTAACTACGATTCTGTAGCAACTAAAGAAGGCGGTGAATCAATTGTTCAATCAGCTATTGATAACTTTGGTACAGTTGATGCTGTAATAAACAATGCAGGAATATTACGAGATAAAAGTTTTGCTAATATGTCTGAAGAAGAACTGTCATTAATTATTGATGTTCATTTGAAAGGCACGTTTTTTGTGTCCCAACCAGCATTTAAAGTTATGAAAGAAAAAAATTATGGACGAATAGTCAATGTTGCCTCACCATCAGGTTTATTTGGTAACTTTGGACAATCAAATTATGGTGCTGCAAAAATGGGAATAGTTGGGTTGACTAATGTTTTAGCAATTGAAGGTGCAAAATATAACATAAAAGTCAATGTTATTGCCCCTACTGCATATACACGAATGACTGAAGCTCTGCTTCCTGAAGATGTTGGTAAATTGTTTGGTCCTGAGTTAGTAACACCTATGGTAACTTACTTAGCTTCTGAATTATGCGAACCGTCTCATGAAATATTCGGTGTTGCTGCAGGTAGGTTTGCACGAATTGGAATCATTACACACAAGGGATATGTCAACACTAGTGCATCAGCTGAAGACATAGCGAGTAATATTTCAGAAATTCGAACTATTACTGATGGAACTTATCCAATGAGTAATGAAGATGAACTTGTAATCATACAAAAAGCAATTCAAGGAAATTAGTTTTCTACATATTGTGATGTATAATTTCATATGACAAAAATTGACACAAAGCCTTTAGATTCTGAAGAATTAGTAAAAAGTAAACTTCAGGAGTTAATCGACTTCAGAAATGACGATCAAGACATTCGAGATTTTTGGGGTAAGCAATTTGATTTAGGGTTAGCTTGGGTACAATTTCCAGAAGGAGCAGGTGGTCTTGGCCTTAATCCAAAATATCAGCTTTTAATTACTGAAACCCTCAGAAATGAAGGAATTTCACAACAAAATAAAATAGCAAACATACTTGGTATTGGTATGGGAGCTCCGACCATTGTTGAGTATGGAACTCCAGAACAAATTTCAAAATATCTTAGACCCATGTTTACAACTGAAGAAATCTGGTGCCAACTATTCTCAGAACCAGGTTCAGGCTCCGACTTAGCTAGTTTATCAACCAAAGCAGTAGATGATGGTGACGGATATTTAGTTAATGGACAGAAGGTATGGACAACTCTAGGTCATTTAGCAAAATGGGGTTTAATTGTAACTAGAACTGATCCAAATGTTCCAAAACACAGGGGTCTGACCTTTTTCATTGTTGATATGGAATCTGAAGGTGTTGATGTAAGACCTCTTAGACAAATTACTGGTGAAGCTGAATTCAATGAAGTATATTTCACAGATGTAAAGATTCCTAAAGAAAATATGCTGGGTGCTGTTGGTGATGGGTGGCGCGTATCTCTCGCCATTCTAATGAATGAAAGAGTAGCTATTGGTGGCAATGTTAGAGAGAGGGGCAGTGGCGCTCCTGGTCACCTTGTTCAACTATGGAAAGATAATGATCTCAAAGATCCCGTTACAAAAGACAAATTAGTTTCCTTATGGATTGAACAAGAGGCTGTAAGACTAACCAACATGCGAGCAATTGAAAATAGAGAAAAAGGTACACCTGGACCAGAAGGGTCTACAAGTAAACTTTACGAAGCAGAAATCAACAAATCTTCATATGAGTTTGGTATGGAAATGTTGGGAAATGAAGGACTACTTTTCCCTAGGGGATATGCATTGACTCAACCGGAGTTAAATTTTGATAATGAAACTTTTGGCTTCACAGATACCCAAAGCTTATTTTTAAGATCTAGGGCCAATTCAATTGAAGGTGGTACATCTGAAATAATGCGTAATATAATTGCTGAAAGAGTTTTAGGACTTCCTAGTGAAACAAAGCTTGATAAAGATAAAGCATGGAAAGACATACCTAGGTCTTAATAAATAAAAGCAAACTTTCCTTCTTCACAAGAAATATTTAGTAATTCGCCTTTAGTTTGATTTCTTAGTGTAAGTGAATGCCCCGACTCAACATCTTCATTTTTTAATTCCCATTTTGCACCTTTAATGGAAAGTGATTTTAAGTCCGTAAGAGGTATTAGGCTAAAATTTACATTTGAACCTATTTCTAAAGAAATATTATTTTTGAATAAGATAGTTTGTTTACCATAGAGCCAGATTATATTTTTATAAAATTCTTTATGGGAAATTATAAAGAATACAGATAGCATGTGATCAATATCTCCACCTTCACCACCGATAATAAAAATATTTTTATTATCAGGATTTTCGATTTTATTAAGACTTAATTCAAAATCAGTATTTTCTTTATTTTTTTGATAGCTGTCAATATTAATATTTGCTTCTAGAACTTTTTGGTAGTCTTCTTTTGAAATTGAGTCCAAATCTCCAACTAAAATACTTGGTTCTAATGAGAGATTGTAAATATGCTTTATCCCACTATCTACAGCGATTATTTGGTCAAAATTAAGGTTGTTATTTACTATGTTGCTAGAGCAATCACCACCTATTGAAATTAATACATTTTTCATAAATTAAAAGTTATATATTTAGTTTAATCCTAAAAAATTTCTCACATATCTCAAATCATGTAACATTAATAGCATGAGTGATGAACTAAATTTTAAAATAGGTGATGAAGCTGTAAAAACAATTATTGAACTCCGTGACCAAGAACCAGGTGAAAAAGAGTACGCTCTTTTCCTCCAAATCGATGGTGTACACGGAAATCAATTTACATATGACTTGAGTTTTTTAGATGTTGAACAAGCCCGTTCAGATGACAAAAGAGTAGAATTTGGCGATTTAGTTGTTATTGTTGCAGCTAAAGATATAGATAAATTTGAAGGGGCAAGTTTGGATATGTCAGATGACCCTCAAGCACCTGGGTTGACAATGGACAATCCTAATACTCCTAGCCCCGCTATGATTGGTAATCCTGAAGATTTACCTGAATTGAAAGGTGAATTTGCTGAAAAAGTCCAAGCTGTACTTGAAAGCCAAATAAATCCCGCAATTGCTTCCCATGGTGGAGCAGCTCAATTAATTGGTGTTGAGGGAACTGATATTTATTTAAAACTCGGTGGTGGTTGCCAAGGTTGTGGAATGGCACAAGTTACACTTACTCAGGGTATTGAAGCTTCTTTAAGACAAGCTGTACCTGAGATTGGTAATATTATTGACGCAACAGATCACGCTGCAGGGGACAATCCCTACTTTGCATCACATTAAATATTAATTACAGTTTTTCCTATATTTTTCCTATTTAGAAAATTCTCAAGCGCTAATGGCGTTTCTTCAAGCTTGTATACATTGTTAGGCACAATTTTTAGTTTGTTGTCGTTGATAAATGAAACAAGTTCAGAAAAGTCCTGAGCTGTTTCTTTTGGAGATGTATTAGTCCATCGACCCCACCATACTCCAACTATTGACACGCCCTTAACCAAAGTAAGGTTTAATGAAATTTTAGGAATTTCTCCATTTGCAAACCCAATTACTAAATGTCTTCCATTAAACGCTGTTGCACGCAGTGCTTGTTCAGACACATCGCCGCCGACAGGATCCATGACAATATCTACTCCTAAGCCATTTGTGAGTTCTTTAACGGTTTCTTTTAGAGGCTCTCTATCGTATCTTATTATCTCATCAGCACCTAAGCTTTTAACATAATCTTCCTTTTCATCAGATCCCACAGCGCATAATGTTTTTAATCCCATTATTTTGGCTAACTGTATAGAGGCAGTACCTATACCTCCAGATGCTCCAAGAACTAGAAGAGATTCCCCATTAGATGCATCAGCTCTTCTTTTTAGTGCATAGTAAGCAGTACCGTAATTTATAGGCAAACTGGCACCTGCAAGTGAATCAAAATCATCGTTAACAGGTATTATCAAATTTTTATTTACCGCTACATATTCAGCAAATCCACCTACAGGTGGTAAACCAATAACTTTTGTACCTACAGGAATATTTACATTAGAACCTACATCTTCAATCAATCCACAAACTTCATTTCCTGGAGTAAAGGGAGGATCAATTACTATTTGGTATTTCCCCTGAACTAGCAAAGCATCAGGAAAATTAACTCCAGCAGCTTGAACTTTTACTAGTACATCGTCCTCACCTAAAGAAGGAAGAGTCAATTCTTTGACTTCAAGAAGGCTTGGTTCTCCTAATGTTGTGCATACTATTGATTTCAATTTTTATCCTTTTTGTTTACACCCGATAGTTTTTTTGCTAAATCTTTCTTCTCTTCAATATTTACTTTTCTTTTTATCTGAACTCTTTGTGCTTGAGGTGAACCAGCACCATGAAGAGATTCAGTTAAGTAAGCTACTGCATTTCTTCCAAGGGTCATATTCTCTATAAGTCGAAGAATTTTTACCCTATCTTCAGCATTTGTTTCTTTTATACCTTTTAAGTATTTTTTTAACTCTGATGACATTTCACCTTCATTAAAATCTATTCCTGAAGGCATAGATCCAACAAGACCTCCTGCTAAATCTTGAGCTAATCGACCTATTTCAAATGTGTCCTTTGTTACATGTTGTTTACAAACATTAGCCAATAAATCATCATTTATATAATTTCCTGACTTGGTTTTAGAGCCTTGAAGTGAAGAGGCAATACCAGTTGCGTATATTGTTTCGTTCATTTTATTCATTTCAACAAGTTTGTCAGAAATATGTGAAGCATTCTCAACACCGTTATATTCTGCTATTGTTGCAGCTGCTCCTATTAAAACATCACCAACACCAGCTTTGCAAACATATGATCGTCTATGATATGTTGTAAATCTTTCAACTAGCATTGATGCAAAATCGAATTCACCGTTCATAAAAATTAATTCGTTAGGGATAAAAACATTATCAAAAATTACCATTGCTTCTTGACCTGCAAAATATTTGTTACCTACATCATATTCTCCTGGCTCCATGCTCCTCGTATCACAAGACTGTCTTCCGTATATGTAAGTAATGCCCTCAGCATCTACAGGAATAGCTCCAACTATTGCATAATCTTTATCTTTTTCAGTGAGTCTAAGAGTAGGCATTACCACCATCCAGTGTGAGTTTATACATCCAGTTTGGTGAGCTTTTGCACCTTTTACATAAACACCATTTTCATCCCTATCAACTATTCTTAAATATAAATCTTCATCCTCTTGTTCGTGAGGCAATTTAGAACGATCTCCTTTAACATCTGTCATTGCACCACCAATTACTAAATTGTATTTATGCATTTCAGTTAAGAAGTTAATAAAATTTTGATGATATTTTGTGGAATATTTCTCATCAATTTCAAATGTTACAGAATGAAGAGCATTAAAGGCATCCATACCAACACATCTTTGAAAACATGTCCCAGTTAATTGACCAAGTTTTCTTTGCATTTTGTTCTGTAAATACAAATCATCATTACTTTCAGCAATATGTAAAAATCTATTAATGCTTTCTCCTGTATAGGGAGACTTTACAGAACCTAGTTCAGGTTCATTTACTGCTAGTTCGTATGTTTCTGCCATCGCTTCTATACTCGGTCTTATTATTGGGTGTGATAAAGGATCCTCAACAAGTTTTCCCATTAGGTAAATTTTTAAATTTCTATCTGATATTGATTTTAAGTAACTTTCTCTGTTAGAAATTTTTTCCATATAATATTATAGATTTTGATAGCCAAGTTATCTTTTAGAAATCTATTAAATTACTTCGAATAAACCGGCAGCTCCCATGCCTCCACCAACGCACATGGTAACAACTACAAATTTAGCACCTCTTCTTTTACCCTCCATCAGTGCATGCATAGTCATTCTTGAACCAGTCATTCCATAAGGGTGGCCAATAGAAATTGAACCTCCATTGACATTGTAAATTTCATTATCAATTCCTAAGTTATCTCTGCAATATAATGCTTGAACAGCAAATGCTTCATTAAGTTCCCAAAGTCCAATATCATCAATTGTAAGATTAAACTTTTCTAATAATTTTGGAACAGCATAAACAGGACCGATACCCATTTCTTCTGGAGCTAATCCAGCTACAGTCATTCCTCTATAGTAACCTAGTGGATTCAAGCCTTTTTTCTCAGCAATTTTTGATTCCATAACTACAACTGAAGCAGATCCGTCAGATAATTGTGAAGCATTACCTGCAGTTATATACTTACCTTCACCATATACAGGCATTAAAGATGAAAGGCCTTCGATATTAGTTTCAGGTCTATTTCCCTCATCTTTTTCTAGAGTTACTTCCTGTTCTGAAATTTCTCCAGTTTCTTTATCTTTTACCAATTTAGTTGTTGTTGTTGAAAATACTTCTTCAGCATAAATACCTGAATCTTGGGCTGCTGCAGTTCTTTGTTGACTTTGTAAAGAATATTCGTCTTGTTTTTCTCTACTAACTTCATACTTATCAGCAACATGATCGGCAGTTTCAATCATTGGCATGTATGCGTGTTTTGCATGTGCAGTAACACTTGGGTCAATATCTAATCTCATTTCAGCAGTTTGTACTAGTGATATAGATTCAACTCCACCAGCTACTACAACATCCATGTTGTCTGTAACAATTTGCTTTGATGCAGTTGCAATAGCCATTAATCCAGATGAGCATTGACGGTCTATTGTCATACCAGGTACTGTATTTGGAAGGCCTGCCGCAATTCCACCAAGTCTACCAATATTTAATGCTTGGGAACCTTGTTGTTGTGCGCAGCCCATAACGACATCCTCTACTTCTTCAGGATCAATGCCTGCCCTGCTTACAGCTTCTTTGATAGAATATGAAGCAAGGGTAGGTGCTGCAGTATTATTATACGCACCTCTGTAGGCTTTTCCGATTGGCGTCCTGGCCGCTGATACAATTACCGCTTCTCTCATAAAATAATCTCCTTAAATATTTATTATTCTTTTACTATGTACAAAGTTAAAGTTTCGACAATCGCAGCAGGCTTTTCAACACCTTCAATTTCAATCGTCACAGTAGTTTTCACTAGCCATCTACCGTTTTTCTTATATTGAGCTTCAGTTAAAACAAATTTTCCTCTAATTTTGCTATTTACTGGAACAGCTTCCATAAATCGAACTTTGTCAGAACCATAATTAACTGCTGTTTGCATTTGAGCAGGCATAAAGCCCGAAGTTACTGACATGTAAGAAACTAAGCTTAACGTTAAAAATCCGTGTGCAATAGTTGTATCCCATGGTGTTGGAGCAGCTTTGGCAGCTTCAGGATCTACATGTATAAATTGATGGTCATTAGTGGCATCAGCAAATTGATTTATTCTTTCTTGTGTAATCTCAATCCATTCAGAAACTCCAATTTCTTCACCGATATGATTCTCTAGTTCATTTGCTGGAATTACATTCAAAATATCTCCTTTAACAGATTCTTAGTTGAAGCTTTTTTAGCAAAATTTAATGTGCTTTGTCCAAAAGCTTCAATATCCTTCTTATCAACATTACCATAATAACCAAGTGAATATCTTACGTAGACCCCTTCCATTATCATCGCATGCTTCCAAAAAGATAGACGAATATAGAATTCTATTTCACTTATATTAAGCAAAGACTTTTTTTCATATAAAGTGATAATATCTTTTCTACTTGGAAAACCTCCACTTAAAGAAGGAGAGTAAATAAAAGGTGTGTCAATTTCATCTGCATTTGACCAGGAAGCAATAACTGTTCCTAGGTCAGCTAAAGGATCTCCCAAAGTGCAAAGTTCCCAATCTACAATTGCCGCTACTGAATTATTATTAATCCTTACATTATCTAACCGGTAGTCTCCATGCACAATACTGACTCTTTGTTGAGATGGGATATTGTCTAAAAGTAATTTTGTAGCTTGATCTAAATCATCAATCTCTCTAACTTTTTGTGCTCTAAATTGTTTATTCCATCTATTTAATTGTCTTTCTACATAATCTTCATGCTTACCTAAATTCTTTAAATTTGATTCAAGAACATTAAATGTATGAAGTTCTGCAAGTGTTGAAACAAATGATTCTGTAATCTTTTTTTTCTGAGAGTCTGAATAATTTTCTGCTATTAGATTATCTGCAATTGTTTCACCTTCAATAAACTCCATAATATAAAAATCATCTTCTGAGATAGATTTGTCTACACATAAGAGGATTGGCTTTGGTACTTTTAAATTATTTCTACTTAACTCGGTAATAATTTTGTATTCTCGTTGCATATTATGAGCTGATTCAAGCTTATTTCCAAATGGTGGCCTTCTTAATACGTAACTAATGGAATTATCAAATATTTTAAAAGTAATATTTGATCTTCCAACTTTAAATTGTTCGAATTTAAAATTGCTATCCAAATCTAAATTGGATGAGATATAGTCTCTAATTTTTTCATCAAAAAATTCCATTAGTAAATATCTTATGAAATAATTCTCTTGGACTCAAGTTAATTGATAGAATATAACAATGGATTTTAATTATTCAAATAAGTCTTTGGAACTACAAGATAAAATGAAAAAGTTTTTCGAAGATTATATTTTTCCTAATGAAGATCTATACGAAAAAGCTATTGTAGACTCTGGTGACCCACTTCATATTCCTGAATTGTTAGATGAATTAAAACAGAAAGCAAGAGATGAGAACCTATGGAATCTTTTTTTGCCAGATAGTGAATTCGGCGCTGGATTATCAAATGTAGAATATGCTCCTCTAGCTGAAATTACTGGACAGAGTTGGTGGGCTCCTGAGGTTTTTAATTGTTCAGCACCTGACACAGGGAATATGGAAATTCTTGCTGAATTTGGAACAAGTGAACAGAAAGAACAATGGTTAAATCCACTACTTAATGGAGAAATTCGCTCTTGCTTTGCTATGACTGAACCAGATGTTGCTTCATCTGATGCAACAAATATTTCAAGTTCCATTACTTCTGACGGAGAAAATTATATTATTAACGGTAGGAAATGGTGGACTTCAAATGCTATAAATCCACGAGCAAAGATATGTATTTTTATGGGCATAACCAATCCTGATAATCCTCCATACACAAGACAGAGCCAAGTGCTTGTACCTATGGACTCTGAAGGTATAACAATTGTTAGGCCGATGCATGTTTATGGATACGACGATGGATACACAGGACATCCAGAATTAAACTTTGAAAATGTTGTGGTTCCTAAATCAAATATTATAGGCGGAGAAGGTATGGGCTTCAAAATTGCACAGGCAAGATTGGGCCCAGGAAGAATACACCACTGCATGAGGACAATTGGTATGGCAGAAAGAGCTCTGGAACTTATGATTAAAAGAACAACATCTAGGGAAACATTTGGTACCAAAATTTCTGATCATGGAGTTGTTCAAGATTGGATTGCGAGATCAAGAATTAAAATAGAAGAAGCAAGGCTTCTTACATTAAAAACAGCCTGGCTTATTGATAATGTTGGTAAAGAACAAGCGAAAATTGAAATTTCTGCAATTAAAGTTGGTGTTATAGAGGCTGCATCATATGTTATTGATAAAGCTATTCAAGCACACGGAGCAATGGGACTTTCACAAGATACTCCTCTCGCACGAATGGCTGCTGGAGCTAGAACCTTAAGAATTGCAGATGGTCCAGATGAAGTCCATTTAAGGTCTATTGCTAGAAGAGAAATAAATAAACATTCATGAATGAGAATATTGCTGTAATTGGTGGTGGCCAAATGGGTAGCCAAATTGCTGCTTTAGCCGCTATGGCAGGTTATAAAACTAACCTTTATGATGAAAATAAAGAAAATTTAGATTACAGATATAAATTTGTTGAGGAGAATATAAAAAACTTAATAGATAAAAAAATATACACTCAAGATAAATTAGATAATTATAAGAATAACTTAGAACTTAGTTACTCCTTAAAGGAAGTTACAGAAGATAAATCTTTCGTAATTGAAGCAGTAGTTGAAAGGTTTGATGTGAAACTTGAAATATTTAAGGAGATTTCTCAAGTCATGAATCAAGAAGTTGTTATGGCAACAAATAGTTCTTTTATTCAAGCATCTGAATTATCTAAACATTGTCAGCATTCCGAAAGATTTATTAATATGCATTTTTTTTATCCACCAATAAGGATGGACTTAATTGAAATTTCTTTTCCCGATAATATTTCTGATAATATTTTAGAACGAACTAAAACCGTTAGTAAAAACATGGGTAGATCTGTAGTAGTTCTTAAAAAGGAAACGCCAGGTTTCATAGTTAACAGAATGCTTGCTGCCCTTGTGGATGAAGCCTATGAACTTTATGATGAAGGGATAGCAGAATTTGAAGATATAGATCTTGCTATCAAGAAAGGACTCAACCATCCCTTAGGTCCATTCGAACTTTCTGATTACTCAGGTTTAGATATTCATTACTACGCAAAATTAAAAAAGTTTCAAGAATCAGGCGACCCTAAAGATGAGCCAAAGGCATTTCTTAAAGACAAAGTGTTAAATGGCGATTTAGGAGTGAAAACCGGAAAAGGTTTTTATGAATACAAAAAAGATTAATTTAATCAAAATCTTCATCTTTTAAATTAAATATAACTTCTTTATTTGATTTAATTATTAATACAATTCTTTCAGTTTGTATAGGGAATGGGTATGGTTTGTTCCAGTACTTTTCTGATAGTTTATCGATATTATCTCGAGCTTCTTGTCCAGTAATTTCTCCAATGACTTCACCTCTAATTTCAACAAATTTGAAGGGATTATCATGTTTCCAAATCATTACTGTAACTCGAGGATCTATTTTTACATTTTTATATTTAACTCTATGAATTTCAGTATTAATTAAAATATTTTCACCATCTGTATCGACCCACATTACATGAGTTTGAGGAACCCCATTTTTAAATAGTGTTGTTAGAGCGGCATAATTAGGTCCAGCCGCCATTAATAAAGTTTTATTGTCTAGTGTCATCTGTTAAATTATAGTTTATGAAAGTAGTTTTGCAGAGGGTAAAGAACGCATATGTAGAAGTGGACGGTAACAAAATTTCTGAAATTGATAATGGGCTACTTTTACTTTGGGGAATTGAGCAGGGGGATAGCGACGCAGATAGTGAAGTACTAATTAATAAAATCTTAAATTTCAGAATATTTTCTGATGAAAACTTAAAAATGAATAAGTCAATTATTGATATTGGTGGAGAAATTTTATTAGTCAGTCAGTTCACACTTGCTGGAAATTTTTTGAAGGGCAATAGGCCTTCTTTTATTAATGCTAAAGATCCAAAGATTGCTGAAGAAATGCTTGAAGAAATATATCAAAAGTTATCTGAAAAAGTCACTATAAAACTTGGAAGTTTTGGTTCGATGATGCAGGTGGGACTTATAAACGATGGTCCAAGTACTTTTGTTTTAAGCTCAAAAGACGGAAAAATTAATTCTTAAGCAGATTGTAAGTTAATTTTTTTTTCTTGTCTTTTTTTTTCAAGTTGTTTATCTAAGTAGTATTCGTCACCAGCCCAAAGATGCAGTCCAAGTCCAAGTTTCATCGCACAACGTTTGAAAGCATCTGATTCTGCATGCTTTGCATTTGATCCATCATTTTTTTGGTCATGTTCGACATCACCAATTGATGTTACTGTTACAGGTTTTCCATCAACCTCTACAGTTAGCTTACCAAAACAACCAACCACACTTCCTGATGATTCTTGTCTAATCAATTCAACCACCTCCCAATTAAATGGTCCGCATACTTCTAATAATCGTTGTGTTATAACTGGGTGGGGTACGTAGTTACCAAATTTTCCTTTCGGCGCTTTTTTAATCCATTCTTTTGGAAATTTTCTTGATAGTTCAAATAGTTGTCTCATTTTTTTCTCTCCATCTCGTTAAGATCCTTTGCCCAAATAGGAGCTGTTTCATTAGATGTGTTAATAACTTGCAATTTAGGTTCTTCATCCCACTTCTTTTCAATAAAAGTATCTCTTGCTAATTGCTTTTCCATACCTTTTTTTTCAGCAACTGCATCAAGGCCTCTCAATTTAGGTACAAAATTATTTCCACATATAGCTATTAAATTTTCAAGTTCATCATCAGTTAACTTCTTATTTGTTGTCCAATCTAAAAGTCTTTTCAAATCAATAGTTTTTGACTTGTAGCTTTTTGAGTAACTGAAGACCGTATCAGAGATTTTTATTGCTCCTTTATCTTGTACGTCTAAAGCAATTTTGTTATCAACAAATTTATTTATTTTGTATGTACTATCTTTTGCTTCTAAAGAAACACCTCTTGCAACAAATAATTCTTTTGGTTCTTCAATAGTTTGTAAGTCGGTATTTTCTAATTGATCTTCACCACTTTTGGCTATATCCCAAATTAAGTCTTTCACATTTGCCTCCTTAAATTAAGCTGCTTCATCATATATTCTATGACAATTGCAGCTGTCATTATGGTCTGAACAAATAAAATTTGCTTTTATACCGGCTGTGTTTAATATTTTGATTATTTCTCTATCTTTCATACTTAATAATTTAGAGATGGTGTGTGACAAAAAATTAAATAATTTAACATTTCTATTAAAAAACTATATATTATGAGTTTGTGATAGTTGAAAACAACCTCTTTGACTCACATATGTATACAGAAGTCATCAGGCAATATGATGAAGTTTCTGATTTGATTAATCTTGATTCAAATATTCAAGAAAGACTCAAACTTCCGCAAAGGTCTCTTGTTGTGTCATTTCCATTTAGAAGAGATGAGTATGATGAAGTTGAAACGGTTATGGGCTATAGGGTTCAACATGTACTTTCAATGGGCCCTACTAAAGGTGGTATAAGATACGCACCAGATGTTAACTTAGGAGAAGTAACAGCTTTAGCTATATTAATGTCTTGGAAATCAGCTATTGTTGGACTTCCTTATGGTGGTGCTAAGGGAGGGGTTGCTATTGACCCAAATCCATTAACTCGTTCTGAAAAACAAAGAGTAACAAGAAGATACACAGCAGAGTTACTTCCTATTATTGGCGTTGATAAAGATGTTCCTGCTCCAGATCTGGGAACCGACGAACAAACAATGGCATGGATTATGGACACTTACAGCAACTTTGTTGGTTCGCCACAACCCGGAATTGTTACAGGAAAACCAGTATCTTTAGGCGGATCTATTACTAGGAGAGAGTCTACAGGAAGAGGAGCAATTGCAGTAGGCGATGCTGCCATGAAAAAAATGGGTAAGGAAATTAAGAACTCTAGAGTTGTTGTTCAAGGCTTTGGAAATGTAGGAAGATACGCGGCACTAGATTCATATGAAAGAGGCGCAAAAGTAATTGCTGTAAATGATTTAGGTGGAGCTGTAATAAATGAAAATGGTTTAAATATTCCTGAACTGTTTAAGCATATTGCAAAAACTAATACAGTAAATGGTTTTAATGGAGGGGAATCTTTAGATGGAGCAATCCTGGAGGTTGATTGTGATGTTCTTATTCCAGCAGCAGTTGGAGGGGTCATAACTTCCAGTAATGCTGAAAAAATAAATGCAAATGTAGTAATAGAAGGTGCAAACTCACCTACTACATTAAATGCTGATAAAATTTTAAGAGAAAATGGTACTTTAATTATTCCCGATATTTTGGCAAATGCCGGTGGTATTACTGCAAGTTATTTTGAATGGGTTCAAAATACTCAAAATTATTTATGGAAAGAAAAAGAACTTCATGAAAAATTAATAGATGTAATGATTACGGCCTTTGAAGAAGTGTGGACAATATCTCAAAAACAAAATTGTGACTTAAGAACAGCTGCACTTATTAAAGGAATTAAGAGGGTTGCAGCCGCAAAGCTTACTAGAGGTCTATTTCCTTAAAAGCTCTTGAAGGTCTTCTTCAATATGATCTCTTCTGTTTTTTAATGTATCAATATTTTCCTGGATTTCTTCTTTATTAACAGTACTTAGTGGACTACCTTCTGGTAAATCACTAGGATTATCAAACATGCTCAAAGCTTCTAAATTATCATTTAGCTCTTTTATTTCTTCATTAAGTTTTTTCAATTCATCAGTATCTGGGGCATTTTCGTTAAACACAGGACAAATAGGTTTGTAGTAACACCAATCACACAAATTATTTTTTGTAGCAGGAAAATCATTTTCTTTAAATGCTTTCTTAATAGCTTCCCAAATTTCTATTATTTCTGATTTTGCTTTAGTTAGGTCTTCATCACTTATCTTTAACGTATGGATAGTTGAATTCTTTAGATAAATTAATTTCAATTCAGCTGGCATTTCATTTAGTTCTTCTTTGATAAGTAATGCGTATAATTTCAAAGCAAAGAAGCGCGGTTCTTTATATTTTGCCATAGGAGCTTTACCACTTTTATAATCAACAATCACTAATTCGCCCTTATTATTTCTATCCATTCTGTCTAGGATTCCTCTTAAGTTTAGATCTTCGATTGAACCTCTAACCCATCTCTCCCTTTCAAGAGGTTCAAAACTAGTAGGGTCCTCAATTTGCATATAGTTATTAAGTAGCTTTAATCCATCTACACCCCAGTCTCGTTCTTCTTCAACACTTTCAAATAGATTATGGTGCTCATCGTTACTTCTAACTTTGGTCCAAGCATCTCTAAACAAATTATGAAGTTTTTCAGTTGTTCTTTCAGATTGTGGAAGATCAAATAAGTCCTCTAAAGCTTGATGAACTGTAGTACCTTTAGCTTGAACTTCTGTTGTAGGTTCACTAATTTTATCAATATTTGCATATTTAAACTGTCTTGGACATGTTTTAAATTGAGATGCCCGGGAGGGTGACAAATTTTTTATCATATTTAAACTATAACTATATTAATTTCAAAATTTGTAAAATGATATTAATGAATAGGTTTTTAAAAATATTGCAAATTATTGGGATAGCAACTTTTATTCTTTATTTTATTGCTGGAATTCTTTACAGCTCGTTTAGTTGGTTTAATTACTTATTCAATTAAATATGTGTATATCACACTATTGCTAAAGTATTGATGTGGAAAACGGAAAAATAAAAGTCGCAATTTTAGGCGTTGGAAATTGTGCTAGTTCATTTGTTCAAGGAATTTACCATTATTCAAATAATAACTCCGAAGATGGATTAATTTCTGATGTTATTGGTGGGTATAAAGTATCTGATATCGAGGTCGTAGCAGCTTACGATATAAATTCTTCTAAAGTTGGAAAAGATTTATCACAAGCAATATTTGAAGAACCTAACAATACTTTAAAATTTTATGATGTTCCAGAGACAGGAATTATTGTCGAACCGGGTGTTGTAAACGATGGTGTTGGTAAATTTGTTAAAAATATAATTGATGTAGTTCCAGATTCAAGCGATTTTGAAAAATCTTTGACAAATTCTGGTGCAGAAATATTGATAAATCTCTTACCTGTAGGTTCAGATGAAGCTGTGAAATTCTATGCTCAGTCAGCTATAAATACTAAAGTTGGGTTCATTAATTGTATTCCAGTTTTCATAGCTAGAGATGAAAATTGGTATAACAAATTTAGAGAAAACAATGTTCCTATTATTGGTGATGACATCAAGAGTCAAGTCGGTGCAACTATTGTTCACAGGGTTCTTGCACAACTTTTTTCAGACAGGGGAGTAAAGCTGAAGAATACATATCAATTAAATGTAGGTGGTAATATGGATTTTCTTAATATGCTTGAAGAAGATCGGTTAGAAACAAAAAGAACAAGTAAAACATCATCTGTAACTTCAGTTGCAAACAATGGAAAAGGAATAGACCCAGACAATGTTCGAATAGGCCCATCCGATTATGTAAAGTGGCTTGAAGATAAAAAGAAAGCTTTTATTAGATTAGAAGGCGAATCTTTTGGAGGTGCTCCATTAAATATTGAAGTTCAATTAGAAGTTTGGGATTCGCCAAATAGTGCTGGAGTAACTATTGATGCAGTCAGATATATGAAGTTCTTTGCAGAAAAGAAAGATTTTGATTCTTTAGATTTAGTTTCAGCTTGGTTAATGAAAGCACCAGCTAAGGCACATAAAGATAGTGATGTCTTAATGAAGCTACATGAACTTACTCATGTAGAAAAAAACTAAACTAAAGAATTTTTAAATATCTCCATTGCTTCTTCTACTTGATTTTGAGGAGTAGTTAATGGTCCCATAAATCTAATTACGTTCCCTTCTTGCCCACAAGAGACTAGTAATAGACCATTTTCTTTACATTGATCTAAAATTTTGTTGACTTTACTTTTATCTGGAATTTTAGATATTTTACTTTCAACAATCTCAACACCAATCATAGGTCCGTAACCTCTAATGTCTCCAATAAAGTCACAACTGTCCATCATTGCATTAAGTGCATCTTTCATAATCTTTTCTTGGATTTTTGTATTTGAAATTATATCTTCATTATCAAAAGCCTCTAAAACACCTAGAGAAGCTGCACAAGATACTGGAGATGCGCCAAAAGTACTTCCAATTCCAGCATCATGAATAGAATCCATTATATGACTTCTACCAAGTACGGCTGCTAGTGGAAAACCACCTGCAATTCCTTTGGCTAGAGTTACAATGTCAGGTTCAACATCTACATTTTCCGCTCCAAACATTTTTCCAGTTCTTCCAAATCCAGTTTGTACTTCATCGAAGATAAGAAGAATACCGTTTTCATCACAAACCTTTCTTAAATGCTGAATAAAAGTACCTGATGCTGGTATATATCCACCCTCACCTAATTGAATTTCAATGACAATTGCAGCTACCTCATTTGGGTTTAATGCTGTGTTTAAATATGTATCAAGTTTTTCTATTGCTAATTCATCAGTAATACCTCGGTATTCATAAGGATATTCAGTATGATGTACAAAATCCGGAAAGGGACCAAATCCCTGTTTGTAAGGCTTATCTTTACCAGTCAAGCCCATTGCTAAGTAAGTTCTACCATGAAAACCACCATTAAAAGAAATAATAGATTTTCTACCAGTAAAATATCTTGCAATTTTTACTGCATTTTCCACAGCTTCTGCACCACTATTGACAAGAAATGTTTTTGTACTGTCGTTTATTGGATACCTATTGTTTAATTCATTACAAACATTAACTGCATTTTCATGTGGTGCATATGCGAAACAAGAGTGAGAAAAATTATCTAATTGTTCTCTGACTTTTTTCACTACACGTGGATGTAAGTGACCTGTATTTAAAACAGCATACCCGCCAACATAGTCGAGGTATCTTTTACCAGTAGAATCCCATATTTCAGCGTTTTTTCCCTTAGTAATATAATTTTCAAGACTACTTAGCCAAGCATTTGGCACATTAGATATGATTTCATTATTTAATAAATTTACCATTACCAAATACTGTAACTGATTAGTTATTAATACTCAATTTTGTAGGTACTAAAATGAATTTTATGGAATTTTATTATTTACAACTTCCTTCATATATAAGCTTAGGAATCTGTGGTTCAGTTGGGTTGTTATTTTTATACATACATGTAAAAAAAATAATTATTGATATAAAAATATCCAATTCATTAATTCTCTTATCACTAAGTTCAATAATAATTCAAGTCCTAGTTGTAATTGTTTATCAATCTATGGGTAATGAAATAGGTTCATTCAGTATGTTTTACAATGTTATTAATTTATTTATACTCACTTTTTTATATATTTATAGAAATGAAATGAATTTAAATTACTATTTATATTGGTCTTTTGCTTTATTGTTTCTTATGGGAATGGAAATAAGAGCACTGCAAACACTTAAACTGGGGTTACTAGATGCCATATAAATTATTAAATGATAAAAAAACTTTTGCCAATATAAATTCTGAAAATCCTACAGTATGTTTTCTTCATGGATGGGGAAGATCATCACAAGATTTTTATTTGATAAGCCAATCATATGATTATATTAATTTTGACCTACCTGGCTTTGGAAAATCCCAAGAACCGGAAACCAGTATGAACCCAAAAGAATATGCTGAATACATAAATCAATTTATTCCAAATTCAGTAGAGACTGTTGTTGGACACTCTTTTGGTGGTAGGGTTGCTGTTCATTTGAGCGGGTTAAGAAATTTTGAAAAGTTAATACTTATTGGTGTACCGTTAATAAAAAAACAAACATCTTCAGGCAAACTTTCTATGTTGAATTTTTATAAAAGTTTAAATAGGTTTGGAATCTTATCTAACGATAAGATTGAGAAAATTAAAAAAAAGAAAGGTTCATATGACTATAGGAACTCGCAAGGCATTATGAGAGAAAATTTAGTAAAAGCAGTAAATGATGACCTCTCCCAGGAATTAGAAAATATTAAAAGTAAAGTTCATCTGATATGGGGCAGTGAGGATAAGGAAGTACCTATTGATATAGCAAAAGAAGCTAATAAGAAAATTAAAAAATCCAATTTACACATATTAGAAGGTCAAGGTCACAATCCTTTAAATTCATCGTATGTTGAAATAGTTAATATTATTAATACATAATGAATTTAATTTATTTTATTGTTTTATTTTTACTAACATCCTCCTCCTTAATTAATGCTTTGAGGTGGTCACGTGTTGCACAACGAGAGCATTATGTTCCAGGTTATGTAAGTAAGTTTTATTTTCGTTGGGTAAAGTTAGTTCCATTTAATAATTTTTATTTCTTATTAACACTTATTTTTATGATTCTAAGTTTATGGAATCCTTATACAGCTATATTAGTTGCAATTCTCAGTCTTTTACTTCCTAGAGGACTTTCCTTTAATTACAGAACATCAAAAGTTGAGCAAACTGAAAGAATTAAAAGACTCAATATTGTATATTTTATTTTGATTTCTTTAATTTCTGTAGCTTCTGTAATGCTGGAATACGGATATTTCTTAGCATTATTTGCTAATGTATTTTCTTTTTTTGTATACGATCAAGCCTTAAAGCTCACAAAGAATTTTGAAAAAAATCAATCACAAGTATTTGTTGACAGGGCTGAAGATAAGTTAGGAACTTTTACGGGTCCGATTGTTTCAATTACTGGTTCTTATTCAAAAACAACTACAAAAAATACTTTGTATCAAATATTATCATCCACTAATGATGTATTTGTAACTCCGGAAAGTTACAACAACCGTTTAGGTATTGCAAAATCAATTAATGAGAATCTAAGAGAAAATAATGAAATTGCAATATTTGAAATGGGAACTTATGGTTTTGGAGAAATTAGGGAAATGTGTTCATGGGTTAAGCCACACGTATCAGTAATTACAGGAATAGCACCAGTACATTTAGAACGAATGAAGACACTTGAGAATATTCTCGATGCTAAATCAGAAATTGTAGATTTAACGGGAACAGTAGTTATCAATGGCGATGATCCATTACTTTTAGGTCAAGCCAGGCTTTGGACAGCACAGAAGATGGTAATTGATTGTTCCACAACATTTTCAAAAGCTGCAGTCTATGTAGAATATGAAAACAATGAGCATTCTATTTATATTTCGGGTAAATATATCACCTCCGTCAAGGGTCCAAAAATTTTACAACTTTCTATATCACTGTCTGTTGGAATTATGATTGCTTTAGAAATGGATGTTTTAGAATACATCAATAAAGTTACAGAACTTGAAAAAACATCTCATAGACAAACTGTTTTGAAAGGAAATTTAGGTCAAACAATTATTGATAATTCATTTAACTCTAACCCAATTTCAAATAAATCGTCCTTAGATTTTCTAAGTTCATTTCAAACAGAAGGAAAAAAATATTTAATCACTCCAGGAATGGTTGAGCTTGGAGCAGACCAGTTTACATATAATTATGAATTTGCTCATAATGCTAGTTCTGTCATTGATGAAGCATTGGTAGTTGGATATACAAACAAAGTCTCCCTGATGTTATCTTTTGAAGATAATAATATTCCAGTTAAATTTTTTAAAAATAGAGATTTAGCAGTTTCCCATCTAAACTCTGTTGTGAAAGACGATGATATTGTATTATTTGAAAATGATTTACCAGATCACCACCCATAAAATATGAGTGACAATTTAGCAATTATATTTGGCGGTCCTTCGCCTGAACATGATATTTCTATACTTACTGGTTTACAAACATCAAGAGTGCTCTCTTCGAAGTATCAAGTTTTAAATATATATTGGTCTCAAGATAATAAATGGTATTTAGTCGATGCAAATCTTGAATCAAAGGATTTTCTTGATAATAATTCAATATTTAAAAAAGAATTAAATGTAAGACTTGATTCAAATCCGGGATTTTATTACAAAAAGAAAAAACTAGATATTTCATTAATTATTAATTCATGTCACGGAGGACCTGGAGAAGATGGGACTCTTCAAAGCTTACTTGATTTAATGGAGATTAAATATAGTGGACCTTCTTTATCTACTTCTCAATTGTGTATGGATAAATATGCATTCTTCACCTTAATGAGTAAAAATAATATACCTGTATTAAACACACACTTGATCTCTCATAAACATGAGCCTGGTTTTAAAGGTCCTTACATATTAAAACCTAGATTTGGTGGGTCTTCTATTGGTGTAGAAATAGTTCAAGATTATAAAACTGCATTATCGATTACAAATAATTCAACTCTTTATAATCATGGCTCTATATTGCAGCCATTTCTAGAAGACTCAAACGACTTATTAGTTGGAGTAAGGACATATCCTGAAACAGATTACTCTGACATTGAAAAGCCTATTAGGTCTTCTAATAATGAGATGTTCTCCTACAAAGATAAGTATCTAGAGAATGGTGGACTTGAAGGCTCCAGAAGGGAACTGCCAGCTAAAGTTGATGCATCGATTAAAAGTCAAATAACTGAAATATTAGATAGGTTATTAACAATTATAGAAATAAAAGGTATTTGTAGAGTTGATTTCTTATCTAAGGGAGAGAAAGTATATCTTAATGAAGTAAATACAATTCCAGGTAGCTACGCTCTATATTTATGGGAACATATAGGTTTGAACAAATTTGATTTGCTCAAAGATATGGTTGATGAAACTCAACTTAAAACTATTAACTGGATTAAGGAAGGTTCGGACGGAACAGCTCTAAAAACAGCAAAAGATATTCAAAGTAAGTTAGGTTAATGATAGGTATTTTTTGGGACTGTGATGGAACAATCATGGACACTGAAAGACTTTATGCTTATGCATGGCAAACTCATTTAAAACAATTTGGATTAAATATTTCAGAAGAAGAAATAAGGCAATTTGTAGGCGTAGATGATCGTATCGTTCATTCTTTTTATTCAGATTCTGTTGATCTTGATGATTTTAATAACACGATGCTTTCTCTTGGAAAAATTATTCAGGAATCATTAAGCAATAAGATTATTTACGATGACGCGAAAATATTATTAAATCAGATTCACGACTTAGATATTAAACAAGCTTGTGTATCAGCGAGTCCACAGGGGCTTTTACATAAAAAACTCCAAGAAGTTAAAATAGAAAATTTATTCAACTTCATCATTGGTGGAGATATGGTAAATAGAAATAAACCATATCCCGATATTTACAACAAAGCGATAGAAAACATGCAAACAACAAAAAATATTATTATTGAAGATAGTCCTACCGGCATTCAATCTGGAAAAAAATCAAATACTTATGTGCTAGCTGTGAATAGGGGGATATTTTCAAAAGATCAACTTAGTGAAGCTGACTTAGTAGTTGAAAAACTTAGTCTTGGTATAATAAATAAAATTTTAGAAACCCTATAAATACGTGATATATCGAAAATAAACTACAAAACTTTCTTAGGCGCAAAATGTGACTAAGAAAGAGTCAGAACTAAAACAGGGATTTTTCTATTTGTTAGTTCTTGATAGGATGAGTAACCACCACGATTCATAAAGTCCATTTTTTCCCACCACTCTTTTCTTTCTTCATCGTAAACTTCTCTAGAGTTTGCTTCATAAGTATCACGACCAATTTGAATTTTACATTTTTCTAATTTTTTAAGATTATGATACCAACCTGGATTATTCTTATTTCCGCCTTTAGATGCAATTAAACAAATCTCATTACCTTCTCTAAGAAATACTAAGACATTTTTTCTTTCTAATTGTGTTTTAGCACCTTTAGTATGCAATATTAAACATGGTCGATTGTTTAAAAACTTACCAAATCTTCCGTCTGAATAAATATATATATAATTATGAAAATATAAAAAAACAAAAATTGAATATCTTCTAATTTTTTTAAAAAAACTTTTCATATGGTTAATTTAATTCTTTTTTTCCAACTACTAAAACTATTTGGATAAAATTCAATTGGCTGAACCAGTCTTTGTGCAGGAAATTCATATAAAGGTTTATTAATTTTTGTTATTTTCTTATATTTAGGAACTGGTGCAAAAGTAGATGCAAATAATTTATTTTTTAAATAAATTAATGGATCATCAATTACTACTGTTAGATCTCTTTTTAGCGAAATTTCTTTTAAACAATCTAGTAAAAAATTAATTCTTTTTGTTGAGATTTTTAAACTATTTAATAATTTTTTATCAAATATAAAAACAACAGGCAAGTTGGAAAAATATTTCATTGATGGATCATCATCTCCCAGAGACTCAGCTGTTATCCAAACAAAATCTGGATTTTTATTATTAGTTTTAATTTCTTGTGGTCCAAAATTTTTATAAACATCAGTTACTACATCAATATTTTTTTTTGTAATTTCAATACTTTCCGGCCAGTCATTTATCGGGCAGTTGAAATTTAGATCGCATTCATCGCAGAGTTTTTTAGCTCTTTTTTGAACTTGGAATTTTGAAAATCCGTAAACTTTTCCTGTTTGAGATCCCATTACCCAGTGCCAACCTAATCTATTTGCAAATCTCGAACCATCAACCAGATGTTTAAACATATAATTCTCATAATTATTCCAATCTCCACCATCTCGTATTGAAAAATGAGAGGCAAACCACATTCTTGTTTGATTCACCATATATCCTGTTTCTTCTAATTCCTTTTTAACTGTATTTATACAATTCATTTTTTCAGTATTTGTATTTTTACTATTGATACTATTTATTGAATAATTTAGGTAATTTTGGGATTTTTTACCAACAATCGCATACAAATGTCTTGAAAATTCTTGCCAAAGTAGTTCGTCTCTATATTTTGTTTTATCCTCATATTTAAATTTTTCTACATATTTCCATACTTCCTTTAAATCAATTAAGCCGTGTCTTATATATGCGGATAAATATGATGATCCTCTTTTTGATTTCGGATACACATTATTTCTTAATTTTGCATAATTTGAAATATCTAGATTATGTAAAGCCAGGTCTGCATTTGATTGACCACCTCTTATTAAGGGTTCAGTGTATTTATCACAACATAAATCTAAAAAATTAGAATTGATGATTTCTTCATTAGATAATTTAAGATTGATTAAAGACATCAACTAAGGTTAATATTTATCTTGTCCAATTTTAACATTTTTAATAACCTGGATATCTTCAACAGTTTCTAATTCAAAGTTAATTCTCTGACCCTGACGTAAAGTTCTAAATATTGAACCCTTAAGTGAACCAGCAGTAATAAAAACTTCAGTTTTATCTGTATCTAATAAGATTATTCCATTGCCAGTGTTTGGATCGTAGGATTTAACAACACCTTGAGCCATTAAACTTTTTCGCCTCTTTGACGTATTTCTTTAACAACAGACTCAATACCTCGTTTGTCAATTATTTTATTTCCACGAGTGCTGACTTTTAGTCTTACCCATCTATTTTCACTTTCTAACCAGTATCTCTTGGTGATAATATTTGGTTTGAACCAACGGTTATTTCTTTTATGTGAAAAAGAGACATGTTTACCTGACCTTGGCTCTCTTCCTGTTACTTGACATCTATTTGCCATATTATTTCCTCTAAATTACAAGTATAACTATAACTAATTTATTAATTTGTAGGTACTTTCATTTTAAAACTTTTTAGGTAATGTTTGATTGTGGTTGAAAGAAGCTTTAAATATTTAAATACAATAAAACTTGATTCACTGAAAGGTTTCGGAGAGAAAAGATATTCAAGTTTAAAAAAAAGTAATTTAAAATCCGTAACGGACTTAATTAGGTTTTATCCTCGTAAACATATTGACAGATCAAAAGTGAAATTAATAAATGAGATAAGTCAAGAGGACCAAAATCAAGAGGTAACAATAATTGGAAGTATATCTAATATTTCAGTTTTTACTACAAAAACTCGATTACGAATCACAACCCTAACTATTAATGATGAATCTGGCAGCGTTAAGGCTAAATGGTTTGGACCTCAATACATTGAAACAAGATATAAAACTGAAGAAAGAATAGCACTTTCTGGTAAGCCTGATGTTAAAAAAACTGGAAGCATAGAATTTAAAAATCCTACAATAGAAAAATTTTCAGACATTGAAGAATTAAATGAAACTGGTTCATTTATACCTATTTATCAAAAGATTGATGGAATGACTAGTTCATCTGTCAGAAAAGCATTGAAAGAAATTATATCAATACTAGATACAGATAAGGATAAATTCACAGCAGGTCTTTCTGACATGCTTTCAAATGAAATACTTAAAAAACATTCTCTTCTTCCTAGATATGACAGTATAAAGCAAATTCATTTTCCTAAGAATGAAGACCAATATAAAGATGCTCGCAATAGATTAGCATTAGATGAGTTTCTTTATTTGAGGTCTATTTTTGAAAATTTAAAATCAAAATACAAAAGTGAAAATAAGGGTTTAGAATTTTCATTTACAAAGTCTGATATAGAAAAATTTATAGAACACTTACCTTTCAAATTAACTAAATCTCAATATGCAACATCATATGAAATACTTGATGATCTAATTAAGGAATATCCGATGAAAAGGTTGCTACAAGGTGATGTAGGATCAGGTAAAACTGTTGTAGCAGCTGTAGCAATCTATGCAGCCTATATTTCTGGCTATCAAGTCGCATTAATGGCACCTACAGAAGTCTTAGCCGAACAACATTTTAATTCAATTAAGATATTCTTAAACAATTATGACATTCCTATTAATCTGTTAACTTCTTCAGTGTCTGATAGAGATTCTGTTCTACAAAACATAGAGAATGGAACCCCTGGCCTTTTTATTGGTACACATGCATTGATACAAGAAAAAATTCAGTTTACAAATTTAGGGTTAGCAATAATTGACGAACAACAGAGATTTGGTGTAGAGCAAAGAAAAAAACTTATTAACCAAAGTGGACTTATTCCTGACCAATTAGTAATGACAGCTACTCCAATACCAAGAACAACAGCGCTATCAATATATGGTGATTTAGAGATTTCATCTATTAATGAAATGCCTCCTGGAAGGAAGGAAGTAATTTCATACTTGTTTTCTGGATTGCAAAGCGATAACAAAGCAGTGTTTGATAAATGCATTGACCACCTTTCCAACAATTCTCAAATATTTGTAGTCTGTCCGTTCATTGAAGAAAGTGAATCCTCAGACATTCAATCAGCTGAAAATGTATACAGCTTGTACAAAGAAAAATTTAAAGACAATAATGTAAAAATATTACACGGAAGAATGTCTTTTGAAGAAAAAGACCAAATAATGAATGAAATGAAAAAAGGTGAAATTGACATATTAGTATCTACAGTTGTCATAGAAGTTGGAATTGATATCCCAAATGCTTCTTTAATGATAATTGAAAGCGCAGAAAGGTTTGGGTTAAATCAACTACATCAACTCAGGGGTCGGGTAGGTAGGGGAGTAAAACAGTCTGAATGTATTTTCCATATAACAAATAAAAAATCATTATTAACAATCAGTGACGATGGCAGGAAGAGGCTCGAAGCCATTGTAGAAATCAAAGATGGATTTAAACTTTCAGAAATAGATTTAGAAATAAGAGGTGAAGGAAAGGTAACAGGAACAAGCCAATCAGGACAGTCAGATTTAAAAATTGCTGATTTGAGATTTGACTACGATCTTTTATTAAAATCAAAAAATATTTATGAAGAATTAAATTCACCTATGGAAAAAGACCTAATTTTTAAAGAAGCTAAAATTTTGTTTCCAAATTATTTTAAGGCAGATGGTACAACTTGAGAATTTTAGCTGGTGATTACAAATCAAGAAAGATAGATACAATTAATAGTCCAAATACTCGACCAATGATGAGCAAAGTTAGAGAATCTATTTTTAGTTCATTACAGTTTTCAATTCCTCATTCAGACGTTTTAGATTTATACGCAGGTTCTGGTAGTTTGGGCATAGAGGCCTTAAGTAGAGGCGCTCAATTTTCTACATTTGTTGAAAAATCTAGAGAATGTATCAAAATATTGGAAAAAAATCTAAAAGGGTTAGATAATAATTACAAAATTACTAATTCTTCTGTAGAGTCATTTCTTCAAACTTCAATAAATAAATATTCAATTGTGTTTTATGACCCCCCTTTTAATTTTGAAACAAGAATTGTTGAGAATGAAATATCTTTAGTTGCTGACTTAATTGAAATTAGTGGACATCTTATAGTCCATAGACATTCTTCATCAGTATCAATTAAATTACCAAAATTTTATGAAATTCGTAAAGAAAAAAATTATGGTCAAAGTAATATTCTTATATTGAATAAAATATGAAAGTTTTAATTCCAGGTTCGTTTGATCCGCCAACTAATGGCCATATAGATGTTATTAACAGGTGCTCAAAAATATTTACTGAAATAATTGTTGGTGTAGTTGTTAACCCCTCTAAAGATTCATTATTTACCCGCAATGAAAGATCTGAAATGTTGGAAAAAATATTTCAAAACAAACAAAATATAAGTATAGAAAGTTTTGAAGGGTTACTTGTTGATTTTGCATCTAAACATAAAGTTGATGCAATTGTCAAAGGATTAAGAGCCATGACAGATTTTGACTATGAATTTCAAATGGCACAAGCAAATTCCACTCTTGCAGGTTTTGAAACTATTTTTATTCCCTCCTCTCCAGAATATGGATATTTATCAAGTTCTATGGTTAAGGAAATTCATTCGTATGGTGGAGATGTTTCATCACTGGTTCCTGCTGAAGTTTTAAAAAGTTTGACCAATGAGTAGTTTTGAAATAAATTTTGAGGAAGTCATTAAAGGAAATAAACGTGTAGATATTGTTGATAAGCTTGAGGAATTACGAGCACAATTAAATTCCAATTCTTTAAAAGGAAGACTTAATAAAAAAGATTTAATAAAAAGCATTGATGAGATTATAGATTCTGTACCTGTAGAAATGAGAACAGCTCGCTGGATAGTAAGGGAACAGGAAAGTTTTATTAGCCAAGCAAAACAGGAGTCTAAGAATTTAGTAAATGAAGCAAAAATTGAATCCGAAAATCTTATTGCAAATTCATATGTTTTACAAGAGGCCGTTATTGAAGCTAATGCTCTTATAAAACAGGCTGAAGTCGAAACTCAAGCTTATAGAGCTAGTATTGAAGATACAATTGATCAAAAAATAGAAGATATTCAATCAAAAATTCAACAGATGTCTAATTTTCTTGAAGTTGAAAAAAATAAATTAAGAGAACCAAGAAATATAGATAAACCTCAAGAATAATGAGTTTGAAAACAAGAATAAAAACTATTGATTTAATCAATTCAAAACAATCATTTGAATTTAATCAATCCGGAAATCTAGATATTAAATTTGGGTGTAATTTTACTGATGCCAAAAATGGTATTGGTTATGAATCAAATTCAAAGATTGAATATAATATTTTGACATTTAATATGTCTATAAATTTTGACTATCAAGCTGAGTGTGGAAGATGTTTATCAGTTGATTCTTTTGATAGTAAGAATTCCAGAGATTTCTCATTAAATTTAGATGCTGAAAATGATTATGAACTAGATTTAGAGTCAGAATTTATTGATTTTGAGCCATTTATTTCTGAAATGATAATAGAAAAATTAGAGTTAAACTACTTATGTAATACTAACTGTAAGGGATTATGTCCAGATTGTGGTGTAAATATGAATAAAAATAAATGTAATCATGATGAAAAAAAGTTAAAAGAAAGTCCATTTTCTTCCCTAAGTCAGCTAGATTTGTAGTTTGAAAGGAATATAGTTATGGCAGTACCAAAGAAAAAAATGTCTAAGTCAAGGACTAGACGAAGAAAAGCTACTCATAAAATTTCTAAACCGCACTTTGTTGTTGATCCTGAAACAGGAATAGCTAAAAAGTCACATAGAGTGAATCCTGCTGATGGTACCTACAACGGTCGTCAAGTTAAAGAACCTGAAGTAAGTTAATTTAATTATGAATACTATTGCTGTTGATGCAATGGGTGGAGACTCTGCTCCAGTTGACTTAGTCAAAGGCGCTATCGAAGCAAAACAATCGGGGGTAAATGTTGTTTTGTGTGGTGATCAAAACTTAATTAAACCTTATTTAGATAATGTAGAAATTCCCATTTATCACTATCCACAAGTAATTTCTATGGATGAAGACCCAATGAAAGCAATTAGATCAAAAAAACAATCCTCAATAATTGGTTGCATGCAGCTTCTTAAAGAAAATAAAGTACAGGCAGTATTTTCTGCTGGTTCAACAGGAGCTACATTAGTTAGTGCTATTACTATTCTTGGTAAGCAAAAAGGAATTATCAGACCAGCTATTGCCTCGGTTCTCCCAACTGTTGATGATGGAATAGTTTTACTAGATTCAGGTGCAAGCCTAGATGTCAAACCAAAAATATTGTTTCAGTATGGTGTAATGGGTTCAAAATTAGCTGAGATTTTATTTAACAATTCAAATCCAAAAGTCGGCCTATTAAATAATGGAGAAGAGGATACAAAAGGAAGAGATGTTGAGAAAGCAGCATATAAACTTTTTAAAAGTAGTGATTTAAATTTTGTTGGTAATGTAGAGGGTAGAGATTTTGCTACAGGAAAGGCAGATGTATTCGTAACAGATGGCTTCACAGGAAATGTGGTTTTAAAAACTATGGAGGGAACTGCAAAATTACAATCAAAGTTGATTTCTAAATCTCTAAAAGAAAATTTATTTAAACCTATATTACCTGCAGTTAAAAAAGCATTACAACCCGCAAAGGACACATTGAATCCAGATAAAACAAATGCTTCTTATTTGCTTGGAGTAAATGGAGTTGTAACTATTGGCCACGGTTCATCAAATGTTGAGGCAGTAAAAAATGCAATTATTTATACAAATAATTCAGTAAACAAAGAATTTATAAGTGATTTCACTTCTGAAATAGAAATAACATGAATGATATAAGCTTTTTGGAAAAACAAATAGGATATAAATTTAACAATATAAAATTTTTAAAAATTGCGTTAACACATAAGTCTTATTTAGACGAGAATCCAGAACTAATGTCTAATCAAAGATATGAATTTTTCGGGGACGCTATTCTTGATTTCGATTTAACAGAATATTTATTTAAAAATTATCCAGACCTAGACGAGGGAAGCCTTACAAAAATTCGATCAAGTGCAGTAAACCAATTTAATTTAGTTCAAATAGGAAAGAAAATTGATATTGGAAATTATCTTTACCTAAGTAAAGCAGAAGATTCAACTGGTGGCAGAAATAAAGATTCAATTATTGAAGATGCTGTAGAGGCCCTCATAGCTTCTCTTTATTTTGATGGAGGTTTAGAGGCTGTTAATAATTTTGTATCAAATTTTATTTATCCAAGTATTCAAGAGCTATCTGAAAATCCTGGTCAAAAAGATTACAAAACAAGATTACAAGAGCATTATGCAAAACAGGGAAAGAAAGTAAACTATGAAGATAAATCGAGTGGACCTGATCATGACAAAAATTTTCAAACTGAAGTGTTCTTAGATGATGTATTAATAGGTTCAGGAATAGGTAAGTCAAAAAAAGCTTCTCAGCAAGCGGCTGCTAAAAATGCCCTAAGTAAAACAAATGCCTGAGTTACCTGAAGTTGAATCAATAAAAAAAATTGTTTCACCAGTATTTATTGGTCAAAAGTTAAATAAATATTCTATTAATGATGAAAGAACAAATAGGTTCAATTCTGAAAACCCTAAAAATTTAGGAATATTATTAGGTGTATTTAGAAAAGGCAAAGTGTTAGATTTTACATTTAAAGACTACTCAATACTGTTTCACTTAGGTATGAGTGGAAGAATTGATATTAATTCAAAAATTAATAAACACACAAGAGCAGAATTTAAATTCACTAAAGATTACTTAGTTTTTGATGATATAAGAAAATTTGGATATATTAAATTTGTTTCAAATCAGCTAAAGAATAATCACTTGCAAATGATAGGACCTGATATATTGGAATTATCAATTGAAAATAAAAGAAATATATTACAAAAAGGAAAAAAATCAAAAGTAACTATTAAAAATTTTCTACTAAATCAAAAAAATATGAGTGGTCTTGGAAATATATATGTTAACGAAGTGTTATATAAAGCCAAAATTCATCCAATTTCTTCTACAGAAAAATTAAATAAAAACCACTGGAAAGAAATTTTTCTGTATTCAAAAAAAGTTTTAAATTCAGCTATCAAAAACAATGGTACAACACTTGATGATATGACTTACTTTCTACCAAATGGTAGTTATGGATCAAATCAAAACTTTTTAAATATTTATAATAAAAACAATTGCAATAAATGCAAAAATAAAATTGATAAACTATATATTGATAATAGAGCAAGCTATGTGTGTAAAAAATGTCAATTCCTAGTCAATTAAATGTTGAACTCTTTAGAGATGGCAATTTAGAATCTAATCACATTGTTAATTTCTATAATTCAAAATCTAATTCAAATGATTATTTTTTTCCAAGGTCATCTGTAAAACCTTTTCAGATAATTCCTCTTCTTTATGTATTAAGTAACCAAAATGAAATCAATTTAACTGATGAAGAAATTGCACTTTTTGCTTCGTCTCATTCGGGTGAAGAATTACACACTGACCTTCTATTAAAAACTTCTGAAAAATATAATCTTAATCTCAAGTATTTAATTTGTGGAGCTCAACGACCTTTTCATGATAAAACAGCTGATCGAATTCTAAATAGAAATAATGAATTTTTAAAAATTCACAACAATTGTTCAGGAAAACATTTATCGATGTTACTTTATTCAAAATTATTAAATGTAGATTTTCAAAATTATTACAAAATTGATCACAAGTCACAGACAAACATTAGTGAATTTTTTTATGAAATTTTTCAAACCAAAGATATTACTTATGGTATTGATGGATGTGGACTTCCAGCAATTAGGCTAAGAGTTTCAGATTTTATTGATTCAATTAATTATATTAAAAATTCAAAATACAATGAGTTGTGGAATAGAGTATTCAATGCATATGTTCGATTTCCTGACATAATTGGTGGCACAAATAGAGCCGATAGTAATTTAATTAATAACTCAAATTCGGCTTTGTTAGCTAAATCAGGTGCTGAAGGTGTCATGTTTGTTACTAATAATAATGAGTCATTTTTATTTAAATGCTTAGATGGTAGCAAGAGGGGAGTTGATTTAGCATCTTCACACTATTTAAATAGTATTGGACTTGTTAATAACTTACCATTTGAATCTCAAGTAGAACTTTATTCTATGAATCGACAAAATAACAAAGCAGTAGAAATCAAGATTACTAAAAATTTCTGATTTTAAACAATTTAATCTTATTTTTACTACAATATAACTAACAACAGGGTAATAAATGTATTTAAAATCATTAGATATTAATGGGTTTAAGTCTTTTTCAGAAAAGACTATTATTGATTTCTCAAACGAAGTCAATGTTATTGTAGGCCCAAATGGTTCAGGTAAATCAAATGTTGTTGATGCTATTTCATGGGTTCTTGGCACACAAAGTCCAGCAACACTCAGAACAAATAAAATGGAAGATGTAATATTTGCAGGTACTGAGAAATTATCAGCAAAAGGATTTTCTGAAGTTTATTTAAATTTTGAAGTTGACGAACAATTATTTAATGGAAATAGTGAAATCTCTATTGGTAGAAAGCTTTTTAGAGATGGAACTTCTGAATATTTCATGAACGGATTAAATTGTAGGTTACTTGATATACAAGAATTTTTAAATGACGTTGGTATAGGTAAACAACAGCACATCATAATTTCTCAAGGACAAATAGCTGAAATATTGAATTCTAAACCTGAAGATCACAGACTTACGATAGAAGAAGCCGCCGGAATACTTCCACTTAGATCGAAAAAAGAAAAATCTTTAAAAAGAATTGAATCCGGAGAAAAAGAAATTAAAAGAGCGAAAGACGTTTTAAGAGAAATTAAAAAACAACTAAAGCCACTAAGAGTACAAGCTGAACAAGCTCGTATTCATGAAGAAAAATCAAATTTGCTTAAGAAAAAGATGATTGAGATCAATATTCTTTTATTTAATAAATATAAAAATTTAGATGAGCAACAAACTAGGTATGAAAAAGAAATTAATGAGTCCTTAAATCTGATCGATGAAAAGATTTTAGACTTGAAAAATCAAAAAAGTAAAATTAATACTGAACTTGGAGACGGAGTTTCAATTGGCTCAACTTTAAAAGACTACTCGTCAAAATTTTTAAACATATCTGAACAACTTAGATCAATTGCTCAAGTTGCTACTGAGAGAAAAGATAATTTAGAAAGAGAACAAATTAAAGTTATTGAAGAATTATCTAAAACAAATAAAAAAATTAAAGGAAACTCTGATCAAATCTCAAAACTTTCATCCCAATTAATTTCGAAAAAAATAGCATTAGGTTCACTCCAGGAATCATACAAACAAATTAAATTTCAACTAGAAGATATAATAAAGAAACTTTCAGCTTCAACTGAGGTCAATGAAGCTCTTCTCCAAAGTGAGATACAAC
>CACDQN010000008.1 GCA_902555055.1 uncultured Candidatus Actinomarina sp.
ATTTAGGGTAATGTTAAAAGACCCAAATCATATTCTCTGGGATGATGTGAACACACCAAATAAGGAAAATCTCACTGATATCCTAGAAAGATCTCTAGCCCTGTCAGATGGTTACATTATCGATATATTTGGTTCAGACAAATCAAGTGACTGGACTTGGGGAAAAATACACACTATTACATACCCAACGAACTTTCTAGGTGAAGCAGGGATTTCAATTCTAACTTCATTAGTCAACAGAGGCCCAGTTGAGTCTGGAGGCTCTTCTTTTTCAATCAATTCTACTGACTGGGGATTTGGAGACGACTTTACTATTGGAAGTTACCCATCAATGAGGATGGTTATTGATTTGGGTAATTTTGATAATTCAAGAACAGTTCTTCCCTCTGGTCAATCTGGACACGTGATGTCAAAATATTATGATGATCAAGTAGATAGCTGGATTTCTAATACAATGTACCCTCTTTATTTTGGAAGAGAACTTATTGAGCTTAATCAAAAAGATATTATGTACTTGAGGCCGTAGTTTCTTTCCTGTAGAAATTAAAAAAGCTAAGGGTTGCAACGGCACACAGTAAATGCCATATCATATGTGCCTGTAGCCATGAATCTGGATTACACCAAGGGTGATTTGGTACACCAGTTCCCCAAATTAAAACAGCTCCAAAAAAAGAAGCAAAACCTATAAAAAACCAAGGAGTATATACTCTTTTGACCTCTGATTGAAAATTTGGTATTAATGCAGGTAAGAAATATAGAAGCATTTCCCAATTTTGGTCAAAGTTCGCTAAGGATTCAATAACTGAGCTACCAAATAATTGCTGAATAATTAGGACTGTTATTCCTGACATTAAACGACCATAAATATTAGGAAATTTAATTAGTACTTCTGTCGCAATCCATAAACCAATACTCAATTCAAATAAGTCAACTCCAATTCCAAGTCCTGAATCTAAATACCAATAGCTAAATGCATAATAAATTAGTAAAGCTGAATAACTAACAAAATAAGTTTTGTTTGAAAATTTCTTCAGTCGTTTTAGGTTATACATCCACAAAAGTAAAATATATGCAATCATAGAAACATTATCCAGCCAAGCACCAAATCTAGTATGAGTCCCATGCATTGCCATTGATCCAGGTCCAAGAAATGTTGATGCTGATGCATATAAGAGCGCAATTTTAAATGAACCGAACATTGGTGCAAGATTATTTGTTGCATCTTTCGATAGCTTGTAGAACATATAAAGACCAGCAAATACAAATCCTAAATTCCCTAATGTATTGGCGGGTTCTCTAAAAAATCCAGCACTAACCCTTTCACACCATCTTGAAATTTCACCAATTGCTTGTTCATTCGAAGCTGCAGGACCCCATCCATTAGATCCGAAGATTATAAATAAAATCCCAGTAGAAAGAACAGCAATTAAGGAATATGCAAAATAGTTTGAATTAGATTTATTTTTTTGCAGCATTTAGAGCGGAATCCATATCGTCAATCAAGTCTTCAATATTTTCAAGCCCTACAGAAACTCTTATTAAATCAACAGGAGCACTAGCCGCAGTTTCTTGTGCGTTGTCATGCGTCATTAAGTAAGGTAACTCTATTAAAGTTTCTACACCACCAAGACTCACTGCTAACTTATATAAATCTAGTGATTTCCAAAATTTTTCTTGATCGACATTCTCATTTAGGTAAAAACTAAGCATCCCTCCGAAATAATCCATTTGCTTTAATGCTATTTCATGATTTTTAAACTTTTCCAATCCTGGATATCTAACTTCTTTAATAAGTTCAGAACTTTCGAGGTGCTCGGCTAATTTATGTGCATTTTCAGAGTGTAATTTTATTCTTGGTCCAAGTGTGTATAAACCTCTTTGAACTAAGTAGGAATCAAAAGGAGACATAATCGCACCGCCTTGCCTCTGATAAAACATTAGAGTTTCATGTAGCTCAGGATTTTTTGTAACAACAGCCCCACCAAGCGTATCACTATGTCCTCCAATATATTTTGTTGTTGAGTGCATGACGATATCAACTCCATGCTCTAGAGGCCTAGTAATAAATGGTGTAGAAAAAGTACTATCTGCAACTAAAAAAGTACCATTTTCATGGACAATTTCTGCAGTTTTTGAAAGATCATAAAGATTTATAGATGGGTTAGATGGTGATTCTATCCACGCCAACTTAGTTTTTTCGTTTAATAATGACTTCAGCTTTTCAGTATCAGAAAAATCACAAAAATTAACCTCGACACCTCTTTCAGTAGCTATTTTTGAAAAATAATTGGTTGTTCCTCCGTAAACATCTTTTGTAATAACTACATTCTCTCCTGGCTTAACGAGTTCTGCTATCAAACTGACAGCAGACATACCTGAAGCCATTGCAAGGGCATGTATTTCCTCATAGTTTTCTATTCCTTCAAGTGAAGCTAGTGTTCTTTCAAAAAGCTCTCTTGTAGGATTATTAACACGTCCATAGAAGTACTCTGATTCGCCAGGAATATCATTTTTATAAGTTGTTGAAAGATGAAGAGGTGGCATGATATCTCCAGTTACGGGTTCAAATTTTTTATTAGCATGTAATGCTTTGGTGTTCATACCGTAGTTTTTAGATTTCCCCATACATGGAGTTTAGGTCTACTTGATTAGTTACAGAAGTTAAACTTTAAATTTTTACCAGAATATTTTTAAATCCCCTGATTCCAAAAGCACCTGTTCTTTCTGGGCTAGCTAAAAGTTGTATGTCATAACTGAATAAATTTTGAAATGAAACTTCTAATTCTAATCTTGCAAGGTGGGCGCCAAGACAAAAATGAACTCCACCACCAAAACTTGTGTGGCTTAAATTTTCACGTTCGAAATCAACTTTCTCTGCTTCACTGAATGCTAAGTTATCTCTATTCGCTGATCCTAAGAGAATGGCAACTTTAGAATTTCTGGGTAGCTCATATCCAGATAGTTCAGTGTCCTCCACGACCCATCTTTGAAAAAACTGTAAAGGGCTATCCCATCTAATGAGTTCTTCGATAATGTCTTTTATTTCAAACTTTTTATGCAAATCTTTTGTTTCAATATCATTCTTGTTTAAAGCTACGATTGAATTTCCAATTGTGTTTACTGTCGCTTCGTGACCAGCATTCAGCAATAGAATCACAGTACATATAATTTGGTCTCTAGTTAGTTTCTGATCATTTTCACTTACTTGAGACAATCTTGAAATCATATCATTTTGCGGGTCAGCATTTTTACTATCTATCAAATCATTCATGTAGATATAAAATTCTCTGGCCGCTTTTTCTGCTTCCAATGCATTCTCATCAGAGACTTTCAAATCATACATTTTGACTATTGCATGAGACCAGTATAAAAATTTGTCATAATCTTCTTCAGGCACACCAAGCAGTTCTCCAATTACAGATATTGAATAAGGTTGTGCATAATCAGCTAACAAATCAAATGAATCTTTATTAACTTTTTCTAACAATTCTTTTGATTTTCTCTCCATAAATGGTCTTAACTCTTGTACCTGCCTATTTGAAAAAGCTTTTGCTACCAAACCTCTAAGTTCGCTATGAATTGTGCCCTCAAGGTTTAATAAATTAAATTCTTCCGTCTTCCAAAAAAATTCATAATCTTTTTTATTAACTATTGTTGCTTCTTTTTTCTCATAATTTTCTGGTTCTGATGACGAAAAATTTTTACTTTTTTGTACATTTTTTACATCATCAAAATGTGTAATTAAAACAAGACCACTTTCGACGTCTAGATGCAAAGGTGACTTCTCCCTCAATTCTTTTAAGTAAGGGTATGGATTATTAATAAATTCTTCATCAGTATTAGGAAAAGAAATTTGTGGAATATCCATAGTATTAAAGTATCAGTTTTGGCAATAATTTCTACGGATTTATCAAAAATATTTAGTGACCAGTTCAAAATAGGTTGATATCATTTATTTTATGTCAGAAAAGAAATCAATGCTTGATGGAGAAAAGCAGTACCACATACAACTACAAGAAGGCGATATAGCAGATTTTGTAATCCTTCCCGGTGACCCAGGAAGAGTTGACTTTATTGCAAAACATTTTGATGATCCTAAAGAAATTGCTTTTAATAGAGAATACAAAACTGTGACTGGAACATACAAAGGCAGGCCGGTAAGCGTTACATCTACAGGAATTGGATGTCCATCTGCAGCAATAGCTGTTGAAGAATTAGCAAATATTGGAGCAAAGACTTTAGTTAGATTGGGGACTTCAGGTGCCATGCAAGAACACACCAGAATTGGTGATTTAGTTATTGCAAATGGGGCTGTTAGACAGGAAGGAACTTCACCGCAATATATGCCACTTGAATATCCCGCAGTACCATCAGCTGACATGGTCTATGCATTAGAGGGTGCGGCTAAAGATAAAGGAGCTAGTTATCATATTGGTGTTGTACAATCAAAAGATTCCTTTTATGGCCAACACGACCCAGACTCTATGCCTGTTTCCCATGAATTAAACCAGAAATGGGAAGCATGGGTTAAGGGTGGCGTTTTATGTTCTGAGATGGAGGTGTCGACATTATTTGTTGTCGGTGCTTACAGAAAAGTCAGAACAGGAGCTTTACTTGTTGTGTATGGAGACCAAAATAGAAAAGAAGCTTTGAGTAAAGAGGATTATCTTGACTCAGTAAATATGGCTACAAATGTTATTTTGGAATCTAGCTTAAAAATTCCAACTTAATCTTTATAAGAACTCTGAGTTCCTTTTTTAGTAACTGAGTTTGTTGCTTTTTCTAGAGCTAACTTTATCGAATCTTGTTTAGACATTTTACTTGCTAAACCATATGAGAAAGACCCAACAAACGCATCTCCAGCTCCAGTTGTATCAATAGCGGTAACTTTTTTAGCTTGATGAATATGTACTTTTCCACCACTCACCTCAGCACATCCATTTTCACCCAAAGTTACAATTATCTCTGGGTTGACTTCTTTTGAGTGTTTTAATAAAGCATTTTCATTAAATGGTTCTCCTAGCATTTCTTCAAACTCGATCTCATTAGGTATAAACCAGGAGGTGTTGTTTAATAGCTTTTCTGAGATGTTTCCAGCAGGTGCAGGGTTTAAGACAGTTTGTACTCCATTATTCTTTGCAAATTCAAATACTTTCTCATTTACTTCTAATGGTATTTCAAATTGGCCTACTAATACATCTAAAGAACCAATATTGCTCAATGAGTCTATAGCAATATCTGCATCAATTAAATTGTTAGCACCAGGTATAACAATGATTCTATTCTGACCAGTTTTGTCAACCCAAATAGGAGCCACACCACTAGACCCATCTACTGTTTGAATAAAGTCGGTATTTACATTGTTGCTATTTAAATTATCAATTGTCATCTTGTTATAGACATCTGTGCCTAAACAAGCAATCATATAGACATCTGCACCAAGTAACCCCGCCATCACTGCTTGGTTTGCCCCTTTACCACCAAATCCCATTTGATAAGAATCTCCGAATACTGTTTCTCCATCAGCGGGGATAGTGTCAACATAGGAAATCTGATCTATATTAGCGCTGCCTACAATACAAATTTTTGGGTTCATAAAACTAGAGTATAAAAAATATTTTTAGCAAATGCTATTAAGATTTTTTCATGAAGATTAATTGGGACTCAAAAGTATTACATTCTATAAAGCCGGTAATAAACAACTTACAAAATTTATCTATTGACCGTGGTCAACTAATCACTGAAGCAAAAAAGCTTTCAACTTACAATTATGAAATTAAATATTCCAATAACTCAAACTTCAATCCAGAAGAAGTAATTAGAAAAATAATGTTAATTAACACATTAAATTTTGCTTTCACAGATTTTGAATCAAAAATTAAATATGCGTTAAATGAAGGTGACAATACATTTTCTGATACTGATGCCATGGTTTACCAAATTGACCAAGCTGTAAAAAACGGAATAGATTTATATGACGGTTATTTTTTACGAGATATTACTGAAACAACCTTTAAATCAATTTTTACAGCAAATATAGATATGCCAATGGCTAAGGAAAAAACCTATGTTTTAAATAAAGTTGGAGAAATTTTAGCCGGAGAATATAAGGGTGACTGGATAAATTTTATTAAAAGTGGTCCAAAAAAACTTTATCACAATGGAGAGGGTTTAATTGAGAGACTGGTTTCTCAATTTGATAGATTTAGAGATACTTCTATCTATTTAGAAGAAGAAGTGCATTTTTTTAAATTGGCCCAGTTAGCATTTTGGGGTATTCACAGAGAACTAGCTAAGGATGGAGAGTTCTATATTGAAGACATGGAAAACATGACTGCATTCGCTGACTATATAGTTCCAGTTGCTCTTGAGACGATGGGCATTGTTACATACACTGACAAACTTAAAAATAAGATAGAAAAAGGTGTCCTTATAGAACCTGATTCAATTGAAGAAATTGAAATTAGAGCAGCAACACTGTTTGTTACAGCGCAGCTGACTGAAGAAATAAATAAATTAAAAGCAGAAGAGGAAAAAATAATAATTCCTCAACTTGATTTTAAGCTTTGGACTGATTTTCACGCTGAACAATCAGCACACCATTTAACAAAAACGATTATGTATTAACTGTCACCCCAGGTATCTTCCAAGTACCCTTTTCTACCACTAGCTTTGGCATACATTTGATATCTCATACTTTGTTTTTTATAAAAGTCTTGGTGATACTCTTCTGCAATATAAAATTCTGGAGCTTCTGATACTGCAGTAACAATAGGTTTATCAAACTTTCCCGATTTTTCTAATTCCTCTTTTGAGGCTAAAGCAAGGTTTTTTTGATTATTACCAACTGTAAAAATTTCTGTTCTGTACTGTGACCCAACATCGGCAAATTGATAATTTAATGCGGTAGGATCAATGTTTCTCCAAAACACAGCAAGCAGCTCTTCATAGCTCACAACTTCAGGGTCAAATAAAATCTCAACGACTTCAGCATGGCCAGTTTCTCCAGTTGTAACTTCTTCATATGTTGGATTTTCAACTGTTCCACCCATATATCCGGATACTGCACCTTTTACACCATCTAACGCCTCAAAAGGTGGTTCCATACACCAAAAGCATCCGCCAGCAAAATAAGCTTTTTCTAAATTATTATCCACATCTCCTCCAGTCGTTGATACTGAACATGCTACCAATATTACTAACAAGCAGTATTTTAAGAAACTCATAACTAGATGTTATAAACAAATAAGTTAAAACCTAAATTAAAAAATTAGTTTGAAACAGAAATATTAATAATATAATGGGTTTAGATCCTTCGACCTATAAGGCGGAGAGAAAAATATGAAAATAACTGTACCAAAAATATTGGATTTAAAAAACAGTCGTCAAATAAGTATGATGACGGCATATGACTTTCCTACAGCTAATGCTGTATCAGAAGCTGGAATTGACATAATTTTAGTAGGAGATTCTTTAGCCCAAGTCGTACTTGGTCATGATGACACCCTTTCAATAACCATGGATGAAATGCTACACCATGTAAAAGCTGTTACAAGAGCACAACCAGATTCTTTAGTGGTAGCAGACATGCCCTACATGAGTTATCACAATACTGTTGAAGAGGCTGTACGTAATGCAGCTAGGTTTATTCAAGAAGCTGGTGCTGATGCAGTTAAATTAGAGGGAGGGAATAAAAGAAAAGATGTTATTGAAGCAATCATTAATGCTGAAATACCTGTAATGGGACATTTAGGTCTTACCCCTCAGTCAAAAAATATCATGGGTGGCTACAAAGTCCAAGGAAAAACTTTAGATAGGGCAACTCAATTATTAGAAGAAGCGGTCCTACTAGATTCAATTGGATGCTTCAGTATGGTTTTAGAAGGAGTTCCTTCAGTTGTTGCAGAAGTCATTACTGAGAAAATTACAATTCCAACTATAGGAATTGGTGCTGGCGTAGATGTAAGTGGACAGGTATTAGTATTTAATGATCTCATTGGAATGAAATCAAAAGAATATATAGATGCAAAATTTGTAAAAAGATACTCAGATCAGTACGACGAAGTTGTAAAAAGTTTAAAACAGTACAAAGTTGATGTAGAAAATAAGACTTTTCCTTCAGAGGAACACTCATATGGTGCTGGTAAATTAACATCTGAAAACATAAAAGAGTGGAAAAAAGAAATTAAAAAAATTCTGTCATAACTAATTCCTACTATTAAATTAATAAGTACCTGCTTCATAAGAAGCCACGTACAAGTGTCCATAGGAGAAAAATGAATAAATATGACTTAGTCTCGATAGTGAGACCAACAGCAGACGAATCAGTCGTCGAATCAATCCACAAATCAATTACAGATGTGATTTCAAATGGTGGAGGTAATGTATCAGAACAAGGAGTATGGCAAAGAAGAAAACTTGCATATGAAATTGATACATTCAAAGAAGGAATTTACACAATAACAAGTTTTGATAGTCCTTCAAATGTGCCAGCAGAGTTAGATAGAGTGCTAAAAATATCTGATGATGTGATTAGACACAAAGTGTTAAAGATGGAAAGCTAGGAGTAGATAAAGATGGTAGATAACACAGTAACAATAGTTGGAAATTTAACAGCAGACCCAGAGGTTAGAGTAACTGATGGTGGTGCAACATTAGCTGAAATAAGGATTGCACAAAATAAAAGAAAGAGAAACTCCGATGGATCTTGGGAAGAAGGAGATGCTATGTATTTCCAAGGAACTGTTTGGAATGATATGGCAGAAAATGCAGCAGCATCATTACAAAAAGGAATGAGAGTTATTGTTGTAGGAAGATTAAATTACAGATCTTGGGAAACACAAGATGGTCAAAATAGATCAGTAGTAGACATCTCAATTGATGAAATAGCACCAAGTCTAAGATGGGCAAAAGCAAATATTGAAAGATCTTCAGGCGGCATGTCATCATCACCACAACCAGTAGCAAGAGAAAATTACGAAGAAGACGAAGCCCCGTTCTAAGGAGATTTAACAATGGCAAATACTAAAAGAAATTCAGGAAGAAGAGCTTCAAAATATGAAGCACCTAAGCAGAGAAGAATTACAAAGAAACAAATTGAAAATGCGACTTATAAAGACGTAAAACTTTAGAAAAATTTGTTTCTGACAGGGGAAAGATTAGATCTAGCTTAATTACCGGAATCACTAAACAAGAACAAGCTAAAGTGGCTCGATTAATAAAAGTTGCTAGAGAATTAGCATTATTACCTTATGTTACAACAAGCTCCTATAAGCAAAGTTACGGTAATAGAAGATGAAATTAATTCTTAACTCAGACGTCAAATCACTTGGTCGTAAAGGAGATATTGTTAACGTAGCAAAAGGATATGCTAGAAACTATTTGCTTCCAAAGAAATTAGCAATCATGGCAACTACTAGTAATTTAGAACTGGCTGAGAAGATTCAAGAAAAACGAAAATTACAAGCACAGGAAAATAGTGAGTTGGCAGACTCAATAACAACTGCATTAGCAGATGCTAATATTGTAATTTCTCAAAACTCAACAGATGAGGGAACCCTTTATGCTGCAATAAGTAATGAACAGATCGTTGACGCAATTGAAACTTTTTCAGGTTATAAACTTGAAGAGACACAAATTGATACTAAAGAACAGGTTAAAGAAATAGGACTCCATACTGTAACTGTCGTACTAGGTCCTGATACACAATTTGACACAACACTTGAAGTAGTTCCTGAAACAAAATAATGGTTGGTCCAGAGGCAATTTCATCAAGAGACAATCAATCTCTAGGTAAAGTTCCTCCACATAGTTTAGAAGCAGAAGAAGCATTGTTAGGAAGCGCTCTACTTTCAAGAGATGCTGTATCACGCTTAATGGAAGAAGTTAGACCAGCTGATTTCTATAGTCCATCAAACCAAACAGTTTATGAAGCAATGAAAGGTCTGTTTGATACAGGCAAGCCAATTGATACAGTAACCGTCTCGGAGTTAATTTTTAAAGACTCTAAAAATTCTACTTCAATAAATGCATCATATATCGCAAGACTTGTTGATAACGTTCCAAGCTCAGCAAACTTTGAAAGATATATCGAGATTGTTTTGGAGCATTCTCATAGAAGAAAATTGTTAAAGGCTAGTGGAAGAATAGAACTTTTAGCAATGGCTATGGATAAAGAAATTCATAGTGTACTTGACGAAGCTGAGCAAACAATATTTACAGCCTCTGACGATGCCATCGGAGATGGATTAGTTGGTGTTACTGATGTTTTGGAAGGTGCAATCGAAAGAATTGAAGAAATAGAAAATAGAGGGACTGGCTTATCAGGACTACCTACCTACTTTACAGATTTAGATAATTATCTATCAGGACTTCAAGAGGGAAACCTAGCTGTTATTGCATCTAGACCCAGCATGGGTAAATCTTCCCTTGCTTTGAACATAGGAACTAACGTAGCAAAAGAGGGTAAAGTTGTAGCATTTTTCTCTCTTGAAATGACAAAAGAAGAACTTGTCCAAAGAGTTCTTTTTTCAGAAGCCAAAGTAACTTCAGGTGACGCTAGAAAAGGACAACTAGGTCCTGAGAAATGGTCAAGAGTAGTTGAAGCAGCTTCTAAAGTAAATAACCTGCCGTTATATTTTGATGATGCGCCTGTCATTACTGTTACTGACATAAGGGCAAAGTCAAGACGTCTTAAGTCTGCAAAAAATTTAGATTTGATCATTGTTGACTACCTTCAGTTGATGCAAAGCTCTTCTGGAGATAACAGACAACAAGAAATTGCTGAAATAAGCAGAAATTTAAAAAACTTGGCTAGAGAATTAAAAGTTCCAATTCTTGCACTTTCTCAGTTGAACAGAGCTGCTGAAGCAAGAGAAGACAAGAGACCACGTCTTGGTGATCTTCGTGAGTCGGGTGCAATTGAGCAGGATGCTGATATTGTAATGATGCTTTATAGAGATGATTACTATAACCCAGGGACAGATGTGCCTGGCGTTGCAGAAGTAAATATAGTTAAAAACAGATCCGGTATGACAGGAAAAGTAGAACTCTTCTTTAGTAAAGAGTTCACTCAATTTAGTAATTACTCAAGACAAGAACAACAGTAAGTTTGAATTCTAAACTTAGGGCCTACTTTTTAATTAGCTTATTAGCAATTTCATGGGGAACTATTCCACTTATAATCAGAACTTCAGATGTTAGCTCGCTTTCTTTGGTTGGTATAAGAACTTTCCTTGGAACTATATTTTTATTTTTTTTTGTAATTACAAGAGGCGGGATAAAAAAAGAATTGGTACGTTCAGGTTTTATCTTAGGTCCACTGCTAGCTATTCATTGGTCAACAATGTTTAAGTCAATTGAGCTGAATACAGTTGCTGTAGGCATTGGTCTAGTTTTTTCTTATCCTATTTTTATTATTTTATTTGAAATTTTTAGAGGTAAAAATGTCAAGCGACATCAAGTCCTAATTATCTTGACCGGGTTTCTTGGACTTTTTCTTCTTCTAGACTTATCAACTATATCGTCGATTGCAGGAGTACTTTATGGAATTATCAGCGCAGTAACACTTGCGATTTTAATTATCTACGGGTCTGAAAAATCGAAAGAATTTGGTGGACTAAATGTTGCATTTATCCAGGTATTATTTGCTGGAGCTTGTTTATCACCTTTTACCTTTAATGGGTTTTCTTGGATGGTTGATAACTTAGCAGTCAGCATATTTCTAGGTTTTTTTCTAACTGGAGTTGGCCTTGCAACTTATTGGTATGTTGTAAAAATTATCACACCGCTTTCTATTGGAACTATTACATATCTAGAACCTGTAACAGGTGTAATAATTGGAGCAGTAATACTTAATGAAAATTTACAGAATATTCAATACTTAGGTTTTCTTCTAGTTATTAGTGCAGGAGTAGTACAGGTTTATTTAGATTCCAAATACACTTCTGGCTCAAGTGCTTGATATTTGTCATAGTATTCTTCATTTTCAAGCATAAATTTATTTAGATTCCATTCAGCATATTTTTCAAAGTAAGATTTAATCATCCCAATGTTAGATTTAGCTGGAGTGCAAAGTCTGATATATTCTTCTCGATTAAGGTGTTCTACAATTTGCCCTTGACTATTAATTTTTTTAATAGCATTAGTAACATTATTTGTTGTAACTTTGTACTCAGAAGATAGCAAATTGCTAAGAACAACTGAAAGCTTTGGTTCATCTGGTGCAGTATTATCTAAAATTATACATTCTGTGTTGTTTGGATAATCTAGGAATTTAGGGTTATCAATTTCGTTTATTTTTTCAAAAGTTAAATTACCGTTAATTTCATTTAAATTAAACAAAGTAATAGAACTATTAACCTCAAGCACTAAAATTTGCATATAATTTAAAATAATAATATTTTTGAGTAATAAGAAATTTTAAAAAGAAATTTTTTAAACAAGGTTGATGTAAATATGACAAGTGTTAAAGGCTTAGGAGCTTCAATAGGAATAGCTATAGGAATTTCATATATATATGAAAATGAAATCAATTTTGAACGCCCCACAAGTATTTCATTTGATTTAGCTAAATCTAATTTAATTAAAAGGTTTAAGACACAAATCGAATCTTTTAAATCTAAAGATAGGACTGATGAGGCCGAAGTACTTGATGCGTATATCTTGATTCTAGAAGATCCTGAAATCACAAATCAGTTTGAAGAAATCTCTGATATTTCAAGTGAAAAAGTATTTGAAGTTTTTTCAAATACAGCATCAATCTTTGAATCTATGGAGGATGATTACTTTAAGCAGAGATCAGAAGACATAATTTCCGTTGGAAAGCATCTAATTTTTGCAATGCAGGATAAAGACACATCTACAACATTTGAAGAAAATACTATTCTAATAGCTAATGATTTGACCCCTGCAGACACTTCATCTATGGACTTAAATAAAGTCTCTGGGATTATTTTAAAAGAAGGTGGTTTCACTTCCCATGCTGTAATTGTTGCCAAAAATTTAGGAATCCCTTGTGTCATTGGACTTAAAGAGTCTGTAAATGATGTCTTATCAGGAACTAAAGTTGCAATAGATGGTGATAGTGGAGAAGTTATCCTCTCTCCATCGAAGGAAATTATTTTAGATCTTAAAAGAAAATCAGAAAATATTGATTTAGTAATTAGTAACTTTACTAAAGATAAATATGAGAAATTAGGAGTTAATTTCAGAATCAATGTTGGCTCCTCAGAAGAAATAGACAATTTTGAACATTTATTCTTAGATTCGATAGGTTTATTTAGATCAGAATTTATTTATTTAGACAGGCAAAGCCCACCAACACTTGAAGATCAAAAAAAAGTATTATCTGAACTTTCAGAAAAATTTAAAGGCACAATTGTATTCAGAACTCTTGATATTGGTGGAGATAAACAGGTTAAGCATTTAAATTTACCAGTTGAAGAAAACCCCTTTTTGGGAGTTAGGGGGGTAAGGTTGTCACTCGAGAATAAAGATATTTTCTATTCACAAGTTAGATCAATTTTGGAATCAGAGTGTATTGATAGACTTAAAGTGATGTTTCCTATGGTATCTACAATTGAAGATTTTTTGGATGCTAAAAATTATGTAAATGAAATTGCTGAAGAGTTAGATTTAAAAACACCACCATTGGGAATTATGGTTGAAACACCATCATCAGCACTAATGTCAGATCAGTTTGCTGAAGTTGTAGATTTTATTTCAATTGGTACAAATGATTTAACACAATACATAATGGCTGCTGATAGGGGGAATAGTAATCTTAGCAAATATCAAAACCCGCTCCATCCAGCTGTACTAAGAGCCATCTCAGGCGTAATAAATAATTGTAAAAAAAATAAAATTGAAGTTTCTGTCTGTGGTGAAATGGCATCAGATCCTATGTCAGCTTTGGCATTATACATTTTAGGGTTAAGAACATTTAGTATGTCTCCATCTGCTGCGCCTTTTGTTTTTGAAATTCTTGATAACAATCATCAAAGTATTCCTGAACAATTTGAGGATAAAATGTTATCGGCACTTAATGCTGAAGAAGTAACACTTCTAATAGAGGAAAATATACTTTGAAAGTTCATGCAATTTTATTAGCTGGTGGATCTAGTGATAGATTTAACAATGAAGAAAATAAAGTTTACTTTCCTATTGGGGGCAAGCCAGCTCTCTCTTGGGCTTTAGAAACTCTAGATAATTCTGAGAAAGTAGATTCAATATTACTAGTTGTTCGCGATGAAGATTGGGACAAAACGAACAATGTTATTGAACTAACAAACCCTAAAAAGCTTATAGGTGTTGCAGTTGGAGGAAATACTAGACATCAAAGTGAATATGAAGGTTTAGTCAACTTAAAAGGAAGGGAAGATGTCGACGAAGAAGACTTAATATTAATACATGATGGAGCAAGACCTCTTCTCCCGATATATTTACTAGATGAACTAATCGATGTAGCAACTAAATATGGAGCATCTGCACCAGGTTTTAATTCAGAAAATCTTATGAAAAAAGATAATTCGAACAATGATACAAAACAAGAAACTATTGTAGAAATACAAACACCCCAAATATTTCCAGCTTCAGAATTATGGAAGTCTTATGAACTCGCAAAACTTGATAATTGGCAAGCTGTGGACACCACGGAGTGCGTCTCTAAATATTCAGAACTCGAAGCAGTTGTAATACCAGGAGATCCAAGAAATATGAAAGTAACTTTTATCGAGGATATATTCACATTAGAAACGATGATTTAATTTTCTACTATAAATTTTAACTGTACTATTTTCCGTGTAATATAAAACTTTTCACCTAAATCTAATACAAGCTATCTTTGAAGTCAGTAAAATTAAAGTAATCATTTGAGTTGGGAGATAATGATACTAGATTCACCTTATGCCATTGGCATAATTTTTGTAACTCTTGCATTGATGTGGGTATTACAAATGTATCTTGCAAAAAAACAAGCTACGAGCTTTCTTAATGCAGTTAACAGCATTAAAGGTTCTGGACTTGAAGTTGCTATTGGGATCAACCAACCAAAATGGGGAAGAAAAAAAATCTATATAGCAATTTCAGCTAATGCAGAATCAATCATTGTTGATGGCCTAACCCTAGAAGGTGTTACTACTTTTGCAAAAAGTAAAAAACTTACATTATTCAACGGTAAGAGTTTGCATGAAATTGTTACTTCAGATAATAACGAACCTATCTGGGAAGCTGCCTCAATGGCAGCTGATACTTTGATCAAAAGAATTCAAAGTAAAGAAGATAGTAGTTCAATAAGTTAGCAAAAGAAGGGGGAGAAATGGATGCTTTGGTAAATGGCGCAGAAGCCTTTATACAAGTATTTAGAACCGCTGCTGACGTATTTGTAGGATTCACAACTGGAATTATTCCAATTGTGGTAGTGTTCTTGACTGCAGTAAATGCTTTGGTCAAGTTTATTGGTGAGGAAAGAGTAGAGGGGTTTGCAAAATGGGCTTCTCAAGAAGGGGCGATATACATGCCTGTTCGATATACTCTCCTACCGTTTGTTGCTGTGTTTATGTTAACTAACCCAGTTTGTTATACATTCGGTACATTTTTGCCAGAAAAGCACAAACCGGCATTTTATGATTCAGCAGTCAGCTTTGTACATCCAATTACGGGAATATTTCCACACGCAAATGGTGGAGAGTTATTCGTATGGCTAGGCATTGCTGCAGGTGTCGAGATTGTTGCACCTGACATGGTTACTGCTTTAGCAGTTCGTTACCTACTTGCTGGTCTTGTAGTTATTTTGATTAGAGGTATTGTCACTGACATTATTTATAACATTATGGCAGCAAGAAAGGCGGGTGTCGAATAATGCAAGCATTAATAGAAAGAATAGGTAGATCAGTTGGTGGCGTAGTTGGAACACTGTTCCAAGCAGGTCGTGATGCAGTTGATCTATGTCTTAAAACAATTATTCCTTTCATGGCATTCGTAACATTCGTCATTGGTTTGATTTTAGAAACCGGTGTCGGTGATGCAATTGCAAATGGAATTAAAGGCTTTTCTAGCAGTTTGGGTGGATTGATGATAGTTTGTGTCATCTGTGCAATTCCAGTCCTGTCACCATTATTGGGACCAGGTGCTGTTATTGCCCAAATTGTTGGTGTTCTAATTGGTACAGAAATTGGTCGTGGAAACATTGATGTTTCAATGGCGCTTCCAGCATTGTTTGCAATTAACCCACAGGTTGGTTGTGACTTTGTTCCTGTAGGATTAGCACTTGGTGAAGCTGAACCTGAGACAGTTACGATTGGAGTTCCGGCAGTTCTGACAAGCAGAATGATTACTGGACCAATCTCAGTAGTTGTTGGTTATTTATTTGCATTAGGGTTGTAAAAATTTAATTTAACAATTGTTAAGTGTGTAGCGCTCTGTGTAAAATCAGAGCGTTACAAATTTTAAGGAGAATAAATGGCAGAATATAAAAAAGTTAAAGTGGAAGCTGGTAAAAGTGGTTGGGGCGGTCCATTAGAAATTCAACCAACAGATGAAAAAAAATATATTGTTTGTATTACAGGTGGGGGCATACACCCAGTAGCACAAAAAATTGCTGATTTAACAGGTGCTGAAGCATTTGATGGTTTTAAATCATCACCAGAAGGAAGTTTTAAAGCAATGGCATGTGCAGTTATTGATTGCGGAGGAACGGCACGAATCGGAGTTTATCCAATGAAAGGTGTTCCTACAATTGATATACACGACACAACACCTGCAGGGCCTCTCGCACAGTTTATTAAAGAAGAAAACTTTGTTTCAGGCGTATCTGAGGATCAAGTAACAGAAGCTTAATGCTTATTTATTCTTCTGAAATAGTCCGAATAGGCGATCAAGCACATTTATTTTTGGACGAAGGAATAGTTGTCTTTTTTGGTGATAACGCTCCAGAAGAGCTTCAAGATTTTGCTGTAATTCATAAATTAATGGAAATTTCTGAAGAAATTGTTGTTGGTTCAAAAATTTGTTTATCAAACGCAAATTTAGAAGTAACAGCTGTTGGACCAGTCGCTAATGAAAATTTTAAAAACCTTGGCCATTTGGTTTTAAAACTTGATAGTTCAACAGAAGCAGCGTTACCAGGGGATGTAAGTTGTAAGTATGATAAAAAACCGGTTATTGAAATTGGAGATAAGTTAGAGATTACTCAATGAACTATACAGAAGAGTTGATTAAAAGAGAAAAAGAACTTGGAAGACCAGTAAGAGTAGGTCTTGCGGGTGCTGGACAGATGGGTTCAGGCTTAGCAGCTCAAATTGGAAGAATACCTGGAATGAGCCTTGTCGCCTGTGCGGATATTGATATAAAAAGAGCAGAAAATGCACTCTCGTTAGCTGGAGTCGAAATAATTAAAAGCAACAATGAAGCAGCAGACTCTATTAGTAATGGTCATGGAGGGGTTGTAGATAACGCATCAGCACTTTCAGAGCTTCCAGTAGACATAGTTTTTGAAGCAACAGGAGTCCCCTGGGTTGGTGCAGAAGTTGCAAATGCCTGTATTGATGCAAAAAAACATATTCTTATGTTGAATGTTGAAACAGATGTCACTATTGGTATGTATCTTGCAAATAAAGCACGTGAAAATGGAGTAGTTTATAGTGTTGCAAATGGAGACGAACCTGTTGCATGTAAAGAACTTTATGATTTTTCTATAGACCTTGGCTTTGAAGTTGTTTGTGTGGGTAAAGGAAAAAATAACCCGCTTGATCAAACAGCTAATCCTGATACATGTTTGGAAAAAGCAACAAAGAAGAAAATGAATCCAAAAATGTTAGCAAGTTTTGAAGATGGTTCAAAGACAATGATAGAGATGGCAGCTCTTGCTAACGCCATCAACCTACCACCAGATAGAGCTGGAATGAATGGGCCTGTTAGTGAAGTTAGCGATTTAAATAAAATACTTATACCTCAAGAAGATGGCGGTGTTCTTAGTAGTTCAGGACGTGTAGATTATGCTTTTGGGCCAGCTCCTGGAGTATTTTCTATTGTAAAATCTGAAAACATTACAGTTATTGAAGAAATGGAGTACCTCTCTATGGGAGAAGGCCCCTACTACACTTTTTACAGACCCTATCATTTAGCGTCTATAGAGGCCCCAAGAAGTATTGGTATGGCAATCATAAATGAAGAAGCAGGTCTACAACCTACGACATGGATTGCTGAAGTAGTAGGACATGCAAAAAAAGATTTAAGTAAAGGGGAGATGGTTGATGGGATTGGTGGTTTTAATTCTTACGGAGTAACATATCCAGTTCAGGAAGCTAAGAATCTAGTTCCACTCGGTCTTCTTGAGGGTGCAGAAATAATTAGTGATATAAAGCAAGGGGAGCCAATTACCTTTGATGATGTCAATCTTCCAGAAAATCTAATCAATAATTTACGAAAACTACAAGACAATAGTTAAATAGAAATTAATGGCACTAATTAAAGATACGCAATTAGAACTTCATCGAATGATGATGCTAATAAGATTGTTTGAAGAAGCACTAGAAGAAATGTTTTCCCGTGGCCTTCTACATGGAACAATGCATCTCTCAATAGGACAAGAAGCAACAGCAGCCGGTGCATGTCTTGCTTTAGATAAAAAAGATTTAATAACTTCAACCCACAGAGGGCATGGTCACTGTCTTGGTAAGGGAGCAGAACCATATAAAATGTTTGCTGAGCTTTTAGGACGTGAAGATGGATATTGCAGGGGGCGTGGAGGCTCAATGCACATTGCTGACTTATCAAATGGAAATCTTGGTGCTAATGGTATTGTTGCAGGAAGTTTAACCATATCTGTTGGAGCTGCTCTTTCATTTCAGCTACAAAAGAAAGAAAATATTGTTCTATGTTTCTTTGGTGACGGGGCTGTAAATGAGGGATCGTTCCATGAAGCACTTAACCTAGCTTCGTTATGGAATCTCCCTGTACTATTTTTATGTGAAAACAATCAATATGGAATGTCTATGGCTTCTGAAAAAGCTGTTGCTGGTGAGTCAATTGCATCAAGAGGAAAATCATACGGCATTGAAAGTATTCAGATTGATGGTAATGATGTCGAGGCAGTCTATGAAAGTGTGTCTACTTGTAAAGATGAAATATTAAGTAATAAGAGACCAAAATTTATTGAAGCTGTTACATATCGATATAGAGGGCATTCAAAGTCAGATCGAAACTTATATAGGACGAGTGAGGAAATAAATTTTTGGAAAGATGAAAAAGACCCGATTAAAAGATATATAGGAAAACTACTTGAACAGGGTATTACAGAAGTAGATTTAAAAAAAATTGATGAAGAAGTAAAGCAAACAATAAGAACCTCAGTAAAGAAAGCTTTAGACTCCTCACTAAGCCCAATCACTAATCTCGAGGAGGACTCTTATGCCTGAGCTTACTGTTGGGCAAGCAATCAATAATGCGCTCTCACGAATTCTTAAAGAGTATCCCAACTCGTTTATAGCCGGTGAAGATATAGGTATTTATGGTGGCGCATTTGGAGTAACTGAAGGATTATTAAAAACTTTTGGAGAGGAGAGAATAAAAGATACCCCTATTGCTGAAGATGCAATAGCTGGTCTAGCAGTTGGTGCCGCTATGACAGACTCTAAACCCATTGTTGAGATGCAATTTAGTGATTTTATTGTTAATGCTATGGATCCAATTGTAAATCAAGCAGCAAAACTTCATTTTATGTATGGGGGTGCAGTTAATGTACCTATTGTTGTTCGAGGTGCTAGTGGTGCTGGAACAGGGGCTGCTGCACAACATAGCCAGTCTCTAGAGTCTTGGTTTTGTCATGTTCCAGGTTTGAAAGTTGTCACACCTTCAAATCCACAAAATGCTTATGATTTACTTCTTCACTCTTTTGTTGACCCAAACCCCGTAATTTTCATGGAACATAAATTAATTTATAAAATTAAAGACAATGTAGTTTTAAATGATATACCTAGTAGTTCAGAACTACTGGGTAAAGCAAATATCGAATCCAAAGGAAACGACATCACTATAGTTTCTTATTCAAATATGGTGAATGTTGTAAAAGATGCAATTTCCTCTGATGAGTTATCTGGAATTTCTATAGAGCTCATCGATCTTCAAACTCTTTCGCCTATGGATATGGAGACTGTAATAACCTCAGTCTCAAAAACAAAGAAGTTACTTGTTTGTCAGGAAGCGCCAGCAAACAGCTCTGTTGGTAGCACAGTAATTTCTAATGTTGTACAGAGTAGTACATTCTCTAGTCTGTCAAGTGCTCCTAAGTTAATTTCAGGACTTCATTCACCGATGCCCTCAGCGAAACACTTAGAAACAACTGTTATCCCTCAAAAGGAAGACATTGTAAAAGTTATTAAAGATATGGTATAAATAATTATGGCAAAAGAAAACATACTATTACCAGCAATGTCTGATCAAATGACAGAAGCAGAGCTACTCTCTTGGAATGTTTCTGTGGGCGATAAAGTTAATAAAGGAGATGTACTTTGTGAAATCTCAACTGACAAGGTGGATATGGATCTCGAATCCCCTTATGCTGGTGAAATAATAAACCTAATTGCAACAGAAGGAGACATGATTAATGTCGGGGAACCTGTAGCAGAGATAGAAACAGAGGAAGATAGTTTATTAGGTTCTATTTTTGATTAATTACTAACAAGTATTATCTTTCACTATAGTAACTGTGTCTTTTTCCTCTTCTCTTACAAATATTCCAGAAATAAACACACATTCATTATCAAATGCTACGTTTTCATTTACTGAGATAGAACATTCAATTTTATAATTTTCATACTCAGAACTATAAAAATTTAGACAGTCATTTATTTTTTTTTCACCATTATTTTTATTAATCTGCAAAAGAAAAATTTTTACTTCATCATCACCTATTTCAATATTTTCAGGATCTATATAAAAAGTTTCTTCATAAAGCCCATCTAGGGTACTACTTGTTTCTGATGTTAAAAAACCTGAAGCACTACTTGAGATTATTGCTAAAAACCCAATGCCAATAAGAAGATAAAATAAATTTTTCATATTTTTTGTTATTTTGTGCCTTAATTTTATCAAATGGTTACATAAAATGTATAAATTTATACCGTATCTACCTGAAACTTATAAAAAGTTTTCTTATACTTAAAACGTAATATTTTCCGGTTAAATATTTTCCGGTTAAGTAAGTAAGTTATAAAACAATCGATTAGGGGGATTGTAAATATGAAAGAATCCATACAACGCGTTGGTGGTGCTATGTCAGGAATGGTTATTCCTAACATTGGTGCTTTCATCGCTTGGGGTTTAATTACAGCACTCTACATACCAACTGGTTGGCTGCCAAATGAAGATTTGTCATCCATGGTTGGTCCTATGATTGTTACCTTATTACCACTTTTGTTAGGTTACACAGGTGGAAAGATGGTACATGGTCATAGAGGTGGAGTTATTGGTGCAGTTGTAACAACAGCTATTATTGTTGCTACTTCCTCACCACAGTTCTTAGGTGCTATGGTAATGGGTCCATTAGCAGCTTGGATCATGAAGCAAGTTGACGACAGAGTACAAGATAGTGTACCTGAGGGATTTGAGATGTTATATGATAACTTCTCTCTCGGTATTCTAGGTTGGGGCTTAGCAGTCGTTGCTTATAATGTAATTAGCCCAGTACTTGATGCAATAACAAATGCATTAGGTAACGGTGCAGCTTGGTTAGTAGACAGCGGTCTAGTACCACTAGCTGACATTCCAATTGAAGTTGCTAAGGTATTGTTCTTGAACAATGCTGTTAACCAAGGTGTGTTAACACCTCTTGGAGCAGCTGAGTCTGCAGAAGCAGGTCAATCAATATATTTCCTTTTGGAGACTAACCCAGGTCCTGGTTTAGGTCTACTTTTGGCTTATTGGTTTGCCGGCACTGGTATGTGGAAAGAATCCGCACCAGGCTCAATCATTATTCACTTCTTTGGAGGAATACATGAAATTTATTTCCCATATGTCCTTGGTCATCCAATTATGATCATCGCAATGTGGGCTGGAGGAATCTCTGCTGACCTATGGTTCGTAGCAACCGGTGCAGGTTTAGTAGGACCTCCGTCACCAGGAAGTATTTTTGCTTATATAGCAATGCTTCCTAAAGGTGGGGCGTTCCCAGTATTAGCAGGTGTAGCAATAGCTACAGCAGCATCAGCAGTTGTTGGTGTTATCTTGCTAAGAGCACGTCCAATTAAAGAAACAGATGCAGGTGTTGATACAGTAATTGAAAGCAACATACCAACTGTTTAATCAAAACTATTAAGTTATAATTGACTTGGGAAGTAAAATTCCCAAGTCAATTTTTTTTGGAGGAGTTATGAGTTCAATTAACGGAGCAGAAGTAAAAAAGATATGTTTAGCTTGTGAAGCTGGAGCTGGTTCAAGCTTAATGGTAAAGAATGGATTAGTTAAAAAAGCTAAAAAAGCTGGTTTAGATGTTGAAATTGTTCATGCACCAGCTACTCAGATACCAGCTGATTCAGATATAGTTGTTTGCCACACAGGTCTAGCAGCTGCCGCAAAAGCCGCAGCACCAGAAAATGCTGTTGTCATCCAGTTTATGATGTTCATGAATGACCCAGCACTTAAAAAATTAATTACTGATTTATCAGAGGGTAATGAAATAACCTCTACATGAGTCAAAAAAAAGTATTGTTGATAGATTCAATTTCAACAAACAGATATTTTAAAACAAAAGAGGAAGCTACTATTGCTTCAGGACAACTTCTTCTTGACAATGGGTATATCGAAAAAGATTATATCGACTCTATGCTGGAAAAGCTAGATACTCAATTATTTGCAACATTTATTGGAAATGGTGTTGCTATTCCTCACGGTATGTCATCTGGTTCAGTTCACGTTCTACATACTGGAGTTAGCGTTATCCAGGTTCCAGAGGGTGTTTCATGGGGAGATGAGACAGCTTATGTAGTTGTTGGGATTGCCGCAAATTCCGACGAACACATGAATGTCCTCTCCGCTCTTGCCGACGCTATAGAAGATGAAGAAGATGCTAAGAAACTCTGGCAAGAATCATCAGTTGAAAATATTTTTAACTTACTATCCCAGTCATTATGAAACTTGCTGTTCACTTTGGAGCTGGAAATATAGGTAGAGGGTTTATCGCACCTGTTCTTTTTGAAAATGATTACAAAGTTATTTTTGTTGATGTTAACAAAGAACTTGTAAGTTTAATTAACTCAGAAAAAAGCTACAGAGTCACATCAATTAACTCTAATAGTAGTGATATCAACATTGTGTCTAATATTACAGCAATAGATTTAGCCAGTGCAGACGAACTTAGAACAGCATTACTAGGTGCAGATCTGGTTTCTACATCGGTTGGTCCTAAATTTGTAAAAGATATTTATCAAAAAGTTGCAGAGCTTGATAGTGATAGAAACCAAATATTTGTTGCTTTTGAAAATATGTATAGAGCTTCTAGCGTTTCAAGTAACAGTGTTGAAAAACTTAATCCTAATTTAGAAATAATAGATGCAGTAGTTGATAAAATAGTACCTCCTCAAATTACGGATTCTTTAAGTGTGACTGTTGAGAAATATGGATCAATAATTCTCGATGAAGACTCAAAGGGTAGACCTTTAAAAAAATCAGATGTCGTTAATTATAAAAATTATGATAATGAGTTTTATAAAAAATTATGGTTGCTTAATGGACTCCATTTACAATTGGCATATTTTGCAAAGTCTAACAATATCAATTTTATTCATGAAATTTTAGATAAGGATACTGGAGTTGCATTCGCAAAAAAAACAGTTTCGCAATTAAGCAATGCATTTAACCTATTAACAAATCAAGACTTAGATCTTGACAAATTTAACAATCTAATTATTGAACGTTTCTCTCTTTCTCTTATAAAGGATGAAGTTAATCGAATCTGTAGAAATCCAGAAATAAAGTTTTCTAAAGGTGAACGTTTTGAGTATCCACTACGAACATTGATATCAAATAATAATGACGTAAGTTCTTTTAAAGAAATCTTAGATATTATATTTGAAAATAGTTTTTCAGACATTGAAGGGTACGATCAATTTTATGGAGAGCATATTTCTAGGGGTAGAGAAAATTTTTATAAGGAATTTTGGAAGCTTAAAGACTATAGTGATAGATACATCGAAAAGCTTGGAGGTTAGATGATTGAAAAAGAATTAGTTGTAAAAGATGAAGTTGGACTCCATGCTCGACCTGCAAGTTTATTTGTAAAATTAGCACAAGAGTTCAATGGGACTGTGACAGTAAGGTTCCCAAAAATAAATAAAGAAACCGGAGAACAAGAAGTAGTTGAAAAAGATGGAAAGAGCATGATCGGAATCTTAAGTTTAGGGATAGCGAAAGATAAACCATTTACTTTAGTTTTAGATGGTGATGATGAGGAAAGTTATTTGATTAGGTTTGAACAACTTTTAGAAAATAATGAGTAGCGTGTTAGAAACACTCCTTAATTCATCTAAAGTCCAGGAATCTGAACAGTGGGATGCTTTATACGACTCATTACCTGTTGTTGTAGCGGAGTCTACAAAAGAGTTAAATGGTGCCTTATCGAGGCTTGACCAGGTTGGAGGTTACGGATTTATAGCAACTTGGAGAAAAAATCTGTTTGCATTTAATCCAAAACTAATCTCAAAGAGATGTGGCTTAATTGATGAAAATGGAAACTTACTTAAAGCAGCACGAGTTCCAAAGAATTAGTTATTGCTTTTTAAAATTGTAATACTGTATTCTGATAATTTGAATTGTGTACATAGCTAAAATTGTTATACCAATTTTAATAAGTTCTCTCATCCACCATAAGTTAGACGGTATATCCATACCTGAACCTATGAACCCTCCTAAAAGACCCCCTATTAGCCCCGATGATATTAATAAAAGGTAGTCTCTACTACTTGCATTTTTTAAGAAAACAGAAGCAATTAAGCCATAAACTAACCAACCACCAATTAATGGAACTAGAGCGTAAATAACTTGCATAATGTAATTTTAGCCTAACTTTAATTTGGATTTTGATTACATTTTTTAATAGTTGTATTTTTTGTAACTTAATTTAATAACTTTTAAGGTATGTCTTGGTCTGTTCTAGATACGATAATTAAGCTTCCCAGGTCTCCAGCTAAAAATAATTTACCATCAGCACCTATAGTAAAATCCCTTACTCTCTCATCAACATAAAATTCACCAACATGTATTACATTTCTTTGCGATTTATCAAGTTTTACTGTATATATCTTCATATTTTTTAAGCTTGAAACCATTAGAAAATCATTCCACCTTGGAAACTCAGCTTGGTTGTAAAAAGTTATTTCACTAATTCCTATGGAAGGAGTAAAAAAATAAATAGGTTCTTGGAAAATATTATTATGATCAAGTTCATAAATATTTTCTAAACCGTAAGTAAAACCATAGGCACTAGAGGGCCACCCATAATTCTTCCCTTCCTCAATAATATTTACTTCATCTCCACCATAAGGACCATGTTCTGAAGAAAAAATAGTTGCATTACGAATAGTTAAGCCCTGCGGATTTCTATGTCCAGAAGAAAAAATAGTTGCATTCCAGTCACTATCAATTAGTAAAATTTTAGATAAGTGAGAATCTTCAGTTATTTCATATCCAAAGTCCTCAGGTAATTTAAAGTCACCAACAGTTAATAAATAGCCCTCTTTGTATGGCTGTATCCTTCCTCCTGCTTGATGAGAATTAAAGTTTTCTTCACAATGGTTAATCTCAAATGACCATGTAAACGATAAATAATCTGTAGACATATCTGCTGACAAAACTCCTAATGTGAAACAGTTATTTTTTTCATCTTTCTTTATAGCTGTAACTAATAAAGTATTGTTTCTCATATCAAATAATGTATCTCTAATTCCCATTCTGGAGCTATAGTCTGAACCATTTACGATTGAAGAATACTCTTGAGACTCTATGATACCTAAAAGATTTGATTCTACTTCTGTAACTGAGCCATCACTGATTTTCATTTTTACAATATTGCCTTTCCCCCCAATCATAAAAATATAATTATTATCTGATTCAATAAAGAAGGATGGTAAAAGTCCACTAGTATATTTTGTAAAATATTCTGTAAAATCAATCTTTGTTATATCTAAATTATGAAAATCCCCCTGTACGTTAAATGCTGTTGTAAATTTGCTTGGATCTAAATTTTCCTGCAGAGCAGCTACAGTTTCAGAAAGTGGCAATATTCCCAAAGAAGCCATTTTGTCAACAACGTTTCTGTCTAGAGGATTCATAATTCTACCCCCATCTTTAATTGCTTTTTCTAGACTTTCAATATCAAATACAATAAGCACTCGATCTTCTGAAATACTTTCGTCAACTCTTAAGGAAATAAAATTACCTTGGCTACTTTTTCCAACAAATTCTTCCCAGTTGGAACTATTTATCTCTATTTTGTTAGTAGTGGAACCAACAGTCTCAGAAAGAGAAGACAAATTTATAGGGGTTTGTGTCGTACTGCAAACAGCAAAAAATAATATAAGTATAAGATATTGATAAATTCGTTTCACTAGTTAATTTTAGATATTTTTTTAACTATTAGTGAATCTATCCTTCGATTATCAACAGCAGTTACTGTAAGTTCTAAACCATGTATTGTAATTTTTTCATTTATATTTGGAAGTTTCTCAGAGTAGCTTAAGTAAAGTCCTCCAACTGTTGCTACATCTGATTCCTGTGGGTCTAGTCCAAAAAATTCTTCAAAGTCATCAATATCAGTTTTGCCTTCTACAACCCACTGTCCAGGACCAAGTCTTCTAATTCCTGAAAACCTTTCATCATGTTCATCTGGTAAATCACCGACAAACTCAGAAAGAACGTCTTTTATAGTAATTACTCCCTCAATACCACCGTTTTCGTCAATCACACAAGCAAAGCTTGCTTGATTCTCTCTGAGAATATTAAGGGCCGATAAGACTGTGGTATATTCTGGAAGATATATTGCGTCTTTTACTAAATTTTCAATTTCGACAGAATTTACTGAAATATCTAAATTAAATATATCTTTTACGTAAACAATTCCAAAGGTATCATCTAAAGACTCTGACCTCGAAATAGGCATTCGTGATATTCTTTTTTCGTCAACAATCTTTTTAACATCTACCATATTTACCGGTAAAGAAAGAAATAAAACATCAACTCTTGGTGTCATAATTTCTTTAATTGGCCTGTCAGAAAAATCTAGTAGTGAATCAATAATTTCTCTTTCAGCTGGCAAAATCTGTCCTTCCATTTCACCAAGAGCGGTAAGAGCTTGAATATCTGCTTCTGTTATTTCGTTGTCACCATCCATATCTCCCTGTTTAGATGTTCTATCTATTGAATTTGTAATTAGGCTCGTAAATGGAGCGAAGGCCCTTGAAAGAAAATCTATTATAAATGCAGTTTTTGAAAGGAAACCAATGGGATTTCTTGATGCAATGGTTTTAGGTGTAATTTCTCCAATTACCAGTACTAGTAATGTGATTACTAGTGTTGATAAAGCTGATCCCGCAGTTTCATCACCTTTTAATAAGCGAACAAATAATATTGTTGAAAGAGAAGCCATAAGTATATTCACAAAATTATTAGCTACAAGAATCCCTCCGATAGTTTTTTCTAAATCATCTTTAGCATTCTTTATTTTATTATTTCTCTTTGAATCTTTAAGTTGATGTATTTTCTCTCTCGGAACATAGGTAATAGCAGTCTCAGAGCCAGAAAGCAACGCAGAGAAAAACAAGCAAATTGCTATCAGAATGATGATTATGTAGTCAGTACTCAATATGTATATTTGATTTTAAAGTATTTTCTGTTTAAGTAAAAAGGTTTTTTAAATTAGTTTTATCAATTGGTTTAAGCAAATATCCATCAGCACCAACTCTTTTAGCTTGAAAAGTATCAGCTTCCCTATCAATTAATAGAATAATTTTAGAATGTTGAAATTTTATATCCCTATTAAGTTCTTTAACAATTGATGGGCCCCCATTATTATTTACCTGCATATCAACAAAAATATAATCATAAGACAACTTAATATCATCACCATTATCAAGATGTGTAAAATTGTATTCAAAATCAAGAAATTTAAGTAAAGAATCCTTTACCCACGAGTTATCAGTTATTAAGCAAATTTTCACAGTTTTAAAAGACTACTATTGTATATATTTAAGTATATAAAATGTTAAAACTATTACCGATATTATTTTTTGCAGCTGTAAATGTAACACAGATAAGCATATTTGAGATTGAAGGAATTTTTTCTAGTGGTCACATTAATGCTATTGAACGATACTTTGATGAAAATAAGATTAATGACGATGAGCTTTTCATTATTCAGTACAACGCAAATGATGTTAGTCAAGAAAGTGTTATCCAGTTAGGCGAAATATTAGAAAGCGTAACAATACCAAAAGCTATTTGGGTTGGACCAAACAAAACAGAAATTAATGCAGAGCTACTTAAAGATTTTGACTTTGTTGGCCTATCACCAGGAACCCTGGTAACAAATATGTGTCAAAATACAAATGAAATTCTTTTTGATACCAACCCATGTCTAGATAGCAGTTCTACGATGTTGGTGACCGGAGAAGAAGATATTTATGAGAGGTATATGATTGTCGGGTCAATAGGAGCATTTATTGAAAATTTAGGGATGGAAGACATATCTTCAAATCTAGATAATTCAGTTGGGATTGTAAATTTTGACATAAATTCGACAGCAATTGAAGAAATAAAATTTATCAAACCATCTCTAGCCGAAAGATTTTACATTTCTATATCAAATCCTTTGTTTACATATATGTTTTTTGGTCTTGGCTTTGCTTTGATTGGTTTGGAGTTATTTGCTATAGGTCCAGGAATTATGGCATTTATTGGTGCTCTTTTAATTTCTTTTTCCTCTATGACATTTTATGAATTTGGTCTAAATTATTATGGTTTATTTATTTTTCTGATTTCTTTTTTAACATACATAAAAATATTATCTAGAGGTTATTTCGGCTTTTTAGGAATTGGATCATTCCTAATACTTCATTCATCGTGTTTGTTAATGTTTAACAATTATGATTTAAAAATTAATCAATTTCTTATGTTTGGTTGCTCGATAATGTTGTCTTTCTTCTACTTTATAGCAATACCCACTGTAATAAGGTCAAGACTTACCACCGACACGAGTGCAATGTCATCATTAGGTGGTAAAAAAGCCCAAGTAGTAAAAGTTTTGAATGAAAAACAGGTCCTTGTGAAGCTAGGTGCTAAACAAATTGTTGTTAATAAAAATGAGGATAGATTATTTGAAGAAATGCAGGATGTAATTCTATCTGAAGATGATGGAAAACTGTCAATATAGACGAATACTTCGCGAAAAAAATCTTTTTACACATAAAAATTGCAGTTTATTGTTTTAATATGCTTCAAATAAAAATTTCAACTTGGCAATACGAGGCTCTCTGTCGACAACACAGTAGTAATTTATTTTTTCCACCTGCTACTTTTGAAAAAAAAGAAGATAGGGAGAAGAGGGAAGCCAAAGCAAAAGCAGTTTGTAGTGGATGTCCTGTAAAAATTGAATGCCTTGAAGAAGCAAATGAAATTTCTGAACCTTTCGGTGTTTGGGGTGGATTAAATGAAGTAGAGAGAAAAAGAGAAGGTATCTTTATCTCAAACTAGTTTCTTTCTCTTTCCGCTATCCTCGATTTTTGCAGTAAGAGACTCACTATCTAAAAACTCTAAATATGGAATTGCATACTTCCTGGACAAATTTGCTAAATCTTTAAACTCTTTTACGGTGAAGATATCTGGCAAATCTTTTAACAATTCAATAAGGCTGTTCTTATGAAGATCCGAAATTATCAATTTTTTACTAAGTCTATAAAGATAATTGTTCATAAAAAGTGTTTTGACAGCTTCCTTCTCATATTTAGATAGATCAACTTCATTAATGCTTAATTCAACTGTTATTTCATTTAAAATCATTTTATAAATTTCTAAATCAATTGTTGTTTTTTTCTTATGAACGATTTGATTTTTTACTAGATCAAATTTGCTTATTTGATCAAAGATTTTTGCTATCAATCTCTTTTCAATAAATAACATTTTGTAAAAATAATCCTCAACACCAATGTTGTTTATTGTTTGTAAATTATCTGTAATTTTCTTATCTAGTAAGTCGAGATTTTGGGATGAAAGAAATTTATCTTCTAATTCAATATACGAAATATTTTTATTTATGTATTTTTTAGGAGTGAAAGTTAAAATTTCTAATAGTAAATTTTTGTTCAGTATCTCTTTGTTCTTAAGAAGTTTTTTTATCTGAAAATTATTATTAGTTTTTAATATAACCTCTCCTCCTAAAAAATCATTTTTTGCTAAATTATGTAGGAGAATATTTTGGCCCTCAACAGCACTTATTGGTTTATCTAATTGAATTACTACATAGTTTTTGCCCTCAACGCTCAAGCACTTTACTTTTTTTACTATTTGATTAGATGTACCGATATAAGCTCTTGTGGTATCTTTTGCTTCAAAAGAGAGTGTTTCATTTTTAGTCTCAAGGATTAAATATTCAGATTGATCTAATAAATTATTTGAAAGAACATCACCTCTCTGAAGAGGTTGTGATGGATTTTTTTTAAGGGAAATAGCAATTCTTGATGTTGAGACAATTTTATCTATATCTTTTCCAAGACTTTGTATTTTCTTAACTTCAAGAGGACTTTTATAATTAGATACATAAAGGTTACCTAGGTCGAGACCTTTACTTGCTGTTCCAGTTACCACTGTTCCAATTCCATCAATTGAAAAAGTTCTATCAACCCAGATTGTAGCTTCTTCATGAGCGTCAGTTTCTTTAAAAAAGCTATTAATCACTTGATGGAAACTTTCTTTATCACTTGTTTTTGAGCTGAATTCTATGATTTGAAAATTTAAGTCATTAACATTTGAAAATTTTTTTACAATACTGTCTTTTTTAAGAGTTGCTTCTAATAGGTCAGTCTTAGTAAAGATTACAAGAATATCTCTAATTCCTAAGCTAACAATTGATTTAAAATGCTCTTCTGATTGTCGTGACCACCCTTGCACAGAATCAATACAAAACAGAACTCCATCCACATTTGAGAAACCAGCAATTGTATTTTTAAAATAATCTTGATGACCAGGAACATCAACTATTGAAATTACTCTCTCTTTGTACTCAAAATAGGTATAACCAAGATTTATCGTTAACCCCCTGTTTTTTTCTTCGGCTAACCTATCTGTTTCTTGGTTTGTTAAAAAATTAACGAATGTTGACTTACCGTGATCAACATGACCAGCAGTAGCTAGAACTGTCATAATTTATTAAGACAAGTTTTAATAATTTTATCTTGATCTTGAAATACACTTCGTAAATCAATACAGATTCTATTTTTATAAAAATGAGGAATTATAGGTATGTCATTCTGCAATAATATTTCAAGTAAAGAGTTACTAGCTTCTTCCTTTAAAAGCATGATAGGCGACTTCATAGTAACGTCAGGAAGGGTACCTCCTCCAATTAAACTAGTTCCTTCCTCAATATCAAATTTAAAGCTAGATTCCGAGACAATATTTTTTACTCTAGTTTCAAGTGATTGGTAGCTTTGTGACACCAAGTGCCAAAAAGGGATATTTAATTCCTCTTTATTTATATAGTGAGAGACAGTTTCTTGAAGCTCAAAGAGAGTTGATGGGGAACACCTGTAGGTTCTAAACAGGCTATAATTTTTGATATTTTCAATTAACTCACTGTTACCAGCAATAATTCCCGACTGAACAGAACCAAAAAGCTTATCTCCAGAAAACATAACTAAATCAGATCCATCATCTAAAGAATTTTGAACAGAGGTTTCATGATCGAATATGTCAATGTTATTTACTTCAAGAAACTTTCTATTTATAACCAAGCCGCTTCCAAGATCATGTAAAAGAACAGTATCGTAATCTTTTTTAATACTTGCTAGTTCTTTTATGCTTACTTCTTCTGTAAAACCAGAAATTGAGTAATTTGATCTGTGAACTTTTAAAATGATTGAATTTGGAAAATTTTCTAATACTTTCGTATAATCACGTAGTTTAGTTTTATTGGTCGTTCCAACTTCTATCATTTTAAGTCCAGTTTCTTCAATTATTTCAGGTAGTCGATAAGAGCCACCAATCTCAATGATTTCCCCTCTAGAGATAATCACATTTTTGAATTCGTAATTTTTTGCTAGCGCACGTAATGATAAATAGAGAGAAGAGGCATTATTGTTGACAAATGTTATCCCTCCACACCCCAGAAAACTACTTAGAGATGAAGACAGGTATTCATTTCTTGTTCCTCGTCTAAAATTATTTAAATTATATTCAACATTCGTGTATCTACCAGAAAAGCTTATATTATTTGGAGATCTTCCTAAATTTGTATGTAAAACAGTACCAGTAGCGTTGATAACCTCTCTTTGTTTTTTCTGTTCTAAATTATTAACAATTTCTTTAAATTTTTCTTTAGCTATTTCTATGTTTTTTTCTTGGGCAAGAACTTCTTTTGCTAATGAAATTTTTATATCTCTTGGTAATGAAGAGTTTGTAGAGTCAGCTAATTTATTAACAGATATATTTTCCATTACTTTGAAAGCTCTTCAAAAACTTTTGCGAGTCTACCTGTACATGTTTCGTCCGCAACGGGAGGAAGCTTTATAGCAATATCTTTTACAAGGTTTTCGATTGCTAGTTTTGTTGAAGAGTTACTCTCTTGTTTTATAAGAGGAATGCCATCATCAGCTTTATTGTTCGTATCTTCACTTATTGGAATTTTAGCTAGTAGTGGTAGTCCAAATTTTTCTGATAACGCCTCTCCACCGCCCTCACCAAATAAATTATATTTTTCGCCTGAGTTTGATTCAAAGTATGACATATTTTCAACTACTCCTAGTAATGGAATAAAACTTCTTTTAGCCATATCAGCAACTCTTGTCGCAACTTTCTGGGCCATCAGTTGAGGTGTTGTTACAACTATAAGTTCAGCTTGGGGTAATAATCTACTAAGTGCCATTTGAATATCCCCAGTACCTGGTGGAAGATCTATTATAAGATAATCTAACTCTCCCCATTCAACATCAGTTAAAAACTGTTCAAGAGCTTTACTGAGCATTAAACCACGCCACATTAGTGCAGTGTCTTCATCGCTAGTGATTAATCCAGTTGAGATAACTTCAAGCTCATCTACTTTGTAAGGCACCATTTTTTTATTTGCATTCGCTTCGATTCTTCCAGTAATTCCCAACAGTCGTGGTATCGAGAAACCCCATATATCTGCATCAAGTAATCCTGTTTTAAATCCAGCCCCTGACAACCCAAGAGCTATATTTGCTGATAAAGTAGATTTTCCAACCCCTCCTTTACCACTTCCAATAGCAACAACCCTTGTTCTTGGGTTGATATTGGTTGGTTGTGCATTCTCTCTTGCTTTCTTTCTTGCTTTTTCCATAACGGCTGTTCGATCTTTTTGATTCATAGCGGTTGTTGTAATTTCGACAGAATCTACATTTTCAAGTAAAAGTAGCTTTCTTTCTATTTCTGTTTCAATCTGGTTTCTCATTGGACAATCAGCAATTGTTAAAGCAAGCTTGATATATACATCTTTTTCAATATGTTTGATATCTTTTACCATTCCTAAATCGACTATATTTACAGCTAATTCAGGGTCATAAATTGACGATAGATGCTTTAATAAAATATCATTTTGTACCATAAGGGTATTCTAAGTAACTTTAAAAAAGATGTAATTACAAATTTATTGAATAAATACATCTTTGTTATAATAAAACTATGGATATACAAATTAAATCATCTAGAACAGTACTTGCTACTGAAAATGCTGTAAGCAAACTAATAGAGCTCAAAGCTGAGCAAGATTCAAAAGAGAGCTTTCTTAGAATGGGTGTAAAACCTGGTGGCTGTTCAGGATATTCTTACGAAATGTTTTTTGATACTGATAAGTTTGACGGTGATGTTATTGAAGAATATGGTGAAGTTAATATCGTTGTTGATGCTGAGAGTTTAGAACATATAAAAGGTGCAACTCTTGACTATAAGGAAGGATTAATGGAAACTGGATTTTCAATTGATAATCCTAATGTATCAAGAACTTGTGGTTGCGGAAACAGCTTTAGTTAAACTTGTAACCTACTGAGTGAACAGTCTTTATCCAATCTTTTCTCTTGTCACCTAATTTTGCACGCAAACGTCTTACATGAACATCAACAGTTCTAGCTCCACCAAAATAATCATATCCCCATACTTTTTCTAATAAATCTTCTCTCGACCACACATTTTCTTGATTCTCAACAAAAAACTTTAATAATTCATATTCCATAAAAGTTAAGTCCAAGAGTACTTCACCCGCTTTAGCTTCATATGTTTTTAAATTTATAGTTAAATCTTTAAACTCAAGGATTTCTGATTCTCCATCACCCACCAAAGCATGAACTCTTGCTGCTACTTCTTCTAACTTGCTACTACTTGAAATCAGTTCTATTTGTGGGTTCTGAATTAAATCTACAGTTTGACTAAATTCATCCTCATTTACAACAATTAATGTAGGGAATGGTTTGTTTGCGGATTCTAAATCAGAAAGGTTTTTTTTAGTATCACCATACTTTCCTAGTGAAGTAACAACTAGTTTGATTTGCTTGGGGCTCTGAATATCTTTAAGTACGAGTTTATTTACACCAACATCTTTTAAATGTTGATCTAACTCTTTATGAGCCTTCTCTATGTTTATATATGTATCTATCATTTGGAAACAATAATTTAATATTTCTGTAACAACATTGCTTTGAATATATATTACATTATTTTCATGAAGATAAAAGCAGAATATATATGGATTGACGGTCTGACTCCTACCGCAAAATTAAGGAGTAAAACAAAAATAATGGAACAAGGAACAGAGCCACCAATTTGGGGTTTTGACGGTTCTAGTACACAACAAGCAACAGGTGACCAATCTGATTGCGTTCTAAAACCAGTTGCTCAGTTTCCTGACCCAATTAGAGGTGGAGATAACATTTTAGTAATGTGCGAAGTAATGAACGTAGACATGACTCCACATTCATCAAATACAAGAGCAGCATTAGTTGAGTCCGCATCTAACTTTGGTGAGTTTGAACCATGGTTTGGTATGGAGCAGGAATATACATTTTACGAACAGTCATATGACTCACTAAAGTACGGACAACCTCTTGGCTTTCCCCCTTCAGGTTATCCAGCTCCTCAAGGAGGTTATTACTGTGGTGTAGGTGCAGATGAGGTCTATGGACGTGATATTTCTGAAGCACATGCGACAGCATGTATAGAAGCTGGACTTGGAATTTCTGGAACAAATGCAGAAGTAATGCCAGGTCAGTGGGAGTTTCAGATTGGACCTGTCGGAGCACCAGATATAGGCGACCAAATTTGGATTGCCAGATGGTTACTCTACAGAATTGCTGAAGATTGGAACATCTCTGCAACCCTAGATCCAAAACCTGTAAAAGGTGATTGGAATGGTGCTGGTATGCACACTAACTTTTCAACTAAACAAATGAGAGAAGATGGTGGATATGACGCCATAGTTGCAGGTTGTGAAGCTCTTGGTAAGAATGCAGATTTGCATGTTAAAAATTATGGTGCAAATATTGAAGACAGGCTAACGGGAGACCATGAAACTCAAAGTTTCGATACCTTCTCTTATGGTGTAAGTGACAGAGGTGCATCAATCAGGATTCCATGGCAAGTTGAAGTTGACAAAAAAGGATATCTTGAAGATAGGCGACCAAATGCAAATGGAGACCCTTACGTTATTGCAATGTTAATGATAGATACAGTGTGTTCAGGAGCTTCTAGCTAGAAGTTGCTGCAGCAACTATTTCTTCAATTTTATTGATAAACTGATCGAGGTTTGTATTGAAAGAGTCTAGTGCAGCTGCTCTTTGTTCTCCAGTGTCTGAGGATTCAAGACCTGCGAGTAAGTCAACTGTGTCGTTATAAACTAGATTTACTAATGTGATTAATTCATTGTGACCTGAAACTAAATTACTAAATTCTGAAGGCGGTCCAGGTTCTGTAACAAGATTTGTAAATAACTCAGTATCATCAATAAATTCTGCAAATTCCTGCTTTGCTTCTTGATAAGTTATTGATTTTTCATCCCACTTTTCGTTAGCCTCCAAGACCTTTTTTCCAAGCTCTATTGCCTGAATCTTTTCAGCTGTAATTTCTTCAAGGTATTCTACATAATTACTTGGAAGTGTCGTCGTGGTGGTTGAAGTGGTTGTAGTATCCTCATCAACAACTTCTTGTACCTGTTCAGTAGGCTGTTCTTCAATTATTTCTAACTGATTGTTGTCAGCTACTCTATTGATAAATGTGTAGGTCGTTGCAATCATTCCAATTAAAACTAAAGGTAAAATTAATCTTCCTGGTTTTGGATCTTGATTAAAGGTTTCCATACATTACAGTTTATCAAAGATGTTAATAATGTTTTGATTTATTGAATCCCACTCAGTGTTTTCTTCTTTTATAATTGTTACAAATCCAGGGCCAAGAAAAATTGAAGACACCCCATGAATTTCATTTATCTCATTAGATAGCTTTTCGCCTAATTCTTTCTCCTCAGGCGAAGATAAGTCTATTATCACTTTCTTTGCATTTGGATTAGGTGTATCTATTAAATTCATATTCTCAATCTTATTTTAATATAAAAACTATTAATATACTGTTGTATGAATATTGTAAAAACAAATAATATTATTTCAAAAATTTCAAATAATATTATTTCATCCGTGGTCAGTCTATATATGTACACACTCGGAAGCTTGCTTATGGGGTTTTCAATATATCTCATGCTTCAAACTACAAATGATGAAAATATTTTAACCACTTGGTCTGGTCAAGCGATGTTTTGGTCACTAATAATATTTTTCATGGCTTTGTTCATATTATTTTTTCCTATTGAATTTTTAAATTATCCGGTATTGAAAAATTCTAATTTTAGTGATTTAGTAGTGAATATATTTACAGTTATATTCTTTTCTGCTTTTCTATTAATAGCTACCCAATTATTTATTCCATCTGATAACTCTATTTTGATAGAACTTAAAGCAATTACCAGAGCCGTATCTTTCTCAGGATTTATTACGGTACCAATTGTGTTATTTATTTTGCAAAATTTCGGATCTAAATTGGTTTTGGTTAAAAATTATTCATTTAGTTTAGTTTTATTCCTATGGATTTTATCTTCTCAATTATTTATATAATCTACATTGAATCAACCAGCTTAATTCCAAGGCAACTAAAAATTAAACCAGTTAAATTATAAAAATTATCAACAATTTCAATTCTCTTTAATTTTATTTCATCAGGTGTGTCATTTGAAAAGATTTTATTATTTGCATAAAAAGAATTAAAAGTTTGACAAAGACTATAGAGATATTCAGCTAAGTGGTGAGGTTGATAGTTATTTAAACTTTGATTGTAAAAGTAATCAAATTTACTTAAAAGTAGTAGTAGCTTTCTTTCATCAAGGTTATATTCATTATCTATATTCGTATCTATTATTTCAACTTTTGACGATAATAGTTTCTGGGCTCTTACTTGGGCATACTGAATATAAACTCCTGTTTTTCCATTTATGTCAGTAAATTTTTCTAAGTCAAATTCATAATTTTGATTTCTATTAGGTAACAAATCCGAAAATGTTAAAACTGTGTTAGTTAGAACGTTTAAAACTTTTTCATTTGAATTATATTTTTTTAATTTTTCTTTAATATCTTCGTGCAGCTTGCTTAATTTATAAACATTTCCATCACGAGTTTTAAAGGGTTTTTTATCGGGCCCATTTACAGTTCCAAACCCAACGTGGATAAAGCTGCTTGAAGAGAGGTTGAAGTGCTTTACCGTTTTAAAAACTTGTTCAAAGTGATTTCTTTGTCTTGAATCAACTACATAAATATATTTATCACACTTTTGATTCTTTTCTCTGTGTACCACAGTTCCCAGGTCGGTCGTTAAGTACAAATAAGATCCATCTGATTTAGTAATTAATATTGGTGGGTCTTCTTTTTCTGTTGAAACTAATGCTCCATCATCTTCTACGACAAGATTTTTTTCTTGTGCATCAGCAACAACAGTTTTGACTTCCTCTACAACATCACTTTCACCTCTCCATAAGTCAAATTCATAATTTAAACTCTGTAATAAATTTTTAATATTTGGTATTGCAAGATTATAAATTATCTTCCATTTTGATAGATATTCTTCATTTTTAGAATTTAATTTTTTTGATATTTCTTGAGCTTCTTTATAAAAATCTTTACTACTTGCAGAAAGCTCACTTGCTTTGGGATATATTATTTCAAGGTCAATATATGAAAGTGAGTTTATATCTATGCTTTCTTTTTCGATGTAAGCCAGTATTAATCCTATTGGCATTCCCCAGTCTCCTAAGTGAATATCAGAGATAACATCATGACCTGCTAGTTTGAATATATTATATAAAGACCTACCAATATTTAGCGTTCTGATGTGTCCAACATGTAAATCTTTCCCAATATTGGGTCCTCCATAATCAAAAAGCATAGATTCTTTTTTTGGTGAAATAATTCGTTCATTATGGTTTTTCGAAAATTTCTTTAAATATTCATTAGAAAAATTTAAGTTAATAAATCCATTTTCAGCAATCTCAATATTTTCGATAAACGGATTAGCTAATAAAGATTTTTCTAATTTCTCTTTTATTTCATTTATATTTGGAGCATTCGAGTACCTTACAAGGTTATTACATTGAATATCAGTATTTTCAATATTCGAATATCTTATTTCAACACTATCCTGAATTTCAAATTCATTTAGTATGTTGGATATTTCAGATTCAATATCTTTGATTCCTGCAATCATGTGTATATCTTAATACTTAGTATGCAAAACAATGTGGATATTCTTCACATCAATTTTTTAAAGGACGGTCAAATTTAGGATTTTTAACTAATTGATACAAAAATAGAAGAATAAATAAAGTATTATCTTGAAAATATCTCTTCCACAGCCTCTTTGGATCTTGAAGTAGTCTCCACAGCCATTCAAATCCAAATGACTGCCAAGCCTTAGGTGCTCTTTTAATTTCTCCAGCTGTCCACTGAAATATTGCACCAGCACCATACATTGAAACACCAGGTAACAAAGGCTTTATTTTTTGCATGAAAATTTCTTGTTTTGGAAAACCAAGTCCTACCCACAACATATCAGCTTGACTTTCTAAAATTTGTTCTGCGATTTTACTGATATCCCAATCATCAAGAGGAGAGAAAGGTGGTGAAAAAAGACCACATATCTGAAAATCATCGTTAATTTTTCTAATATTTCTATTCATTTTCTCCAAAACTTCTTCAGTTCCACCAATAAAAAAATGTTTTAGGGTTTTATCATTTTCAATAAGTGAGTCAAAAATATCAGCACCTGCAAGTCTTGAAAAATTTTTTCGTGAAGATATATTTATAGGCCAAGTTAATGGATGCCCGTCTGGGATTCTGTAGTCATGGGAATTAATAATCTCGCTTAAATTTTTGTCAAAATAAGATCTCACAGCTGTGTTTACATTGCATCCAGCAATTGAGATACTTTTTTGGTTATAGATGTCATTAATGATTTCTTCTTTAGAGTTCGTGGATACAGAAATATTAAGACAGTAGATAGACATATACTCATAATAATTTATTTTTTATACTTTGAATAGCAAGAGACATCATAATAAAGTTGTATTTAATGAATCATGTAAAAAGCTTTGTTTGGTATTTACTTGTATTTAATATCAGTATTATAAGTTCATACTCTGTTACATATTTTAGAAATGGAACCTTTGCTTCCAATTTTAATGAACTAAACCTTAATGAACTTAGTCTTCTTATAATTTTAAATTTATCAACCTCTTTGATTTACTATTTAATATCATTTTTAATTGGGTCTGAGTCTAAGGTATTTTTATACTTCTCAACCTTTACTACTCAGCAATTACTATTTGTGTTTATTTTATGGTTAATAAAGTTTACGGATTTGAGTAGGTCATTTTATTTAATTCAGATAGTGACCTTTTTCATAGTTGCACTGCTCATCATTAGAACTTTTGACAAAAACATAGATGATATCTATATTTCTTTCGATAAAGATTTGTGTAGTAAAAATAATAATTTTATATATTGCGATTATCAGGATTTCCCTTCTAATTTGCTTGATACACTTACAGGATTATTAAAAAGTTCAAACTTAAGAGGTTTAATTTTTAACCAAAGTGAATCAGAAAACTTAAGTTTCCATGAAGTTGTTGAAATTTCCAATTATTTTGGGATTAGTATTTATGAAATTGTAAATGATAAATACAAATTAGTTCATAAATCAACAAGCTTAAGTAAAGTTTTAAAAAATTTTGAAGATGTTTTCTTACTTACCTTTACTCTGCCCTTTTTTCTTATTTTACTGGTTCCCCTGTCTCTAGTAATACTTATTTTCCAAGGTAGACCAATTTTTTACACTCAAGATAGAGTGGGGCTAAATGGTAGGTATTTTAAAATTTTTAAATTTAGATCAATGAATAATAATGTTATAGATGATGCAGATTTAAAAAAGTTAAATAAAAAAAGCAAGATAGTCTTCAAGGCAACTAATGATCCAAGAGTAACAAAACTTGGATCATTTTTAAGAAAATCAAGCTTGGATGAGCTACCTCAAGTTATCAATGTTTTAAAAAATGAGATGTCATTTATTGGCCCAAGACCGCCAATTATTAGTGAGGTAAAGCAGTATGAGCTTAAACATCTTAAAAGAATTTCAGTAAAGCCCGGGATTACTGGATTATGGCAAGTTACGTTAAGACAAGATAATAACTTTGACAGGTGGGTTGAAAAAGATATCGAATATATAGAAAACTGGTCTGTTGCTTTAGATTTTAAAATTTTATTAAAAACGTTTAATGAAATTATTGGAATGACTGGAGAGTAATTTCAAAAATCTCATTAAAGTTACTTTTATTTTGGTGTAATATTTTCAGGTAATCTTTTTTGGGTCGGTAGCTCAATCGGTAGAGCAGGAGCCTTTTAAGCTCAAGGTCGTGGGTTCGATTCCCACCCGACCCACTTTTTTTAAGTCATTTAATATAGACATATAGTATTCTTATTAAATAGTTGGGGGCGTGGTGAAGTCTGGAGTTCACGCCTGCCTGTCACGCAGGAGGTCGCGGGTTCGAATCCCGTCGTCCCCGCCATAAGGCCAGATAGCTCAGTCGGTAGAGCACTTGTCTGAAAAACAAGGGGTCGGCAGTTCGATTCTGCCTCTGGCCACAATAAACATAGGCTTATTTAGTCTTCACTAACGAACTAATTAAATTACCGAACATTTCTTAGAACATCTTGAGTATCTTGAGCCACTTGATTTAGTTGACTATGTTATCTAATGCTTTGTGAGTCAAATGTTTAAGGTCTACGGGGTCTACCTGGAGATTGTTCTGTAAATTCACCCATTAAACAACGAGGGAAATATGGATATTCATTTGTAATAACATAAGCATATTGATCATTTATGAATGCTCCATTACACTCATCGAGTTCACCTGAGTTCGCAATATAATTCCAATCCTCTGTATATGTACCATTAGGGGTTGTACCTTCAAGATCTAAATCTTGTTGGTTTCGTAGAGATACTGTACAGTTAGTTCCTTTTCTTGTTGTTGATGACAGTTGGTAACTGCTTTTATAGTTATTAGATTTTGAGTAATAAATTAAAAAGCCATCTTGTGCAAATCCTATTAAAACCAGATCATTACTATTGGAAAATACATCAATAAGCAACTCTGAAACACCATGATAATGGTATTCGCCTGATGGTTGGACATGTGCATTGTTAATGTCCATTCCTAATGGAAAATCTTGTTGTAATCCTTCAACCCTGTAAACTTCACCCGAGTTACAAGTGACTGTTTCTGCTGTTCCAGGTTCAAACTTAACTCCATTCAATGCAACCCCAGGCTCTCTAACATCTTTTGCAGTTCCTGTATATACCCCATTTAATGGAAAATTCCATATTTTGTTTTGTTCAGTTATTGTATGAGGGTTCCCTGGATTAGGGAAACTACCTGTTCTATGATTAGGAATTGCATTACTTACAATAGTTCTAACTTCATTAGAAATAGTAACTTCTACACTGGTACCAAATTCTTCATCGTATAAGGTGTAGTCC
>CACDQN010000009.1 GCA_902555055.1 uncultured Candidatus Actinomarina sp.
ATATAGATAAATGTTTAAAAGTTAAATACAGGTACTGGCCTTATCAAAGAATTAAATCTTATGAATAATTTTCTAGGAACTCAACAAAATAAAATTGCATTGTCCCCGCAAAGATTACAATAAATTTATAGGGAATATTTATGGAAATTGAAAATAAAACTGTTGAGACTATACCAGCAATAACAATTAGATTTGCTGGTGACTCTGGAGATGGTATGCAGTTAGTAGGTACTAGATTTACCGATACTTCTGCTTTATTTGGAAACGACCTAGCAACTTTACCCGCATTCCCTGCTGAAATTAGAGCACCTCAAGGAACGATTGCAGGTGTTTCCTCTTTTCAAGTTCAAATAGCAGACTTTGATATCTTGACTCCCGGTGATAATCCTGATGTATTAGTTGCTATGAACCCCGCTGCTTTAAAAGCTCACCTACACGACCTAGCTCCAAACGGAATGCTTATTTTGAATGAAGATGCATTTGAAGAGAAAAATATCACTAAAGCAGGATATAAAGTAGATCCAAGAGAATCTGGTGAACTAGATGGATATAGAGTATTTCAAGTCCCAATGGAAAAACTAACCAAGGAAGCTTTAGAAGAGTTTGATTTACCTGGTAGAGCAGTTTTAAGATCAAAAAACATGATTGCTCTTGGCTTGATATCATGGACATTTAACAGACCTCTGGAAGATACGGAAAATTGGATAAATGATAAATTTAGTAAACTTCCAGATATCGCAAAAGCAAACATCAAAGCTTTAAAAACTGGTTACAACTTTGGCATAACTGTTGAAGCATTTCACCATACATATGTTGTTGAGAAAGCGTCTCTCCCACCGGGTGAATATACAAACATCAATGGAAATATTGGTTTGAGCTGGGGATTAATTGCTGCTGCTAAGAAAGCCGATCTCGATTTATTTTATGGTAGCTATCCAATCACACCAGCATCAGATATCTTGCATGAACTCTCAAAACATAAAAACTTTAATGTCATTACTTTTCAAGCAGAAGATGAAATCGCAGCTGCAGCTGCCTCTGTTGGTGCTTCATTTACAGGAAAGCTTGCCGTTACTGGTACAAGTGGTCCAGGATTAGCACTCAAAAGTGAAACGATTTCTTTAGCATTGTCTGCAGAACTGCCATTAGTAATTGTAAACGTACAAAGAGGTGGGCCTTCTACTGGGCTTCCTACTAAACCTGAACAATCAGACCTAATGTTTGCTTTATATGGAAGACATGGGGAATCGCCTTTACCTGTTGTAGCTGCAAAGTCTCCTTCTCATGCTTTTTATGCTGCTTTTGAGGCTTCCAGAATTGCGTTAAAGTATATGACGCCGGTAATTTTATTATCTGATAACTATGTAGCAACTGGTTCTGAACCATGGAACCTTCCAGATATTGAAACACTAAATAAGTTAGATACAAATATTATTACAAAACTCAATACAGAGGATGGATTTTTACCATTCTTAAGAAATGTTGATACTTTTGCTAGACCATGGGCACTACCAGGGACTCCAGGTCTTGAATACAGAGTTGGTGGCCTTGAGAAAGAAGAGGGAACAGGAAATGTTTCTTATGACGCTGCAAACCACCAATACATGACAGATATGAGAGCATGGAAAATTTCTAACATAGCAAATGATATTGATAAGTTAGAAATTCATGGTGATGAATCAGCTGATACGTTAGTGCTTGGTTGGGGTTCAACTTATGGAGGAATTACACAAGCAGTCAATAGGCTGAATGAAAAAGGTGTCAAAGTTGCAAGTGCGCATTTCGTTCACCTTAATCCTTTCCCGGACAATACACTTGAAGTTATATCAAAATTTAAGCAAATCATAATTCCTGAATTAAATACTGGTCAACTGCTTAAATTAGTAAGAGAGGCTTTTTTAGTTGATGCACGAGGAATTAATAAAGTTTCTGGTGAGACTTTTACAGCTCAGGAGCTTACTGATAAAATTGAGGAAATTATAAATGAGTAAAGTACCAGTTACCTATAAAAGAACGGACATGCAAAGTGACCAAGAGGTCAAATGGTGTCCTGGTTGTGGTGACTACACTATCCTTGCGTCAGTTCAGAACTTCATGGCTGAGATGGGTATCTCCAAAGAAAAAATAGTTTTTGTTTCAGGAATTGGTTGTGCAGCTAGATTTCCATATTATATGAACACATACGGTGTTCACTCAATACATGGTAGAGCACCAGCAGTTGCTACAGGTGTATCAGTATCAAATCCAGATTTATCTGTTTGGGTAGTCTCTGGTGATGGTGACTCACTATCTATTGGAGGAAACCATTTGATTCATGCACTTCGAAAGAATGTGAATATTAAAATTCTTATGTTCAATAATCAGATTTATGGACTCACCAAAGGTCAGTACTCTCCTACTAGCGAGGAAGGCAAGAAGACTAAGTCATCACCTTTTGGTTCAGTAGAGATGCCACTCAATCCAATGAGTCTTGCATTAGGTGCTGAAGCATCTTTTGTTGCAAGATCTATTGATATGGATAGAGATCTTACCGCAGGGATTTTAGAAGAAGCTAAAAATCATAAAGGTTCTGCATTCATAGAGATTTATCAAAACTGTAATGTTTTCAATGATAAAGCATTTGAGCAGTTAACTAATAAAGAAACAAAAGTGGCAAATAGAATAAATTTAGTTCATGGTGAGAAAACAGTTTTTGGAGAAGATGGTCATAAAGCAGTGGTTATCAGAAATGGTATTGCACAAATTGTAGACACAAAAGATGTCGATGAATCTGAAATCTATGTTCATAACATTCATGAAGAGAACCCATCAATTGCCTTCTCTTTATCTAGACTTTCTCATGGTCCATATGGTCCAACACCACTTGGTGTATTTAGAAAAGTTGAGAGAGATACCTTTACAGAAGAGGTTCATGGTCAAATTGATATGGCTAAAGAACAAAAAGGTGAAGGTGAATTAGATAAGCTTATACGTTCTTTAGGAACTTGGGACGTAAGTTAAAATTTTTAAAATATTACTTTAAACTCTGAGCCTTCTCCAAATTGGCTAATCAATTCAATGACACCACCATTACGTTCTACAGCATGTTTTACTATTGATAAACCAATTCCTGTACCACCAAGTGATCTAGACCTGCCTTTATCTACTCTGTAAAACCTCTCAAAAATTCTTTCTTGGTCTGTAGTTGCAATTCCTCTACCTTTATCAACAACACTCAAAACAACATTTGACTCATCTTTAAATAACTTTATATTTATTTCCTTATCTAATTCTGAGTAATTACAAGCATTCCTTAATAGATTTCTAATTATCATAGAAAAGTCATTAGGATCAATTAAAAATTCAATGTCTTCAGATTCAAAAACTACACGATTTTTATTTTCATTAGGTAAAAATCCAATTTCAGCATCAATGATTGCGTTCAAGCTTACTAGTTCTTTCTCTGGATTATTGACTTCAAGTTGTGAAAGGTCCAAAAGATCTGAGAGCAGTAGTGTCATTCTCTGACTATCTTGTAGAATTTGATTCATAAATCTTTTAGCATCTTCAATCTCAGAATTTTCTAATGCTGAAATAGCTGTCTCAACAGCTAATTGAATAGAAGTTACAGGTGTCTTTAGTTCATGTGAAGCATTGGCAATGAACTCTTGTTTTAGCTTATCTATGTCTTGATTATCTTTATCCATCATTTACTAATTTATATCCAACTCCCCTAACAGTTATTAATCTTTTAGGTTTTTTTGGATCAACTTCAATTTTCTCTCTAATTCTTTGTATGTGCACATCAAGGGTTTTTGTATTTCCAATAAAAGAATATCCCCATATTTCATCAAATATCTGTTCTCTTGACATTAAATTTCCTTGATTCTCACAAAACGCGTACAACAGCTCAAACTCTCTTGGTGTTAAATCAATCTTATTATTGTCAACTTTTGCTTCGTATTTCGATAAATTAATTTCAATATTGCCAGCTTTAACTGACTTTTCCTTTGTTGAGGTTTTAGAAGTCGTGCGTCTTAGGACCGCTCTCACTCTACTCATCAATTCACGCACTGAGAATGGTTTCGTAACATAGTCATCAGCGCCTAATTCTAATCCAGCTACCCTATCAGCTTCACTGTCTTTTGCAGTCACCATAATAATTGGTACATCAGAACTTTTTCTTATAGACCTACATATATCAAGTCCCGAAATCTGTGGAAGCATTAAATCTAAAATAACTAAATCAAAAGACTCTTCACCAAAAATCTCTAAAGCAATAGGTCCTTCATCAACATGTGTAACGGAAAAGCCTTCTTGTTTTAAGTTATAAATTACGGGTTCGGCAATGCTGTGTTCATCTTCAACTAATAAAATTTTACCCGACATTAAAATTCTTCAAATTTACCAGTCACAAGGAAGTGAGTTAATTCACAAATATCAACTGCGTGATCGCCACCTCTCTCTAATGTACGAATACAAGTGACAAGTCTAAATAATCCATTGAATAAATCTTCATTCCCAGCTATTTTTGGTGCTTCTTCTAGCATTGAGTTGTATAGTCTATTTACCTGATTGTCTTTTTCGGCTGTTGCTAAAGCTAGGTCTTTATCTCTATTTTTTAAACTTTCCATTGCGGATGAAGCCATATCAATTACTAAATCCCCCATTTCTACTACAGTTGCATGTACTGTCTCTGGTACTGGTGAATCAAAAATTTCTTGTGTTGTATTTCCAAGATAAACAGCCAAATCACCAAGGCGCTCTAAGTGTAAACTTGCTTGCAAAATAGATGTAGAAAGTCTTAAGTCTGTTGCTACAAGTTGCTCTGTGGCCATAAGCTCAACCCAGTCTTGGTCAATTTTAAGGTAAGCCGCATCAATTTCATCATCTTTTTCTATTGTTGCTATTGCTCTATTAACGTCTTTATCCTCTAAAGCCCTAACGCCATCTACTAGAGCATCTAAAACAAGCCTGCCCATTAAATGTAGATCTGTTTCAAGGTTTTCGATCTTTTCTTGTAAACTCATCCGAACCTGCCTGATATATATTGTTCTGTTAACTCCTTATCAGGAGTAGTAAACATAACACTTGTTTCATTGAACTCAACTAATTCTCCAGTTCTTCTTTTTCCATCATCAGAGGTTTTCGTTGTAAAAAATGCACAGTAATCAGAAGATCTAGAGGCTTGTTGCATGTTGTGTGTGACAATAAGTATTGAGAATTCTTTTACAAGCTCTTGCATGAGGTCTTCTATTTTTTTTGTTGCTACAGGGTCTAATGCAGAGCAAGGCTCATCCATTAAAATTGTATCTGGCTCAACTGCAATTGTCCTGGCAATGCATAATCTTTGTTGTTGACCACCAGATAGTTCTAATGCATTTTTGTCTAAATCATCCTTAACTTCATCCCATAATGCTGCTTGAGTTAATGCTTTCTCAACTCGATCATCCATGTTATCAGTCATGTTGTTAACCTTAAGTCCAAAAGTAATATTCTCTTTTATAGTTTTTGGGAATGGATTAGGTTTTTGAAAAACCATTCCTATTCTTCTTCTGACCTGAACTGGGTCAACCATTTTGTCGTATAAATCAACTCCCTGATATGTTATTGTTCCATTAACTTTTGCACCTAATATAAGATCATTCATCCTGTTAAATGATCTTATTAATGTGCTTTTTCCACAACCTGAGGGCCCGATAAAAGCAGTAATTTTGTTTTTAGTAATATCCATATTTACATTTTTGATTGCGACAAAGTCTCCATAACTTACAGATAGGTCTGTTACATTAAATACGCTTTCACTATTGACCTGAACTGTTTCTTTAGTTTCCACTATTTGTCTCCTTTATAAATATCACTATAAATCCTTCTCGTATCTGTTTCTAATAAATATGGCTAGTGAGTTCATGATTAATAATAAACCCAAAAGTAAGATGATTCCAGCTGAAGCTGTTTCCTTCCATTCAGCCTGAGGATATCCAATCCAGTTATAGACTTGGATTGGAATAGCAGTAAAACCACTTAAAGGGGTATCAGGAAAATAATTAACATAAGTCAAAGCACCCATAAAAATTAATGGAGCAGTCTCTCCAATTGCTCGGGAGAGTCCGAGGACCATCCCAGTTACCATTCCTGGAATTGCAGAAGGCACAACCTGTCTAAAAACTGCCTGAAATTTGGTAGCTCCAAGTGCTAAAGCACCCTGGCGTATTGTGTCTGGAACAGCCTTAAGAGCCTCTCTAGATGCCACAATGACCACTGGAAGAATTAGTAACGTTAATGTTAATCCACCTGATAGAACAGATCTTCCAAATCCAGCTAAACGCACAAACACTGCAAGACCCAGTAAACCATAAATAACTGAAGGGACTCCTGCCAAGTTAGTTAAATTTAATTCAATAAACCTTGTTATTTTATTTTTTGGGGCAAATTCTTGAAGATATATAGCCGCTCCTGTACCAAAAGGAAATGTTACAGAAACAACTATTATCATAAGCCATACTGTCCCAGCAAAAGCTGGGCCGATACCAGCTCTATCTGGATAACGTGAATCTAATGTTGTTAAAAAATCTATAGGATTATCAATTTGTATTTTTGTAATGAGACCAACCTCATAATCTGATGTCAATCTTGTAGTCCCAGTAGAAAGTACATCATAGATTAAGGTCATCAAAGTTAAAATAGCAATCGTTACACATATATATAATGTAAAGAGGAATAAACTTTCTTTGATAGCATTTTCAGCTTTCTTGCCGGTTATAAGTGTTTCGTTACTCATATTCTTTTCTATACTTTCTGGCAATATAATCAGAACCTATATTCAGAATAAAAGTCATAATAAATAAAGTTATACCAAGTGCGAATAAAGCATTATAAGCAGTAGTGCCATGAGGTGTGTCACCAAGAGATACATTTACTATTGAAGATGTTATCGTGTACATTGCACTTCTTGGATCTAAGTTTAATTCAGGATACTGCCCACCTGCAATGGTAACAATCATTGTCTCGCCTATAGCTCTTGAAAAACCTAATATAAATGAAGCAATAATGCCTGAAAGAGCTGCAGGAAACATAATTTTAAGTGATGTAATTCTTCTAGTAGCACCAAGTGCTAATGACCCATTTCTCAAAGAATTTGGAACTGCATTGAGAGCATCATCAGAGATAGAGGCGACTGTAGGTATTATCATGATACCAACAGCGATACCTGCCGACAAAGCATTAAACACTCCCGTACCTGGAATAAATCTCTGAATTATATTCGGAGTAATCCAATTAAGCGCGAAGTAACCAAATACTACAGTAGGAACACCTGCTAACACTTCTAAGACTGGTTTTATAACTTTTCTTGTTCTTTTTGTTGCAAATTCAGATAAGTATATAGCTGAAAATAACCCTAGAGGAAAAGAAATAAGACAAGCAATGACAGCTATATAAAGAGTTGAGGAAATCAAAACAATAACACCATATTCGGGATTTTGGAAAGTAGGAGTCCATCTAGTTGCAGTAAAATACCCTTTAAAAGTTACTGCTGGATCCTGAAAAAAATTAATAGCTTCAGTCAATAATGTGAAAATAATTGATATGGATATAAGAATTGCGGCAAAAGCAGAGGCTGTAATAAAAAATTTTACAATTTTTTCAATTGGACGAGTAATTGTTTTCGTAAGTTGGTCACGAAGGTCATTTACATTTTCCATAATTTGATATTTTTATTGTAGTTTGTGAGGGCAAATGTGCCCTCACAAATTACTATTTTTTAATTAAAGTGACTATCCCCTACTAAACGCTGACCATGACATTAGTGATGCCATTTTTTGTTCAGCTAACATAGGTACGTAACCTACTGCAGGTACAATTGCATCCATTGCTACAAAGTAGAAATCGACGAATTCTCTAACTGCAGACATTCCTTTTGCAGACTCAGCTATATAGATGAATAGTGGTCTTGCTAAGAAATAATTTCCTTGAAATGCTGCTTCAGGTGGTTGACATCCATCACCAGCATCTACTTGAACAGCAGTAAGCTTATCTTTGTTCTCTTCATAATATGCGAGTCCAAAGTATCCTAAACCACCAGCTGATCCAGATACACCGTTTACAAGAACGTTGTCATCTTCTGATGCAGTGTAGTCAGAACGGCTACCACCATTATCTTCTGTTAACTCTTCATTGAAGAAGTCAAAAGTTCCAGAGTCAGTACCAGGACCATAAAGGTCAAGTGCTACGTCTGGGAACCCTGCTCTTACTTGGCTCCAGTTTGTAATAGTGCTGTCTGCACCCCAAATTGAAGTAAGTTCTGCAGTTGTAAGACATGTAGCCCAGTCATTTGATGTTGGAACAACAACTGAAAGAGCATCAATACCTACTTGTACTTCTAAATAATTAACTCCGTTTTCTTCACATAATGCTTTCTCTTTATCTTTGATTGGACGAGAAGCATCTGAAATCATTGTTTCACCAGGACAGAATTTCTTGAATCCTCCACCAGTTCCTGAAACACCAACAGATATGTTGACATTAGGATGCACTGCTGTGAACTCTTCTGCTACAGCCTGAGTGATTGGAAAGACTGTTGATGAACCATCAATTAAGATTTCACCAGACAATGGTTTTCCTGTTACAACTTGCCAATACTCTAATTGTCTTGCAGCAGCGTCAGGCAACATTGGAATGTAGCCAACAGCTTCTACAATTGGATCTAATGAGTCAAAGTAAAAATCAACAAAAGCTTTGATCACTGGATCGTTTGCTTTTGCATCATTTACATATATAAACAATGGTCTTGCTAGTCCGTATGTGCCTGAAAAGGCGCCTTCTGGGCCAACACATCCATCACCAGCATCTACTTGAACAGCAGTAAGCTTATCTTTGTTCTCTTCATAATATGCGAGTCCAAAGTATCCTAAACCACCAGCTGATCCAGATACACCGTTTACAAGAACGTTGTCATCTTCTGATGCAGTGTAGTCAGAACGGCTACCGCCCAAGTCTTCTGTAATTTCCTCATTGAAGAAGTCAAAAGTTCCAGAGTCAGTACCAGGACCATAAAGGTCTATTGATATGTCTGGGAATGAACTTCTTACTTGATTCCAACTAGAGACTGTGCTGTCTGCACCCCATATAGCACCTAACTCTTCAGTTGTTAGACATGTTGCAAAGTCATTTGATGTTGGAACAACAACTGAAAGTGCGTCTACACCAACTTGAAGTTCAGTATATGTAGTGCCATTTTCTGCACAGAGATCTCTCTCTTTGGCTTTAATAGGTCTTGAAGCATCAGATATATCTGTTTCTCCAGGACAAAATTTCTTGAATCCTCCACCAGTTCCTGAAACACCAACAGATATTTGTACATCTGGGTTAAGAGCTGTAAATTCTTCAGCTACAGCTTGTGTTATAGGGAACACAGTTGAAGATCCATCGATTAAGATTTCACCAGTTAAACCTGATGATCCATCAGAAGAAGATGCAGCAGTTGTTTGAGTAGCTGACTCTTCTCCACCTGATTCTTCAGCTTCTTCAGCAGCATCGTCGCTACCGCCACCACAGGCAGCAAGGACAAGTACCATCACAAGAAGCAAAGACCAGAATTTAGATTTTGATCTAATCATGGATTTCCTTTCTTTAATTTAATTAAATTAACTGGTTCCAAGATATTCATGACAGGTAAACACAAAGTAAACAAAAAATATACGTTAAGTTAATGACTTTTTTTAGATTAAATCTGTTTCTGAAGACCAAGACCCTCTATTAAAAGCAAGTATGTAGTTTTCATATCCTAAAAAATCCTTTTTAAATTCATCTGGGATATTAAAACCCCACCAGTCATCTTTAAACTGACTTCGATGAGCTTTCATCGATTTAATTTTATGTTCAACATACTTTGTTCCATCAACTTCAACATCTATATCATCATGTTCACTGCCAATTGGGTTAAACCTATTGAATTCTTCTTCTGAAATAATTCCAGCATCAAACATCTGTTGTCTTCTAGATTGCATTCTTTTTTTAGACCAGGCACTGTAATACAAACGCTCTGGAATCCATACTTCTTGACCATCTTTTAAAGGAAATTTATCTAAATCACTAGCTGCAAAGAAGGCTGCGGTTCCGATTCTATGTGTCTGAATATGATCTGGATGACCGTATCCCCCAAAAGGGTCATATGTGATTAAAGCATCTGGTTTATATTTTCTAATTATGTCGACTAGTTTTCCAACAGGATCAAAGTAATTTTGTCTCCAGAAACAATCAGGATCATCATTTTCACTAGTACCCATCATGCCAGAATCTTTAAACCCCATCCATTCATACTCTTTTACACCTAGAGCTTCAAGGCTTGCCTCTAACTCTTTTCTTCTCATTTCAGCGAGTTTAGGAAAAAGCTCTTCTGGATTATCGTAGTTATGAATTTCACCAGCAGAACCGTCAGTAGCTGTAGCTACTACTACTCTGTGACCTTCGTCTGCATATTTTGCTAGAGTAACTCCAGTCGAGACGCTCTCATCATCTGGATGAGCGTGAAATGCTAGAAGAGATGACATTATTCCTCTGGAAAGGCTTTTTTAGCTAACTCTTGACCAACTTCAACAGCTTTTTCGTGATCTCCGTCAATCTTTTCAACAAGTTCGCCAAGAACAATTACTTTTTCGCCAGTTATTTGTAGTATTCCACCAGAAATTGCAAAGCTTGTTCTTGTATTGTCGTGTTCAATGGTTAGCCCACCTGGAACTAAAGTTGCAACTGTTTGTTCATGACCTTCAAGAATTCCTATTTCTCCATTTGGAGTTCTTGAAATAACCATAGTTGCATCTCCTGAGAAACAATTCTCCTCTGGTGAGACAACCTCGACAAACATTAAACGCTTTCTTCTAGTTCTTTAGCTTTGGACATGACTTCATCAAGTCCACCAGTCATATAAAAAGCCTGCTCAGGGACTGAGTCTAGCTCTCCACTTAAAATTGTCTTAAACGCTTCAACTGTGTCTTTAATAGATACGAATTTACCTTCAATACCTGTGAATTGTTCAGCAACAAACATAGGTTGTGATAAGAATCTCTGAATTCTTCTCGCACGACCAACTATTTGCTTATCTTCTTCTGATAATTCATCAATACCAAGAATTGCAATAATGTCTTGCAAGTCATTGTATCTCTGAAGCACTCTCTGAACCTCTCTAGCAGTGTTGTAATGGTCGTCGCCAACAACTCCTGGATCCAAGATTCTTGATGATGAGTCAAGAGGATCAACAGCTGGATAAATACCAAGGTCAGCAATAGTTCTAGACAATACTGTTCTTGCATCTAAGTGAGCAAAAGCTGTGTGTGGTGCAGGGTCAGTAATGTCGTCTGCAGGCACATACACTGCTTGTAGTGATGTAATAGATCTACCTTTAAGAGAGGTGATTCTCTCTTGCAAGAAACCCATCTCGTCTGCAAGTGTTGGTTGATAACCCACAGCAGATGGCATACGTCCTAATAATGTAGAGACCTCAGAACCTGCTTGAGAGAATCTGAAAATGTTATCAATAAACAATAGAACGTCTTGCTTTTCTTCATCTCTGAAATATTCAGCCATAGTTAGTGCTGACAATGCAACTCTTAATCTAACTCCAGGTGGTTCATCCATTTGACCAAATACAAGTGCAGTTTTATCAATAACTCCAGATTCTTGCATTTCTCTAAACAAGTCATTACCTTCACGTGTTCTTTCTCCAACACCAGCGAAAACTGATACACCACCGTGTTGTGTTGCTACTCTGTTAATCATTTCTTGAATAAGAACTGTCTTACCAACACCAGCACCACCGAATAGACCAATCTTTCCACCTTGCACATATGGCATTAAAAGATCAATAACTTTAATTCCTGTCTCAAACATTTCATTTTGAGCAGTTACTTCTTCATATGGAGGCGGTTGTCTGTGAATTGGCCATTTTTGTTTTACACCAATTGAGCTTGTCTCAACATCTAATGTTTCACCCCAAACATTGAATATATGACCTAAAGTTTCTTGTCCAACAGGGACTGAGATAGGAGCTCCTGTATCAGAGACTTCTGCACCTCTACGTAAACCGTCTGTACCTTGCATAGAAATGGCACGAACTCTTCCTTCTCCAAGGTGCTGTGCAACCTCTAAAACGATTGTGCTTTTGGAACCATCAATTTCTACATCTACTTCAAGTGCATTTGTAATTTCTGGCAAAGAATCCTGTGCAAATGCAACGTCAACGACTGGACCTGCAATTTTTACAACTCTGCCTAAACTATCGCTCATTTATTTTCTCCTTATCCTGCTAGAGCTTCCGCTCCACCTACAATTTCTGAAATCTCAGTAGTAATTTCAGCCTGTCTAGCTTGATTACTTTGACGTGATAAAATCTTGATTAATTCCTCTGCATTCTCAGTTGCTGCTTTCATAGCTCTCATTCTTGCTGCATGCTCTGAAGTAGAAGCATTAAGTAATGCAGAAAATATTGTTGCATTTGTGTACTTTGGAATAATATTACTTAACACCTGGCTTGCTGAGGGTTCAAAGGTATACCCTCCAACTGACTCAATTTCTTTTGCAATCTGCTCTACCTCAAATGGGAGGACAGTTTTATACAGTGCTGTTTGGGTCATTGCAGACTGATATTCTGTATACACAAGTTCAATTTGGTTAGTTTTTCCCTCATAGAACTCTTCAACTAACGGAGTCATTATTTGTAAAGCATTTTCGAAATTAGGTTCATCAGTTATGCCTTCATAGTTCTGTTTAGGTTCAACATTTCTATATTTGAAATATCCATTTGCTTTTTTTCCAACAGTGACAATCTCTACTTGGTTACCTAGATTTTCATACTCACCTTTTCTTATCTCAGCAAGTTTTAAAATGTTGGTGTTATACGCACCCGCAAGTCCACGATCTGAAGTAATAACAACAAGTGTTATCTTTTTTGTTCCTTCAATCGCAGGAGAAGTTGGCATTTCACCACTCCCTGTAAGTTCTTCAACAATCTGAGCAAGTAAATTTGTGTAATTGTTGGAAGAGGTAAGTCTCTGCTGTGCTTTTACAATTCTTGAAGAAGCAATAAGTTCCATTGCACGTGTTATCTTCTTAGTGGATTTAACACTCTTAATTCTTCTATTTATGATTCGTAATTCAGCACTTGCCATAATTTACTCTTCTTTTTTCTCCAATGTACTTACAAAAGCCTCAACAGCAGCTTTTAATTCTTCTCCAGGCAATTCACCAGTTGTTTTTATTGAATTAATAACATCAGAGTGTCTTGTTTTCACAAAATCAATCAAATCTTGTTCAGCTTGTGGGATATCAGCTGGATCCACTACATCAAGGAATCCCTCTGTCACTGCGTATAGTGAAACCACTTGCTCTTCCATAGATACGGGTTGATACTGAGGTTGTTTTAGTAACTCAACAACTCTTCTACCTCTATCAAGCTGTGCCTGTGATGCGGCATCCAAATCTGAACCGAACTCAGCAAATGCTTCTAACTCTCTAAACTGTGCAAGGTTAATTCTTAATGGACCTGAAACTTTTTTCATAGCTTTAGTCTGAGCTGCCCCACCTACTCTTGAGACTGATGTACCTGGGTTTACAGCTGGTCTAACACCAGAGTAAAAAAGTTCAGATTCCAAATAAATCTGTCCATCTGTAATGGAAATCACGTTAGTTGGAATGAATGCTGAAACGTCACCAGCTTTTGTCTCTATGATTGGAAGGCCAGTGAGTGATCCACCACCTAACTCTTCACTTACTTTTGCACAACGCTCTAATAATCTAGAGTGAAGATAGAAAACATCACCAGGGTAAGCCTCTCTACCTGGAGGTCGTCTTAAAAGTAATGATATCTGACGATAAGCAATAGCTTGTTTTGATAAATCGTCGAAAACAATTAGACCGTGTTCGCCATTGTACATCCAATGTTGGCCAATCGCTGAACCAGCATAAGGAGCATACATCTGCAATGCTGCAGCTGCTGAAGCTGGTGCGTTAACGATAACAACTTTATCAAGCACTCCCTCTTGTTCAAATCTCTCTACAACTTCAGCTACTGTTGATGATTTCTGACCAATAGCAACGTAAATACATTTTACGTCCGTATCTTTTTGATTGATTATTGTATCAACTGCAACAGCAGTTTTTCCAATTTGCCTATCACCAATAATAAGCTCTCTCTGGCCTCTTCCAATTGGAATCATTGAGTCAATAGCTTTAATTCCTGTTTGTAGTGGCTCTCCAACAGGCTGTCTTTCTACAACAGAAGGTGCCTGTAGCTCTAAACGTCTTCTTTCAGTAAATTCAATTGGTCCTTTACCGTCGATTGGGTTACCTAGTGTATCAATAACTCTACCTAGAAATCCATCTCCAACACCTATTGAAAGAACTTCACCAGTCTGCTTAACGGGATTTCCTTCTTCAATATGATTGGAATCACCCATCAAAACAACCCCAATGGAATCTTCTTCTAAGTTAAGAGCAACTCCGACAAGTCCACCAGGGAACTCGAGTAGCTCTGAAGCCATAACATTTTCTAAGCCTTTAACTCTAGCTACACCGTCTGCAATAGCTGCAACATGACCTACTACGTCATCCTTTACAGAGTCTTTCCAGTCCCCAAGTGTAGACTTTAATGAATCTGAAATAGCTTTTGCATCAATATTAAGATCGCTCATTCTACCTACCTTCTAATACAGTTTTAATTTCTGAAAACTTTGATGAGAGAAGACCGTCAAAAGTTCTCTCTCCAACACTTATACTTATTCCACCAATTACAGATGGATCGACATCAATACTTAGCTCTACATCTGTGCCAACTTTATTTTTAATTGCCTTTTGTAGTGCTTTTTGAGTCTTATTATCAAGCTCAATAGCTGTAACGACCTTTGCTACTGAAGCTCCTCTTTTATTTGCAATAAAATTTGCAACATTTGATTCAATATCATGCAAGTTATCTGCATAACCTTGAGAAATAGTGAGTGTGACAAGGTCTACCGTTAAAGGTAGAACTCTTGTACTCAATAAGTTCTGTACAGCTTCGATTTTTTTTTCAACTGGTATGCCAAAGTTTCTAAAAACATCTAGTGCCTCTGAAGAATCAGACAAAGACTTGAAAACTTGGAGGATTTCATTCTCAACTCTCTCTGAATCATCAGAAGATGCAATTATTTCAACTAACCCTTTTGAAAAAGTCTCAACCGACATTGTTATTGCTACCCCATATCCTTTATAAATTTATCAATAAGCTTTTTTTGGTCATCTTTTGACATAGATGATGCAACTTTTTGTGATATCTCCAGAGAGAGATCAGCTACCTCACCTTTTAATTCTGAAGAAACTCTTTCTTTTTCAGCCTCTGAATCAGACTTAGCTTTTTCAACAATTACTTCTGCTTCTTTTTTAGCTTCTGCAAGCATATCTTCTTTAATTTTCTCAGCGGCAGCTTTACCTTCATCTATGATTGTTTGAACCTCTGAATCAGCATTTGAGACAAGCTTGTCATACTCAGCTTTTGATTTCTCAGCTTCAGCTTTTGTTTCCTCAGCTTCTTTAATCTGACCTTCAATAGCTGATGCTCTTGATTCTAAAGTTTCATTCAATGCAGGTAATGCCCATTTCCAAATAAAGAAAAATACAATTGCAAAAGCAGCAATACCAGCAACTAACTCTGATGTTGCTGGAAGAAGGAGATCAATACCTGAGCTTGACTCTTCAGCTTCTGCTAATAAAAATTCTAAATTCATGTTCACTCTTTTACTCCTATACCAAGAAGAATAGAACGAACCCAATAAGCGCTAGTGCCTCAGTAAAGGCTATTCCTAAGAACATAGTTGTTCTTACCATACCAGCAGCTTCTGGTTGTCTTGCCATAGCTTGTACGGCATTACCAGCAATTAACCCGATACCAATACCGGGACCAATTGCGGCCAATCCGTATCCTATTAACGCGTATGCAGCTTCCATTTTCCTCCTTATTAATTAATGCTCTGGATGCAGAGACGTTTGTATATACACTGCAGACAACAATGTAAAAATGTATGCCTGCAAAATTGAAACTATTAATTCGAATCCATAGATTCCTAATCCAAGTGTGAACCAAGCTAAGCCAATAGGTGCTTTAGCAAGTATATAATCTGCGCCACCTGGTTGTACCAAGAAAAAATATGCAGATGCTAATAGCAAACTAAGCATTACGTGGCCTGCAACAAGATTTGCAAAAAGTCGAACAGCAAGGCTGAATGGTCTTACTAACAATACTGAGACCAGCTCTATTATGCCGACTAAAGGTTTAAGAGCAACAGGCACTCCTGGAGGCCAAACTAGATGAGAAATATAGCCAAAACCTTCTTCCTTAATTCCAACAAAAACAAAAATAAAATACGTAATAAGACTTAAAAACAGTGGCAATGCCATGCGGGATGTTACTGGAAAGTTGATTAATGGGGCAACTTCAAATAAATTTCCAACAAGAATAAATAGAAATATTGAGACCAAGTAGGGTGTAAACTTTTCTCCACCTCTGCCAATTACACCAAGAGCTATTTCATCTTTTACGAATGTAAAAATTGATTCAACCGCAGATTGAAGCTTACCCGGAACAACTGATTTTTTTCTTAACCCAAAAAAAACAACAACTACAGGAATAATTGCGGCGAGAAGTATTAAAACTTCTGTTCTTGATATTTGAGTTCCTGCAAAATTACCAAATTCAAATAATTCTTTTACGTTTGAAGGTTTGCAAACTACTTCATTTATAAAATCACAAGTTTCAGCTGCTGTTATCATTTGCCCAATCTAAATCCGTGTCTTTTCTCTTTATAACCATAGTCATTTCTATAAATAACATGGTTAAAAAAACGATTGGCACTGTCAAAGACATTGCCAAATCATCAATAGAATATACGTTTTTTAGTAATAAGAGAAATCCAAATATAAAAATTAATCTAAAAACATATCCAAATAGAGCCGCGAAATAATAAAAATTTAATGAGATTTTAGCTGCATACGACATGATTACTGCACCAAGGAAAAACCCTGTAGCAACGATTGCTGATGAGTAAAGTGAGGTAAAGAATGCCTCTTGTGATTTAAAATAAAACAATACTGGAACAACGACATATACAGGCGAAGATCTAAAGAGCATCCTTTTTGCTAAAATAACTTCAACGTTCATCTTTACCATCCTCTAGTTTTGCCGAAATGTTCCACATTCTCCTGTATCCGTCATAGATACCAACAAGAACAAAAGAAATTACTGGCCACGGTGCGTATCCTAAAAAGTTTTGAATTAAAAGGCCTATTAATAGCCCACTTAAAATTGATGTAGAAAAGGTTGAGACAGGACCAAAATCTTCTAAATTGATTCTTGATTTAGCCATAAGGTTGAAAACTCTTAGCTAAAGACCTAACCTGCTCTTCGAGATTATTAAGTTTCTTTTCATCTAATCTGTTTTTTAAAATCTCAGAAATTAGATATCCAACTTGAGTAAGTTCGCCTTCTTTCATTCCACATGTTGTAACCGCTGGAGTGCCCATACGAATACCGGAAGTAATGAATGGAGAGCGTGGATCAAATGGTATAGCATTTCTATTTAATGTAATCCCTTTTTCATTAAGTAAAATTCCAGCTTCTTTACCAGTTAATTCTTCATCAACACTTCTTGTATCAACCAAAACTAAATGATTTTCCGTTCCTCCACTAACAACTCTTAAGCCTTGTTCTTGAAAAGAATCAGCTAGAGCTTTTGCATTGTTTAATATCTGTTTTGCATATTCTTGATACTCTGTAGTTAAAGCTTCTTTAAAACATACGGCTTTTGCTGCTATCTGGTTATTTAATGCCCCACCTTGAGCTCCAGGAAATATGTTTTTATCAATATCTTTTGCAAACTCTTCCTTTGTTAAAATAATTCCACCACGTGGCCCTCTTAAAGCCTTATGAGTTGTTGCCGTAACAACATCAGCATATTTTGCTGGGTTGTCTACAACTTTTCCAGCAACTAAGCCGATAAAGTGTGCTGCGTCAACCATGAAATGAGCACCAACTTCATCTGCAATTTCTCTAAACTTCTGAAAATTAAGTGATTGAGAATAAGAGGAATATCCAGCAATAATTAATTTAGGTTTATGCTCTAAGGCCATTTTATAAACTGTCTCCATATCAATTAATTCGGTCTCCTCGTTTAGACCGTAGCCAACAAAGTTATAAATTTGTCCTGAAAAATTGACTGGTGAACCGTGTGTTAAGTGTCCTCCCTGGTCAAGTGACATACCAAGTACAGTGTCTCCTGGTTCTAATAAAGATAGATAAACTGCCATATTTGCAGATGAACCTGAATGAGGTTGAACGTTAGCATGGTCGGCTTCAAATAATTCACAAGCTCTATCAATTGCAAGCTGTTCTATCTTGTCTACTACTTCACATCCTTCGTAGTATCTTCTACCTGGAAAGCCTTCAGAATATTTATTTGTGAGGATTGAACCTGATGCGTCCATAACCGCTTTAGATGCAAAATTTTCAGATGCAATTAAATGAATGTGAGTATTTTGTCTTTTCAGGTCTTCCGAAATTAAATCAGATATTTCTGAATCAACTCCAATGAGCGGGTTTTGAGATGCACCTTTATTTGTCATATAACGTAGTCTAACAGTAACTTGGTGGCCATTTAAGTGGGCCTTCTCTTATTATTCTTCCCCCCTCTTCACGTAAATCAATAATGGTTGAACCACTTCCATGAAGAGCTTCACCTTTAATATAATGCTTAATATCATCACCAAAAATATTTTTAGCGTCTACATCACTTTTTGCATCTGCGCCACCTGAAATATTTGCACTTGTTACAGCTAAAGGGCCTGTTTCTTTTAAAAGTTCAATTGTTGAATAGTTGTCAGGAACTCTTATACCAATTGTATTTGGTGATTTAGTTCCCACACCATCAGAAAACTGTAAGGTCGTTTCAACAATTATGGTTAATGGCCCAGGCCAATAAAGCTCTACAACCTCAGGGATTGCTGAAGTAACTCCCAATTTATAAATATCATGAAAGCTACTAATTAATATTGATAATGGTTTTTTTTCATCTCTTTCTTTCAATTGAAATATTTTATCCACTGCATCTTGGGAGTTCGGATTAGCTCCTATTCCATATACAGTTTCGGTAGGAATACCAACAATTTCATCATTTGAAATAGCGGTTACAGCTAATTGTAATTCATCGTTTTGCAATGATATACCTGTCCCTATCAACTAAGTCTTTCTCCAATTTTACATCTTTCCAATGATTTAAATTTTCGATAATAGTTTTTGCATGAGAAGAGTCAACTTCAAGAAATAAAGTTAAATTTTTAAAATCATTTTCTTCTATTTGCTTTATTAGTTCATTTATATAAATCAATCCATCTGGACCACCATCTAAAGCAATAATGGGTTCATAATTAATTACTTCGTTATCTAAGTTTTGTAAAGTTTCTGTAGGAATATAGGGTAAGTTAGCTACAACGATGTCATAATTATTTTTTTCCACATTCTCAAGTAGATTCGATACAGTGAATGTAACATCTAGGTCATTTATTCGAGCATTTTCCTTGGCAAGCTCTAAAGCCTGTTCAGAAATATCTACGGCCTCCACATTAGATTCCTTATATAGTTTTTTTAACATTAAAGCAATACAACCAGTGCCAGTGCCTACATCTAAAATATTTTTTGGTGAATCGATATTATTTTTAATAATCTCAATTAAATACTCGGTTTCAGGACGCGGAATCAAACATCTTTCATCAACATTGATTTGAATCGAGTAAAAAGGTATGTATTCCTCTATATACTGAAGTGGCTCTCCATTGAGTCTTCGTGTTAATAACTTTGTGTAATATTCTTGATATTCAAATTGGGAACCTGCTTGTTCCTTTGCTTTTTCTCTAAGACGAGCAAGTTCATGTTGAGGAATTTGCTGTATGTTCATTACTCTTCTAAGTTTGCCAAACGTCTTGACTCGTTGTCTGCAATTAAAGCATCTACAAACTGATCTAGGTCACCATCTAAAACCTGATCTAATTTCTTTAGAGTTAAATTAATTCTGTGATCAGAGACTCTATTGTCTTTATAATTGTAAGTTCTAATTTTATCTGACCTTTCACCAGAACCTACTTGTTCTTTTCTGTCTTTAGCTCTTTCAGCCGCTGCTTTTTCCTGCTCAGCTTTTAAAAGCCTAGCTCTCAAAATTCTCATAGCTTGATTTTTATTCTTTAGCTGAGATTTCTCATCTTGACTGGTAACTACAAGTCCAGTTGGAATATGTGTTATACGTACGGCTGAATCTGTTGTGTTAACACTTTGTCCTCCTGGTCCACTTGACCTGTAAACATCAATTTTTAAATCACTTGCAGAAATACTTAAGTCAACCTCCTCAGCCTCTGGAAGTACTGCAACTGTAGAAATTGAAGTATGGACTCTTCCTTGTGATTCGGTCTTAGGAATTCGTTGAACACGATGCGCTCCAGCTTCAAATTTTAATTTCGAATAAACACCTTTTGATTTAATTGAAAATATTATTTTATTATATCCCCCTTGGTCTGAAGCAGTTAGTTCTATTGGTTCAACATTCCAAGCATTTCTTTCAGCAAAACGGGTATACATTTTGTATAAGTCACCAACCCAAATAGCAGCTTCCTCCCCTCCTGCTCCAGGCCTAATTTCAACAAGTACATCTTTTTCATCTAACGGGTCTTTTGGTAATAGAGATACCTTTATTTTCTGAATGAGAGGGTCAAGTTTTGGTTTGTTTGTTGAAATAATACCTTCAAACTCTTGTTTCATATCTTCATCGGTTTCTACTTCCAATAGCTCTTCAGCATCTTTTATTTCTTCAACTATATTTTTCCATTGGTTAAATAAATCAACAATTATTGAAACATCGCTATGTTTCTTAGCCATTTCTGCATAACCCTTTTGGTCTCTTGAGATATCTATCTCAGATAATTGTTTTTCAATTTCAGGTAATGAGTTCTCAATAGTTTGTAATTTTTCATGTAAAGATTTATCCAATTTCAACCTCCTGAGCCTTAGAGATAATTGTGTCAAATCTAGTTGAGCCTTCTGAATTATTTATACAATTTGCCATAGAAAGTATTGCGACTTCAATTTGATCTGCTGAAGGTTCTTTTGTTGTAATTTTTTGTGTCCAAAGACCAGGAGCTGCAAATATTTTTGCAATTAGTGAATGACTATTTTTAAAATTAAATTTTAAAACCTCATATGAAATCATCGACACTAAAACCACATGTAAAAGTCTTGTGATTGTTGTTAGAACTAGATTCAGATTAGGTATAAAAGGTAACGTTAGAAGGCTAATAAAAACAATTAGAAATAAGAATGATGTTCCACATCTTATGTGTTCTTTTGGATACTTTATAACATCATCAAATTCAAGAGACTGTTTGTCTTCAAATGAAGCAATCGTCATGTGTTCAGCTCCGTGATACTCAAATAGCTCTTGAGCATCCTTAGTTCTTCCAATTAAATATATATATACGATCACAATAAAACCTCGAAAAATACCTTCTACTACTCCAGTTGCGATTTGAGAGGAACCTATTGTCTCAACAAGCAATCTTGGACCAGCAATAAACAGGAGGAGGACTGCGATTAAAACGCTATAAGTGATTATTTTTGAGATCAGACTTTCTTCTTCATCTTCATATTTTGAATAAATTTTTTCAGATAAAGTAATCGCCTTGAACCCAACATACATTGAATCAATTAAAGCTCCAAAACCTCTAATAAAAGGGCTTGACCAGAATTTGTTTCTTCTTACTAAAGGTACACGTGGTTCGTAGTATCTATGTAAGTCATTGTCTTTATCTCTTACACCAAGAGACCATCCTTTTGGACTCTGAATAAGTACACCACCTATTACAGCTTGGCCACCATAAGAAATATCAAGATCAGACATAAGAAATAGAAGTTAAGTTAGTTATTCTTCTTCTTGAGAAGAAGCTTCTTGTTTTGGGGCTTGCCTTGTGCTTGTAGACCCGTATCGTTGTTTAAATCTTTCAACTCTACCAGTTGAGTCAACCAGTTTTTGCTTACCTGTAAAAAATGGATGGCTTGCACTTGATATATCAAGTTTTACTAGTGGATATTCGTTTCCATCTTCCCATTCAATAGTTTCTGTTGTCTTTATAGTTGAACGAGTTAAAAACGCGAATCCTGCGTCTTCGTCCTGAAAGACAACTTCTTTATAATCTGGGTGTATACCTTGTTTCATAGTTCTACTTTACATTATTATTTGGCTTTTGCGACATCCTTTAAGAAAGCATCATTACTTTTTGTTTCTTTAAGTTTTGCAATCAAAAGTTCTGTTGCAGCTCCACCTTCAAGGGCAACAAGTACTCTTCTTAATGCCCATAGGGATTCTAGTTCTTTTGCAGATACGAGTCTTTGCTCTTCTCTTGTTCCAGAAGGTGTAACATCGATCGCTGGAAAGATTCTCTTGTCAGCTAACTGGCGATCCAATCTGAGCTCCATATTACCTGTACCCTTAAATTCTTCAAAAATAACTTCATCCATTTTAGATCCTGTCTCAACTAGAGCAGTACCAAGTATTGTTAAGCTTCCGCCACCCTCAATATTTCTAGCTGCACCAAAAAATTGTTTTGGAGGAGTCAAAGCTGTTGAATCTACACCACCAGAAAGAATTCGACCACTCGCAGGTGTTGCTAGGTTATGTGCTCTAGCTAAACGTGTTATTGAATCTAATAATATAACTACATCTTTTCCTTCTTCTACCAAGCGCTTTGCTCTCTCTATTGCAAGTCTGGAAACTTGAGTATGCTCTTCAGGTGGACGATCAAATGTTGAATATACAACCTCTCCGTCTACTGACCTCTGCATATCTGTAACTTCTTCTGGTCTTTCATCTACAAGAACTACCATAAGGTATACCTCAGGGTTATTAGCTGCTATTGAGTTTGCAATTTCTTTTAAAATTGTAGTCTTTCCAGCTTTTGGTGGAGATACTATTAAACCTCTCTGACCTTTTCCAATAGGAGCTACAAGATCTATTATTCTAGGAACAATTTTGCCCGGTTCTCCGTCAACTTCTAACTTCAATCGTTCATCAGGAAATAATGGAGTGAGTTTATTAAACTCAACTCTTCTTGCTAGTAATTCTGGATCTGCACCGTTAACAAGTTTAGGTTCAATAAGTGCAGGGTATTTTTCTTTTTGTCTTGGTGCTCTAATGGGTCCACTAACAAGATCGCCTTTTCTCATTCTATATTTTTTAATGATTCCAGCAGCAACGTACACATCGTCTTCACTTGGTTTATATCCATTGCATCTTAAAAAACCATAGCCTTCGGGAAGAGTATCTAGAATACCATCTCTTTCTTCGCCTTTTTTAATTGCACTATCACCTGAACTGACTACAGCTGGTGCGTCGTCATCTTTTGAGGACTTACTAATTACTGAGGCGGCCTCTTCTTCTTGAGGGGTGTCTAAAATTTCATCGCCATGTTCTACTAAAAGGTCAATTAACTTTGCCTTTTGTAAACCTTTGTGTTCAATGCCCAAACTTTCGGCAATTGACCTAAGGTCTGCAACTGGTTTAGATTGTAATTGTGTTCTTGCGGACATTTTTCTCCTAAATTAAATCATATTTTTTTGGAAATGATTTTTGAATTTTTGGTCTGAAAGACAATTTTATTATATACATATATATATTAAAAAAGTATATCTTTTAATATTTTTTTATAAAAGAGTAAGAAACTGCAAAAACCATACTTGTTAGGTAGTAGATTATGCCATAAACAGCAATTTCAGGTAATTTAAGTGATAATGAAATCCCTAAAACTATAGGAAAATTTTGACATAACGCTTCAATTTGTAATGTTTTAAAATTGGCTGAGCCAATTTTGAAATAACTGATGAATAATCTAGTTAGAAAAAAGATACTTATTAAAGATGTAAAAGCAAGAATTAAACCCTGTTGCAAATTATCTAATACATATGAAGATAAATCTATTGGTGTCCAGATTGAAACAACTACTATAAGAATTTTTAAAAATTTATCTAGTGGTTCATAAAGAAATTCTGAAATTCTTTGATACTTGTTTTTAATTAACATACCAAAGATGAATGGTGCAAAAATAAAAATCACCAATTGAATAAAGGAATCAAGAGCATCAATATTATATTCACTAGACGTAGAAGAAAGTAGTGATAGCCAGAAAATAATAGTTAGGGGGGAAAGTAATGAAGTTGTAGATGTTAAAAAGACCGATAAAGGAACATTTCCATCTTTAATATGTGTAAGCAGACCAGAAACGTGTCCACCGGGAACAATCAAAACAATTACTGCGGCATATGCAAATAAAGAATCGGAGAAAATTCGTGAAATTAAGACTCCTATAATTGGAAGAAGTAAAAATTGAATAACTAAACCAAATATGAGAGATATCTTCTCTTTAAATAAAATTTTAAATTGTTGTAAATTGCTGTTTAGTCCTAAAAATAAAAATAGAACAGGTATGCATAAAGTAACAATGTTTAATGGCAACGAGTTGGTTACAGCTTCCCCCATGCTGTAAATATATCAAATATTTTACTAGTTTGTGCATACCTCAAGATAATCTTTTAAATAACTAATTTCATCATCATTAAGTTGACCCGAATCTCTGTAATGGTTATATGATCCACCAAAATATAAAACTAAAGCATCAGCAAACTTTTCTTCACCACCAAAATAATTCCAAGCATCCAATCTGTAACTTTTATTTTCGGGTGTATTACAGTTTCTAGTTAAGTAAGAAAGGGCATGAGAGGATTCATGGTTCAATACATCTTCCGCTTCTTCAGCATCAAAGGCTCTATTTGAAACCCATATTGACATAGCCCAATCAGCCCCTTTTGTCCCATCGCTTTTAGTGCCTGAAGAATCCCAGACACCATATGGACATCTACCAACAAGAGATTCTGCATATGAATGACAGCCATTCACAAAAATAACATTGTTGATCAATACATTTTGCAACAATTGAGGCATTTGGAGTACTAATTCATCTAACTTTTGTTGATTAACTCCTTCAAATCCAGAAAAGTTTACAAACTCACCTTCATAAGCTTCTGGAGTATCCTCATTTTCTTCAACAATCTGAACAGATTCCTCGTCTCCAGAAATATCTAAATTTGAAACAGTGGTTGTTGTAGTTGGCACAGTGGTTGTTGTAGATGTGCTTGTTGTAGTTGGCACAGTGGTTGTTGTAGATGTGCTTGTTGTAGTTGGCACAGTGGTTGTTGTAGATGTTTCTGAATTTAAATAAACAATCAATGCAGAGCCAAGTATTAGGGACATAACAAACATGAAGGTAAACTTACTATTCATTTACACCTCTTTTTTTTATGAAAAAACCCAATATTAAGATAATTATCATATAAGTAATCAGTATTGCTGCAAAAGTTAATGGGAATGAACCACTGCTTAGTAGATCTTGTTGGAGGTTTGAAAACTCACTATCTGGAGATACAATTAAAATTCTTATAAATAACCATAAACCTAGTAAAAAAGATAGCAAGGGGAATAGTTTGTAGGCTCCTTTTGAATCATTTAAGGATTCTAATAATTCATTACCTCCACCAGGTAAAGATTTGAGTAAGACACCTTCAATACACATTAAATAGCTTATAGCTGCAATAGCTGTTAATACACTGGAGTCGAGAATATATGGAATAGAAGTTAAGTAGAAAAACCCAAAACCAACAGCACTTAATGCAATAGAAGAATAAAATTTAGGTGATAACTTAGCGACAGGCCTCTTATTCAATATGTAACTTGAAGCAATAAAGCCAAATATAAAACCAATTGGCATCTCAAAATATATATAGGCACCAGTTGATGCCATTGCAAAAAATACTGCCTGCGGTGCCCATTGAAATTTTACTTTTTGCTTAAATATAAATTTTTCAATTACCCCCTCAACACCTTCATAAAAGAAAGTTGTAGACATAAGACCAATCAATGCAGCTAAAAAGACAGCAAGGTTTTCTAAATCTAAAATAAGCGACGCTCCTTCTTCAACATAACCTATTAGGAATGCAGTTAAAGTTAGTGAGAATAAAATCTTTAAAAAATTAATTAACTTTGATGAACCTTTTATCTCTTTACCTTGACGAAAAAATCTAATTCTAGAACTTGAAATTATTTTGTTAAACCATTCTTGCAGTAAAAGAACGAGATAGAAGAGAACAATTATTGAAGTGGTAATAATAAATGCGATACTATTTTTTTCCTGGTCTGTTAAATCAATTTCATCAAAAAGTGGGATAGATGTTATTAGTTCGTTTTTTATCTCAATATCTAAAAAATTTGTGCTTTCTTGGATAGGCGGAGGAATAGTAGTAGTTGTTGTCGATGTAGTTGTTGTAGATGTAGTTGTTGTAGATGTAGTTGTTGTAGGAATTGGTGACAGAACTACCTGATTTGAAAACGTTTCCTTGGTGAAACTTAAGCAACTCTCGGCAGAACACTCTTCATTGGATAGTTGTAATACTTTAGTGATAATAACATTGAGTGTTACGGTTACTTCTCCCTCATAACAACACAGTTCAATAGAACTTTCTTTGAGTGGAAGGTCATATTTTTCAATTTTCCCATCATGGCTTATTTCAACATTTATTGAGTCATATTCGTTATAAAGTACTTTCCAACTAAAAGATATATTTGAATCTTCCGTTCTATCTAAATCAATTATTATGTTTTCAGAATCAGTTGTGGCGCTTATAAGAAAAAAGAAAATAAGTAAATATAAACTTTTTTTCATTAATTATTTTTGTAGCAAAATTGCTTTATCTACTATTTTTTTCATTTCAAGTTTGAGCCATTCATCATTGAATTTCGACCAAAGCTCAAAATCTGGATTGAATCTCATCCATAAATAAATATTTCCATTCCATAAAACAAAAATGTCGTCTGCAAGCATTTTGTGGTCAATATCTGTATTTACTTTCTTATACTCTTCACACATAGCAAGCAAAAAGGAGTGGGGTTCACCTTGTATCCACTTGTTAGTATTTAAAAGATCTCTAAATTGAAAAAAACCTTCCTTAACAGCATTTCCTAATTTAATACATACATCTACTTGAGTATCAATGTAGTGATTAATTTGTTTTAAAGGATTAGATTCAGTCTGATTGTACCTCTGAACCTCATCGACAATATCTTGAAATGCAAGTGCAAATATTGATCCATAAACATCTAGTAAATTATCAGGAAAGTGATTGTAGGCTGTCGCAGTTGAGGTTCCTGCATGCTTAGCAATTAATGAAATATTAATTTTTTCATTTGGGATTAATGGATTATTAAGCAGTTTAATTGCAGTATTTACTAGCTTTTTATGTTTTTCGTCATAAATATTTTTTGCTCTTAAAGACCTGCCATCTTCCTTCATTGGTTTCATAGTCATATATTACATTCAATCAATTTGCAGATTCAATTTTTGTTAAAATTCCTGTAACAACTAATCTCTGTTTTGCAGAATACCTTGGGTGACAAGTAGTAAGTGTTAGTCTGTCATCCCCTCGGTTGAATAATACATACTCCCCACCTGTAGCTTCAACTACTGATACTTCATCTATCGTGTAGTGAAATTTTTTATTATTTACAGTGAGAATAACTTCATCTCCTATTTGAACTTCACCTAAATTTGCAAAAGGTGCGCCAAAAGTTGTTCTGTGACCAGCAATACCAACATTTCCCCCATTTCCTGGCAGTGAAGTCTGTAAGTAGTGTCCGGGTCCAAATTCTAGATCTCTTTCATTTGTTCCAGAGACTACATATTGGTTAAGGTTTATCGAATCTATTTGAAGCTGTCCAAAAACAGAAGGTGAGTATGGAATTGAATTATCTAAAGTATCATCAATGAATGTGTCGCGTAAAGATTCAAACACTGGGACATCGTTGAATACTGAAAGTATCCTTTCATTGAAATTTTGATTTTCTTCTTTATCTAATTTAATCTCATTGTCATCTGAAACATACATTTGCTCTAAAACACTCTGCGAAGCTTGATATTGTAAGTCTGTAAAGTAAACCTGTTGCATTGCATAGATTCCTAATCCCATACCCATAATTATTAAAAGGGATGAAAATCCGAGAGATAATCTACTAAATTTAGCTGAAGATATTTTTTGTTTTTTTAACTTTGTTTTTGATAGTTTTTTAACTTTTACATATCGCTCTTCTAAAGGTGTTGTCACAGCTTCACCAGTAAAGTTTATTTCAAACAAACCTGAAGAAATAAGAGCAAGGCGTTCAAGCATTACATCTTTAGTAAGTTCTTCATCTAAATCACTAAATTGTTTTACCAAATTTGATATTGCAACTTTTGTATAATTTAGTTCTGCTGATAGATTATTTATATTTTTTATTCTCTCAGAAACCTGATTTTGTAAGACTCCATATGGATTAATTAAATCTAAATTAATATTTATTTTAACTTCTTCTTTAAATGTCTTTTCTATTTGCTTCTTTAATTTAAAAACATTCTTATATACAGTGTCTAAATCCTTAGAATCAACTGTTCTTACTGCAGATAAAAGTTTTCTTTTTCTAGATTTTGCAAAAAAGAAAAGGCCAGATAGGAATAATAGAACACTAGAAATTACTATGTTGTTTAAATTGATACCCGTTGCAGCAAGTTGTAGGCTATCTTCACTGTAGTAATACTGTACATTGTAATTTCCATCTGTCAGATATATGTCTTCATCAAACTCGTCCCATTCAAAAAAATCATTACCCTCATCATCTGTAAGTGGTCCTTCACAAACATCTCCCTCTTCGAGAATTAGGCCATCACAGAACTCATCTTCTGGAGGTACGGTTGTAGTTGTTGTAGAATCGTCTCCCTCATCAGTCACATCAATTCCAGGCCCAATAGTTGTAGTTGTAGCATTAGGGTCAATTGGAGGGAGTGTTGTAGTTGTGACCGGGTCTTTTATACAGTCAATTATCTTTTTAAAACCACCTTTTGATTTTTGACCGCTTAAAGTGTCTCTAACTATAAACCTTATTCTATAAGTTGATCCTTCTGGAACTCCAGAAAAAGTGGAGATGTATAACTGACTTCCTGGACCAATGCTGTAGGTGTCGTCTATCATCTTTGTTCTATCAACAAAGATTTTTATTCTTATAGTCATGCCGACATTTGATTGAGTATTTATTGCTGACAGTCCAAATGAAGCTGATCCGTCACTACTGCACCGACCGTTATTAATAATATCTGGTTTAAATATAGGTTCAAAAATTGTAGTTGTTGTAGTTGGCAGGGTTGTAGTAGTTGTTGTGGTAGTTGTTGTAGTAGTAGTTGTAGTAGTAGTTACCACACAACTAGCAGTGTATGACAGGGTTGGGTCCACGCCGGGGATATCCAATCCATCTGTGACCCAGGAACTGTTATCATGCGACCCTCCAGATTTTCTAGAGCTATATCTCCATTGAATACTTTCTCCATTAGCAAGTGCAGGTGCAGAATAAGTCTCTGAAGAATTAGATGTTACTTCTTCATCGCTCTTAAGTTGTATCCAGTTTGACCCACCATCAGTTGAGTATTCCACTCTGTAAAATACTGAAACAGTTGAGTCAGCACCACTGTTAAGAGTAATGGACGGTGTTTGTGTCTGTGAATCTGAACATGATCCTAATGAAGTTGAAACACTAGCACAAGATATTGTTAACTTAGATCCAATCTCTGTCCATGTTGAGCCACCATCTGTTGAATATCTGTGTTCACGACCGGTACCATTTGCGATTGCCGTATTTACAGCAAATTCTTGTGAAGCTCCAGCATTTATTGACTTACCACTATCTTCTCCTGTAACACTGCCTCCAAAGTACAACCAATCACCAACATTTCCTGACACTGCATTAGTTGCTCTTTTTTGTACTAAAAATGTAATAGCGACATTACTTCCACTGTTATCAACAGTTATTTTAATTTTACCCATTGTGCCGCCCTGGCCTGTGCCATTATTTTTACAGCCATTTGTAGCATGAGAAACAGCAGGAGCAATTACTGGACAATTGATAGTTATTGTTGAAAGCGTTGCCTCTGATTGGCTTAATCCCTCTGAGGTGTTAGCAACAGAGTATTTAATTATTACAGCTGTTCCATGACTTTGTGCCGGTACAGAAAGAGAAGAGTTGTCTGTCGAACCTGCTGCTACTGTCACAGTACTTAGAGTTGTATAATTAGAACCTCCATCAGTTGAGTACCTAACAGTAAAAGTTCCTGCAGCGGTCGAACTTGAGTTATTGAGAGTTACTGGAATCGCTGCACTTCCACTTGAACAACTAGCTGCAGCTGCTGTAGCACTAGCATTAAGCACAGGACAATCTATTTCAATACTGCTTAAAGTTGTTGTAGAAGCAGAAGAAAAATCTGTACTGGATGAAGTCTGATAACGTATATAAACCGTAGTGTCATTCGTGAAAGAAGAGCCTTTTAAACTAACTGTAGAAGTTGAATCGGAGTTAACTGCAACATGAGAACCGCCAATACCATCAGTCCAGTTTGAATTGTCTGTAGAATACTGAACTTTAAAATAATTAGTTGCACCTTGTCCTGTGTTATCAAGTAGTACATTTATAGGAGCTCCTCCACCAGAGCAAGTTCCGTGGGATGCCGATACTGCTGGTGTGGTACAACTGACAGTAGCGCTATTCAAAGCATTACCTGTGACATAGTTTCCTGAGAATGATCCAGAAATTGTGGAGGTTTTATATCTCCACTGAATTGCAGTCCCGTTGTTGACTGCTTGTGTAACTGTATCTGAACCTCCAGCTGTTACAGCTTTACTTGCTTCTTTTTCTGTCCAATTTGATCCACCATCTACTGAGTACTCAATTAAAAAGTATGCAGTAGCTTGTGATGAACCGCTATTTGAAATTGCTAATGTTGATGTCTTTGAAGCTCCACTACAACTATTTGCTAAAGTCTGGGAAGCAGAAGTTGTAATATTACAACTAACCGCTGAACTTGCACTTCCAGTAGCAGTAGGAGTTCCTGTAAACGTTGCACTTGACGTTGATGTTTCATATCTCCAGGTGATAGTTTTGCCTACAGGGACGCTTTGTGTTAATGTTTCTGTACTATCAGTTCCGACCGACTGATTAGCGGCCTTAGTTTCCCAAGAACCGCTATCAATCTTGTACTCAACCTTTACGTATGCTGTTGTTGTAGCAGAAGCTGAGTTAGTAATTGCAAAACTTGATGTTGCAGCACCACTAGAACATCCTCCTAAAGAAGTAGAAACGCTTACGTCAATAACAGGACAGCTAACAGTTGAGCTATTCATATCACTACTTGTTACATAACTTCCTGAGAAAGATCCAGATGTTGTAGAAGTCTTATATCTCCATTGAATGGCTGCATTGTGAGAAACAGATTGGGTCAGTGTTGCTGAACCATTAGCATTTACACTTTGATTAGCTGCTTTCTGTGTCCAGTTTGATCCACCATCTAATGAGTATTCAACAAGGACATAAGCTATATCATTTGCTGAATCAGAGTTAGCGATTGTTAATGTAGAGGTTTTTGCTCCACTAGAACAACTCCCAAGTGATTGCGAGGCACTGACGTCTATTACTGGACAATCTACAGTTGAGCTATTCATATCACTACTTGTGACATAACTTCCTGAGAAAGATCCTGATGCTGTAGACGACTTATATCTCCATTGAATGGCTGCATCGTGAGAAACAGATTGTGTTAGTGTTGCAGAAGCGTTTTTTGCAACAGACTGGTTCGCTGCTTTCTGAGTCCAGTTTGATCCACCATCTAATGAGTATTCAACTAAAAAGTATGCTGTATCATTTGCGGAGTTAGAGTTTGCTAAAGTTAGTGTTGAAGTTGCAGCACCACTAGAACAACTA
>CACDQN010000010.1 GCA_902555055.1 uncultured Candidatus Actinomarina sp.
CTGACGATGAGAGTGAAGGAGAATCTTTATACGATGAATATGGTGAGTGGGATAAAGGTTCAACATATTATGACACCTCATCATCTACAAGCTCTGGATGGTATATGGGTCAGGGAACAGATCGTGAAGAGCACGTCCATGAAGGTATGCAGACTTCAGATGGAGGTTATATAGCTGTTGGTCATCATTGGGAAAAAGAGGAAGACCCAACTGGATTTACAGACATGATCATATTGAAAACAGATTCCAATGGTAAAGAATTATGGCAGACAATTATTGGTACTGCTGACAAGTTCGACGTAGGTTACGCAGTAAATGAATTATCTGATGGTTATGTAGCTAGTGGAGGTCTTCACAAAGATGGTTTTCAAAAAAGTGCAATAGTAAAACTTGATTTTAAAGGAAACATAATATGGCAGAAAATATTTAATCATTCTGGTGTTGGCGGTATCAGAGGCATAGAGGTTCTTAACAATGACGATATTGTTGTCACTGGTTACAAGGAAGGAGATGAAGAAGGATTTTTATTCATCTCGGATGGATCTAAAGGTTTCATAACAAAATTATCAACAACTGGAGAAGTAATTTGGGATAAAAACCTATCTGCTATGCAAGGTACAAAAGTTAAGAAAACATCTAAAGGTGGATTCGTAGTAGGTTCTGTTGAATGGGTTGATGCAGGTTTAAACGCAGCAATGCATTATCTTGATTCAAACGGAAATACGCTCTCAACAAAATTATATGGTGGCAACAACAATGTTCAGTTATTTGATATGGACATTACTGACAATGACTATGTTGTGTTTACAGGACACACAACAGGGTTTCAGACCGCTAATTGGGATTGTATTGTAATGCTTATTGATGATCAAGGTAATGAAGTATGGAAAAATATTTTCGGTAATCCTAGAGGGTATGATCCAAAATTCATTCTTGATGAGTGTTATGGAGTTAGGGAGACTCTTGATGGAGGATTTGTAGTTACAGGTGGCACCGGTGATCACTCAGATTATTTAGGTACAGGTCATCCAAATGGAACATCTGATGAATGGAAAGTTTTGTTATCTGAGTTTGATAAAGATGGCAATATGACGTCGATAAATGTATTTGGTGGTGGTCTTGATGTAGGTAATGATGCTGGAGAATTTATTGATATAACGTCTGATGGTGGATATATTATTTTTTCTGATACTGATTCCAAAGGTTCAAAGGGACCAAACAATTTTGGTTTTCTATATATTAAAAATCCATAATTAGCTTAACTCACTTACAAGGAAGAAGTTACAGGTTCAAATCCTGTAGCTCCTACATGGTTTTCAACAATAAACATTTTAAAAACAAACATTCTGATTGTTAAAGTTATTAATATTGAATTATGAGTAATGCAGAAGAATTAGCAAAATATAAAAAACTTTTAGATGAACGTGCAATTACACAAGAAGAATTTAATAAAAAGAAAGAACAGTTATTAAGTAGTAATGAATCAAGAGGTTTAACAACAGATAATACTTGGCTTGTCACGTTGCTGTTAGTTATATTTGTTGGGTTTCTTGGAATTCATAGATTCTACGTAGGTAAAACTGGGACTGGTATTTTACATTTATTAACGATTGGTTTTTTCGGTCTGTGGACTCTTATCGACTTGATAATGATAGTTACAGGTAAATTTACCGATAAAGAAGGAAAGTTTATTACTAGATAAGCACTTCCTATGTCAGAATATTTGCATTCTTAACAGTAGGATAAAATAATGAAACCAGTTGATTTGCAGTACAACTCATCAGTTCAAATAAGTGGATATTGTCATGAAGACTTTCAGGAAGTTGCAGAAATATTTGCACAAAATTTTGATAAATATAATGAAATAGGTTCTTCACTTTGTGTAGTAGTTGATGACGAAACGGCAGTAGACATCTGGGGTGGATATACAAATGAGCAACGCACAGATGAGTGGAATAATGAGACTTTGTCAGTTGCTTTCTCTAGTACTAAAGCAGCTCTTGCATTATGTGCTCATATTTTAATAGAAAGAGAAGAATTGAAAACCGAAGATAAAGTTGTTAAATATTGGCCTGAGTATGGAAAAAAAGGAAAAGTTGAAACAACTGTAGGTATGATTTTAAATCACACTGCTGGCTTACCTGCTTTTGCCACAACAGTAGAACAAGGCGGATTTTTTGACTGGGAATATATGATAGGTTTACTTGAAAATGAAGAGCCTTTCTGGATTCCTGGCGAAAAAACTGGTTACCACATGATGACAACTGGATGGTTAATTGGTGAACTAATTAAAAGAGTTACTGGAAAATCTTTAGGACAGTTTTTTAATGAAGAGGTCAGTAAACCTTATAATTTAGAATATTGGATTGGTCTTCCGGATAGTGAAGTAGGTAGGGTAGCAAAAGTAACACCATTCAAATCTTCTCCATCTGATAAACCAAGTGAATTTGCAGAAGCTTTCAGATCGAAACCTAATTCAATGCAGAGATTGTCATTAACAAATACCGGTGGGTATGACTACAATTCTGCAGACACTTACAAAGCTGAAATAGGTGGTGTGGGTGGAATAACAAATGCTCGTTCATTAGCTGGAATGCTTTCATCTCTTGCACAAAATGATGAAAAGCTACTATCAAAAAAAACTGTAAAAAGGCTTAGTCAATCATATTCTGTACCCGGCAAAGACAGTATGTTAATGTTACCAACCAGGTTTTCTGAAGGACTTATGATACATATGGACAACCGAGATAACTTTGATGGAGAAGGTGGCTCATTCATTATTGGACCAAATGCTTTTGGCCATGTTGGATTCGGAGGCAGTAGTGCCACATTTGCAGATCCTGATTATAAAATGTCATTTGGTTACATGGTTAATAAATTAGGTGGCGAGTATTTAATAAGTGAAAGATGTCAGAATTTAATCAATGCATCCTATACTTCCTTACAAACGTAAGAAAGCAAAACAATGAAATACAAAAAAGATTTAGGTGGTTTTTTTGCTCTATTAGCTATAGCTTGGCCAGCATTTCACTTATTTCGCAACACCTATACTCCAACTCAAGTAATTCTTGCTGCTATATTTTCGTATCTTGGAGTACGATTATGTGTATTCGTTTATTTTAAAAAAAATTAAATTAGAAGAATAATAAATTTACAATAAATTAAAAATTTAAATCTCAGATTCTGTATAGTTAATATGTCTTTTTAAAAGACATGACGAATTAAGGAGAAATATGCCGAAAGGCAAAGTGAAATGGTTTAACTCCACTAAAGGATACGGATTTATCGAAGCCGAAGAAGGCGGCGATGACGTATTCGTTCATATCTCAGCTGTTAAAAGTGCAGGTATGCAGGATCTTGATGAAGGTCAAGAAGTAGAGTACGACTTAGTAGAAAATAATGGAAAAACATCAGCTGAGAATCTTAAATAGATAAAGTTAAAAATGTTTTACGACCGGTAGCAAGTCTACCGGTTTTTTTTATCCTAAAAGAATTCTTAAAGATAAAAGAATAGAAACTATCACAAGAACTGGACGTACTACTTTTTCACCATTTTTAATAGCAAATTTTGAACCCGTATACGCTCCAGCAATTTGAGCTACTGCCATTGTTAATCCTAAATACCATATGACATATCCTTGAAATGCAAAAATAATAAATGCAGCAAAATTTGAAGAGAAATTTAGTAACTTAGTAATTGCGGTTGCTTGCATAATGTTTGCACCTTTAATGATAATGAAAGCTAATACAAAAAAAGAACCTGTACCTGGACCAAAAAAACCGTCATAAAAACCTATTGCAAATACAACAAGATTAAAAACAATAAGTAACTTATCGTTTTTTGCTACACCTCCAGGTCCTTTGTTTGTAATAAAAAATATAGCCGCACCTATTAATAGAACAGGAATAATAGATTCAAGAGTCTCATCAGAAATCCTACTAACTAGTAAAGTACCAATACTTGAACCTACAAATGAAAATATAAAATACAGTTTTTTCTTTTTTTCAACAAGTAGACCATTTCTGTAGTAATTGTATGTTGATGTAAATGTTCCAAAACAAGATTGAAATTTATTTGTTGCTAATACATTTAGTGGTGATATACCAACTAAGAGCATAGACGGAGTAGTTAATAGTCCACCTCCTCCAGCTATAGAGTCTATGAGGGATGCGAAAAACGCTACTATAAATAAAATCAGATAAACAGTTGTTTCCTCATAAAGGTATTCCATATTTAGTCACTTTAGTGCATCTCTTTAATTTAATTACTTTATTAAATTGGAATAATGTTAGAAGAAGCAGTATCAAGGCTCATTGAAGGTTTTTTATCTGGTATTGGTATTGGATTTATTTTCTACTTGTTTCCAGTTTTCAGGCATACTTTTTCTCAAAAATATCGGTTTAAATTTAGATTTAACGAAGATGGAAATATCGAATTTAGAAAAGAAACTATTAAATACTTAAAAATTGGATTCTTTTATGGTTTTACTTATGGATTTATCATGGGAACTATTATTGGACCTTTTGGTTCTCAAAACGGAATATAAATACTTTTAGTAGACATATCTAATTTTGAAAATTTAAAATATAACTTATGAAATATTTCGCCTCTATAGATCAGGGAACTACAAGCACTAGATTTATTGTTTTCAATGAAAAAGGGAATGTAGTTGAAAATCATCAACAGGAATTAAAACAGTATTTACCTAATGAAGTCTCAGTAGAGCACGATCCAGTTGAAATATGGCAATCAGTAAAAAATTGTATTGAAGAAGTAGATAAAAGATTTCCAATTAACCAAATATCGAGTATTGGAATTACAAATCAACGTGAAACAACACTTGCTTGGAGTAAATCAACAGGAGAGCCTCTTCATAATGCAATAGTCTGGCAGGACACAAGAACACAAGATATCTGCGATGAGTTAAAACAAATAAAGGAGTTAAAAGACGAATTCTCAAAAACCGGTCTTCCCATTGCAACATATTTTTCACTTTCTAAAATTTTATGGTTATTAAGAAATGTAAATGAGGTACAAAATGCAAAATCTGATAATGATTTATGTTTTGGGACAATAGATTCATGGATTCTCTACAAACTCACTGGCAAACATGTTACTGATGTTACTAATGCAAGTAGAACTTTAATGATGGATCTTAAAAATTTAAATTGGAATGATAAAATATTAGATACTCTTGGTATTCCTAAAGATTGTATGCCCGAAATTAAACCTTCTATGTGTAACTTTGGAACAAATGAAGTAATTCTTAAAAACATACCTATAGCTGCTGTATTAGGTGACCAACAAGCTTCTTTATTTGGGCAAAATTGTTTAACTTCTGGGGATGTGAAGAATACCTATGGTACTGGATGTTTTGCCTTAATTAATACAGGTACAGAAATTGTACATTCTAAGAATGGCTTACTTAGTACTGTCGCATTTCAGAAAGAAGGAAATGAGCCACAGTATGCTTTAGAAGGTTCAGTATCTATTGCAGGTGCAGCAGTTCAATGGTTAAGGGACAATCTAAATATTATCAATGACAGTTCTGAAGTTGAAAAATTAGCAATGAGTGTTAAAGATAATGGTGATATTTACTTCGTACCAGCATTCTCTGGTTTATTTTCCCCACATTGGGATGAATCTGCGAGGGGAGTTTTAGTAGGGTTAACACGTTTTTCAAATAAATCTCATATTGCTAGAGCTGTTTTAGAGTCAGTAGCTTATCAATCATTTGAATTACTTGAATCGATGGAAAAAGATACTGGTATTTTATTTGAATCAGTTAAAGTTGACGGTGGTATGGTAGATAATAATTTACTAATGCAGTTCCAATCAGATATATTTGATAAGAAAGTAATAACACAAGAAATAAATGAAATAACAGCATTAGGGGCTGGTGCTGCAAGTTATTTGTATTTGAATGATCTACCTCTAGAGAGTATGAGTGATTTTATTACTCAATCTAAATCTTGGAATCCAAATATGGATACTAAACAGAGAATTCATTACATATCTAAGTGGAATAAAGCTATAAGTAAAGCAAAACAGTGGATATAACTAAAGTTTTAATTTACGTTTATTTAATATTCTTTATTGCAGCAGGTCTAAACCATTTTTTAAACCCACAGTTTTACGATGCTATTGTTCCTGAGTTCATACCATTCCCAAGGTTGGTACATCAATTTACAGGAGTTTTAGAGATTGTAATTCCATTATTTTTACTTACTAGATTTAGAAAAGAAGCTGCTTTAGTCATGATTATCTTTTTAATTTTGATTTATGGAGCTAATTTATATGTTTGGATTTATGATCTTCCATACGGAAGAACATACTTTTCAAATCAACAACACTTTTTTAGATTCTTATTACAACTTCTTTATATTTATATAACTTATGTAATTTATATATATGACAATTAAAGAATTTCCTAAAAATTTTATATTTGGTACAGCATTGGCTTCTTATCAAGTAGAGGGCGGTATCTACAACAATGATTGGACACACTGGGAGAACAGAGATGATACTGTTTGTGCTGAACCTTGCAATGAAGCATGTAAGCATTATGAATACTATAAAGAAGACATAGCTTTATTAGTTAAATTAGGAATAAGAGCTTTTAGATTTTCAATCGAGTGGAGCAGGGTGGAACCTGAAGAGGGTAAATTCAATCAATTAGAGATTGATCATTACGTAGATAAAGCTAAATTATTACTTGAAAAAGATATAACACCAATTATTACATTTCACCATTTTACAACTCCAGAATGGCTTATGAGTGAAGGCCTTTGGGCATCAGATAAATCCACAAGTGCATTTGTAAAGTATGTAGATAGGATGATGCAACACTTACCTAAAGAAGTAACACTTTATAATACAATCAATGAACCTGGAATCTTTTCTATGTTCGGATATTTATCAAAAATGAAGTTTCCTCCCGGTATCCAAAACGAAAAAATATTTATAAAAGCTTCAAACAATATTATTAATGCTCATAAAGAGTCTATGAATATTATTAAAGAACATAATCCTGATGCAAAAGTAGGCATGACCCATGCACTCCATGAATGGGATGATAATGATACAAGCTTACAAAAGGAATATATTAAGTATCATATGGAAGATAAATTTCTTTATGCATCAGACGAAGATGACTTTATCGCACTTCAAACATATAGCATAAGAAGGACAAGCCCAAATATCTTTTATAAAGCTTTATCTTGGATTCAAATAAAGGTACCAATTCTTAGAACATATATTTATCCAAGATTTCGTGATATTTTTTCAGGTAGGCATGAATATGAACCAGATGGAATCAGAACAACAAAAATGGGTTATGAATATAGACCCCAAGCTATTTTGTATAATCTCAAGAGAATTCATAAAGTATTTCCAGATAAGGAAATATTTATTACAGAAAACGGAATTGCAACCGATGATGACAATGAACGAATTGAATTTGTAACAGATGTTCTTACTGATGTTCATAATTATTTAACTGATCATGGGAAGGTGATGGGATACCTATATTGGTCTGTGCTTGATAATTTTGAATGGGACTTAGGCTACAAAATGAATTTTGGTTTAGTAGAAGTAGATAAAAATGATTATTCACGTAAACCTCATGACTCTGCATACTGGTTTGGAAATATTTCTAAAACAAATAATTTATCAATTTAGAAATTAAAACTTAAACTATAGACATGTACATTATTGCAGGATCAACAGGAACATTAGGTTCAGCTGTAACAGAAGAGCTATCCAAAACTGATGATATTTTTATTATTGGTAGAGACAATGATAAGTTAAAAACTCAAGCCAACAAATATAACTGTAATTATCAAGTTTTAGATCTTTTAAATACTCCCGAACCAAGAGAGTTTACAAAAATTATAGAACCAGATGTTGAAATTAAAGGATTAGTAAACTGCATTGGCTCAATATTAATCAAACCACTTCATGGAACTTCTATTGAAGAATTTAATGATGTTATAACAACAAATTTGTTCTCTTCTTATTATTTAATGGCTAGTTTTGCAAGAAGAATGAAAAATGGTTCAGCAATATTTTTTTCATCTGTAGCTGGATCTAAAGGTTTATCTAATCATGAAGCAATATCTGCAGCTAAGGCCGGTATTGAAGGATTCGCTAGATCAGCAGCTGCAACCTACGCTAAAGATAATTTGAGAGTAAATGTAATAGCACCTAGCATAATGGATTCAAATATGTCTCAAAAGATTCTCTCAACAGAAACAGCAAGAGAAGTTTCTAAAAACATGCATCCTATTTCGAAAATTGGAGATACAGATGATATACTTCCTGTTATAAAATGGTTGTTAAGCCCAGATGCTAAGTGGGTTACTGGTCAAACAATACATGTTGATGGTGGACTATCAACTGTTAAACCAAGATAATAAGGGGGAGTAATGTCAGAAACTAAATATCTTGAGACTCATGAGTGGTATATAGTTAACGATGGTACATTTACTGTTGGCATTTCTGATTTTGCACAAGGAGAGTTAGGGGATATAGTATTTGTAACTTTGCCTGAAGTCGGTCAAGAATTTAATAAAGGAGATGCGATCGTTGAAGTAGAAGCAACTAAAACAGTTGCAGAAGCTTACGCACCTATGAACTGTGTTATTACAGAAGTAAATTCAAATCTAGAAGCTGAACCCGAGCTTATTAACAATGATCCAGTTGGTGATGGATGGATGGTGAAAGCCGAAATTAAAGAAATGGATGATTCTGGTATGACCTACCAACAATATGAGTCATTTATTTCTTAATGTCTGAACTAAAAACTACATCCTTATACGAATTTCATTTAAGTAAAAATTCAAAAATGATTGATTTTGCTGGTTGGTCAATGCCTTTTTCATATGATGGAACATTAAAAGAACACAATTATGTTCGACAGGCAGCTGGTTATTTTGATGTATCTCATATGGGTAGACTTAGATTAAATTATTCACAAATTGAAGAAATTAATTATTTGATTTGTTCTGAATTAAAAGATATTGATAACACCAAAGCCCTGTACACAATTTTTACTTCCGATACTGGTACAGCAATTGATGATGTAATTTTTTGGAAGTTTAAAGATGATTTAATTCTTATATGTAATGCAAGTAATACATCTAAAATTAAAAATCATTTAGATATTAATTCAATATCTTATGAAGACCTTACCGATAATACTGATTTAATAGCTGTTCAAGGTAAGACTGCTATATCAATTATTGAAGAAATGATGCTAATTCCAAATAAATTTTCCACATCCAAAGACTCAAAATACACATATGCGAGAACTGGTTATACAGGTGAAGATGGTGTCGAAGTCATGCTTGACCAAAAAGATACTTTACATTTTATAGAAAAACTTGAAGCAAAGGGGGTAATGCCATGTGGTCTTGGTTCAAGAGACACACTTAGGCTAGAAGCATCCTTGCCTTTATATGGTTTTGAATTAACAGATAATATAACCCCGGTAGAAGCAGGATTGAAATGGACTTTATCTAATAAATCTGATTACATTGGAAAAAATGTAATAGACGAACAGTTAAGTTCGAAAAATCATAAATATTTAAAGAAATTTAAATTGAATGCAAAACAAATAGCGAGAACTGGAACTGCTTGTAAATCAAATAATGTAAGTGGAATTGTTACATCTGGAAATATATCACCAATATTAGGACACCCAATTGGCTTTACTTTGTTCGAAACAAATCCCTCTGATAATTTAGTAGAGTTTGATATTCGTGGTAATTTAATAGAGGGAAATTTGTTAGATAAGAGGTTTTTAAGTTAATGTTTGTACCACATTCTGAAATTGATTTAAAGAAAATGTTCGAAGAGCTATCTATAAGCTCTCTTGATGACCTATTCACACATATTCCAGAAACTTTAAAACTTAACGACGGTTTAAATGTTCCATCTACACTTTCTGAACTTGAAGCTATTAGTCATTTTGAGGATATCGAATCAAAAAATACACAAAATTTAATATGCTTTGCTGGTGGAGGACATTACGACGTATATTTACCCCATACTGTTAAAACACTAACAATGAGACCTGAATTTATGACATCTTACACACCTTATCAAGCAGAAATTTCACAAGGAATATTACAGATATTATTTGAGTATCAATCATTAATTTGTGATTTAACTGATATGGAATTAGCTAATGCATCACTTTATGATGGTGCTACATCTGTAGCCGAAGCTATATCTGTAGCAATTAACAAAACAAAAAGAGACGGGGTAGTTGTTTCAAATGGTTTTAATCCAAATACTAAAGAGGTGGTGAACACTTTAGTTGATACAAAGAAATTCAATATTAAGTATGTTGACCTTGTTGATTATATGTTTCCAGAAGATTATATATTTACTGATAGTGATGCAGCATTTGTTGTTTCACTCCCACATTACGAAGGTTCTGCCCAAGATTTAACTACTATTGTTCAGAATGCAAAAGCTGCAGGTGTTATCACTATTTGTTATGTTGATCCATCCATGTTGGGCATTTTAAAAACCCCCGGTTCTATGGGATTTGATATAGTTGTTGCTGAAGGTCAATCTATGGGGTCCCCACTATCTTTTGGAGGACCAACAGTTGGATGGTTTGCAACCAAAAAAGAATTAGCTCGTTTAGTTCCTGGTCGTATTATCGGCGAATCTAGGGATGCAAATCATACAAAAACTTATGTTATGACACTTAGAGCTAGAGAACAGGATATAAGGAGAGAAAAAGCTTCTTCTAATATTTGCACCAATCAAACTTTAAATGCAGTTGGTTCAACAATACACTTATCTTGGTTAGGCCCACAAGGATTATATGAAATTGGTTATCAAGCAATTCAAAAATCATCGTATATGAAACAGCAATTAATTAATCTAAAATTCAACATATCGAATGCACATAACTCTTTAAGAGAATTTATTGTTCAGACCTCTAGACCAGCTGAAGAAGTTATTTTAGAAATGGGCACAAAAGGATTTTTAGCAGGTATTAAGTACTCTGATAATGAAATACTTGTAGCTGTTACAGAAAAAAGAACTAAGGATGAAATTGATAATTATGTTAAATCCTTAAATGAGGTGGATAATGCATAGTGGAGGTAACGCAAGCTCATTACCACTTGTAGGTGGTGCACCTGAACCTACAATTAATCAATTGTCTAAGCCCGGTAGAAGAGCTTCTAGATTTCCTAAATTAGATGTTCCTGTTACTGAGATAAACAATCCTGCAATAAGGCATGATAAACCAAGCCTTCCTGAAGTGTCAGAACATGATTTAGTTATGCATTATTCCCGACTTGCTCATAGGAACTTTGCTGTTGATGTTGGCTTCTATCCACTTGGTTCATGCACAATGAAATACAATCCAAGATTTGCTGATTTTGTTGCAGGTCTAAGTTCATTTTCAAATTCTCACCCTGCAACACCTTCTGCTTTTACACAAGGTAATCTAGAAATACTCCATGAACTTGAGAAATTTTTAATAGAAATTACAGGTATGGATAATGCAACATTCCAACCTCCTGCTGGGGCTTCTGGAGAATTGACTGGTTTATTAATTATTAAAAAGTATCTGGAAGAAAATGGACTCTCTAATAAAAAAGATATCATTGTTCCTGATTCTGCTCATGGTACAAATCCTGCTTCAGCCAAAATGGCTGGATTTAATGTAGTAGAAGTATCTACTGATGTCAGAGGTATGGTAAATATTGATGACTTGCGCAGTTTAGTAAATGAAAACACAGCTGGTTTAATGTTAACTAATCCGAATACAGGAGGGTTATTTGAAGAGAATATTATGGAAATTTCTAACATCATTCATGAAAATGGAGGATTAGTTTATTACGATGGTGCAAACTTGAATGCAATTGTGGGGGTATGTAGACCTGGTGATATGGGTTTCGATATAGTTCACTCAAATTTACACAAAACATTTGCTACACCTCACGGTGGTGGAGGACCAGGTTCAGGACCGGTTGCCGTAAAAGGTTTTCTAAAAGAATACTTACCAGGTCCAATCGTAGAACATAATGATGATACTTATGAATGGTATATGCCAAAATCATCTATTGGTAGAATGCATGGATATCATGGTAATTTTCTTGTTGCTTTAAGAGCACTTGTTTACATGAGGTTACTTGGTAAAGAAGGCTTGGATACTTTAGGATCCTACGCAGTTCTTAATGCTAGATACTTAAGTTCAATCATATCAAAGGTTATACCTCTCGCATATAACGAACCGTGTATGCATGAGTTCGTAGCTACTGTAAAACACTTGAAAAAATCACATAAAATTAAAGCTTATGATGTAGGAAAAGCATTATTAGATAAAGGATTCCATTCACCTACAATTTATTTTCCACTCATCATTGAAGAAGCATTAATGTTTGAACCTACAGAGACTCAGACCGTAGATACACTAGATGATTTAGCAGAAACTCTTAAAGTGATTGTAGAAGAGCTGCAAGGAGATGATGTATCACTAGAATCGTATCCTAAAAACCTTCCTGTAGGTAGACCAAATGAATTAATTCCAGCAAAGCATCTAACAGTTAATTGGGGAGATTTTGAACTTCTTGAAATAACTGAATAGTATACATGTATGGAACTTTCGCAGTTAGATTTAGATAGAAACATAAACAGACTACGTATTCATTCAGTCGAATTTGCTGAATTACCTAATGAAGAACTTATTGAATTACTTGAAAAAACAATTCAAAATATTCAAGGCATTGCTTATTATTGGGCTACTCTTTCTGCAGAAAAAAAACAAATACTTCAAAAACATAAAGAAGGTGAAGAATGGTTAGGTGGCCCTTTTGTTAGTATCCTTACCACGCAATATTATATTGAATATCTAAAAGGTAATTCACAGTTAAATGAAGAAAATTTCAATCCGAATACAAATAGTTATAAAGTTTTCCCAAATAAATTTATTGAGTCCTTAACTTTCCCACTTCTTAATGCTGAAATTAGATTTAACAAAAGTATGTCGTTTAAACAAATCGAAGAGTTTAGAGGTTTTAATCAAAGAATTGGTCAATCGGATAATGTAACACTTGTTCTTGGAGCTGGTAATGTTTCTTCTATACCATTTCTTGATACTTTATTTCATTTAGTTGCCAAACGTTCTGCAATATTACTAAAGCTAAATCCAGTTAATGATTATTTATTGCCAGTTTTTGAAAAAGTCTTTGCAGAATTTATTGAAAGAGGATTTATAAGTGTAGTAAACGGCAATCTCAATACCTCTAGATATTTAACTAAACATCGTTCTATAGATGCAATTCATTTAACTGGATCAAACTATACATATGAAAATATTGTATACGACAGAGAACTAACTGATAAAGAACGAAGTTTATCTACTTTGACAAAATTAAATAAAAAACCAATATTTTCCGAACTTGGTAATGTTACTCCAATTATTATTCATCCAGGTAAGTGGTCTAATTCTGAACTTAAATTTCAAGCTAGAAAAATAGCAACTGCAAAATTGAACAATTCGGGCTTTAATTGCATTGCAGCTCAAGTCATAGTATTACCAAAAGGTTGGCGTTCAACTGAAAAATTGAAAAAATATATTAAATTTTATTTAAATAAAATAGGTGACACTACTTCTTATTATCCAGGTGCACATGAGTCATTAGATAACCTAAAGACTAATACTAACTATGAATTAGTAAACGAATCTTCATGCTCTACACCTTTTATGACGGCAGATTTAGATGTTGAGGAAAAGTATTCATCATCAGAAGTATGGAATACAACATTATATTTTAAAGAATTAGAGTATGCAGATAATGATTCATTCGCAGATATAAGCACTAACTATGTAAATAATGAATTATGGGGAAATTTAGGTGCATCAGTATTAATAAAAGGTTCAAAAAAGAAAAACAATAAGCATATAGTTGATAAATATAAAGATAACTTAAATTATGGTACTGTCGCTATAAATGAGTGGTCAGCTATTGCATTTATAATACCTACTATGCCCTGGGGTGGTTTTCCTGGAAATAAGGATAACGATATTCAAAGTGGACAAGGCTATGTGCATAATGCTTATTTTTTTGAATCACCTTTAAAAGGAATTGTGGAAACAAATTTTAGATTTTCTAGGTTTATTGACCCACCGTGGTTTGTCAATAATAAAAAAGCACACAGATTATTCAAAAACTTAACTTACTATCAGGCAGATAATTCAAAAATAAACTTTATTAAATTAATTTTTTCAACACTAGTATAAAACTGTGAAATTAAAAATTTTCTTAGTATTCATTTTGATAGCTTCCTGTACGACAGGAGATGATGGTAATGCTTCAGTTGTTGAGACAACAGTTCAAACTACTTCTACGTCAGTTCTACAGTCTGATTCTACGATAACTACTGAAGCTGTAATATCTTACAATTTTGATATAGAGAAAATGTCTCCTTTAACAGGTAAAGAGATACCGCCTGAATTATGGCTTAACAGACCAAAGAGAGTATTGGCTTTTAAAATTGATAACAATATCAATGCAAGGCCGCAGTCTGGTTTACAAGAAGCTGATTCAGTATTTGAAATATTAGTAGAGGGTGGAATGACGAGATTTCTTGCTCTTTTTCTTGATAATACATCAAAATATTTAGGACCTATTAGATCAGCTAGACCTACTGATCCAACTGTAATTCGTCCTTTCGATGCTTCTTTAGTTGTTTCAGGTGCAACTGATGGTTTAATTCCGTCTATAAGAGAGTTAGGTGTTCCAGTTCTTGAAGAGGTGAATTCTCCAGCAATGTTTAGAATTGGTTCTAGAAAAGCACCTCACAATCTCTATGCTGATACCGAGCTTGTTAGAGACGTTATTGATTCCAGAGGTTTTAAATTTCTGCAACCAGGTCCAAACCCTTTATATCCTTTTGGATTTGATCAGACTAACTGGAATGACGGAGCAAATAAAGTAACAATTAAATATTCAGAATACACAACAGTAATTTGGAAAATTGATGGAGATAAATATTCCCGATTTATTATTGACGCATATTCAAGTAATGATGAAGCAGTAGCTCATAATTTTATTTCTCAAGATGGAAATTATTCCGATATTCTTTCTACAGAATCAGTTGTAGTGATTCAAGGTGCATTATATAAAGATAAAGCTACCACACTACCTAGTATTCTTACTGTTGGAATTGGTGATTTGTTTATTTTTAATAATGGTAAGTATATACAGGGCACATGGAGACGAACCGATATCACAGAACCTTTTGAATTCTATGATATTAATCAGAATCCTATTGAAGTCCCACCAAGCTCTCAATGGATTCATATTGTTCCAAATGAAGGGCAAATTTCCTGGTCTAATAGCTAATTGATTTTTAGTTTATTTCTTTCAGTAATTCTTAGTTTTAACACTAATTTTACTGACTATAACTGCAGTGTTTATGATTCTAAAAATTTAATAAGAAATGAAGTAATGCTTCAAATAGTACTTAAAAACTATGGTTATTATGAATCAAAAATTGATGGTCAATTCGGTCCTGCTAGTAAGTCAGCATTAAGAAATTTTCAAACTGAAAATGGACTCTTATCAGACGGAATAATAGGTACAAATACATGTAATTCGTTAGTTGATTCAAAAAATGTTAAAAAGTATACAAAGAATATGCAATTGTCTATTAGTAAAGTAACACAACAGCCTTCGGAGTCTTTAAAAATATCACAACAAAAACTTAAAGAATTAGATCTATATTTTGGTTCTATTGATGGTGTTAAAGGTAGAAATACAACAAATGCTATTAAGGAATTTCAAAAAAAAGCTGGATTAACTGTAGATGGTGTACTTGGTCCTATTACATTAGCTGCTCTTGAAAAAGGTGCAGAGGCTTATATAACTAATCCAAAAACAGAACCATCGTCAAGTACAGTTTCTACTTCATCAGCATTAGATTTGAGAAACTATGATCCATCAAAAACATGTATTGAGGGATATGTTGATGCAAATGGTATTTGGATTACTGACCCCTGTTTCTATCCAGTTTTTGTATATAGATTTGGCAATACAGCACAGGTTAACTCACAAAATGAACTCAATGCTTATCTTGGAGATAGATGGTCTTTAGAAAAAGAGAAAACCTACAATACTATCGGTCCTGTATCCACTATAAACTATATAGACGGTATTCACTCACCAGTTAATGGACTACGCATGCCTACTAATGCAAATAATCTTATTGTTCTTGGAATAAAAAATGATAATAATGTGAACGCACGACCCCAATCAGGTCCACAAGATGCTGATGCAGTTTTTGAAGTATTAGTTGAAGGTGGAATGACAAGATTTATAAATGTATTTTATGAATCAGACACTAGTTACCATGGACCAATTAGATCAGCTAGACCTACCGATCCAACAGTGTTAAGACCACTTGGAGGAGTATTAGTTGCGAGTGGAGCTACAGGAGGTTTGATTCCAGAAATAGTTGATATTGGAGTTCCAGTTATAACTGACAGGAGACCTGAGTTTTTTCGTATTTCTTCAAGGAGAGCCCCTCACAATTTATATGCTGATACATATAAATTAAAACAATTAGCAATCTCAAAAGGTTATAAAAAAGAAGAAAATCCACAACCATTATTTCCATGGGGAAATCCAAATTATTCAATGTGGTCTTCAGGCTCGTATATTAAATTAAAATTTTCTTCACAAACCTCAACTATGTGGACTTGGAATGGAACTTCATATTTACGTACTTATTATGATGCTTATAGAGGATCATCTTCTGGTATACCGCATAGTTGGATAGATTCATCTGGTAATTCATCACTAATTACTGCTGATACAATAATTTCTTTATTTTGTGAACCCTATATACACCCATTACAACTTCCTTCTGTAAAGACAGTTGGAGAAGGAAGAGCAATAATTATGCATAATGGTAAAATTCTAGATGCATTTTGGAAAAGAGGATCTAATTTAGATCCATTTCATATTGTTGATTTGAATGGAAATACAATGTATATTCCACCAGGAAAACCCTGGATTTCATTGGTTCCTAGTAATTATTTACCTTCTTTTGACAATTAACTTTACTTTATAGGTACTTAAATGGTATATTTAGAGTGCGTTTCAATTAAGTGTGATACGCAGCCCTGTTGGGAAGCCCTCTTTTTGGGGGCTTCCGTTTTTTATGACTGAATTAGTTCAGATAAATAATTAACTGAATCACCCCAAACAATATCTGGAATGTAGGCGATTAAATATTCACAACCCGCGTCTTTATATTCCTCAATTGTCTCAAATACTTCCTCTTTTGTTCCAATAAGAGGTCGATCGTAGTAATAATCTTTTGGAATATTGGTATAGGTAGCTAATCTTTCAACTTTTGTATCTAAATCTTTTCTATTTTGTGCAATCAATACATTCGTATGTAAGGTTCTTCCTATTTCATCAAAGTCCCTACCTACATTTTCACAGTGATCTTGTAAAATATTCGATTTTTCAACAAATCCATTCACGTCTACATCCCAGTTTCCATAATCTCCATATTTTGCAAGGAGTTTAAGAGTAACCTTCTCACCACCACCACAGACCCATAGTGGAGGATAAGGTTTTTGGATTGGTTTTGGTTGATTTATAGCTCCATCTATTTGGTAGTATTCACCTTTAAAAATCGGTGTTTCTTCCGTTGTCATTTTTTTATAAATTATTAAAGATTCTTCAAGCATTTTGAGTCTTACACCAGCAGAAGGATACTTATATCCGTATGCTCTATATTCATGGTCATACCATCCTGCACCTATCGCATATTCAAGCCTTCCATTAGACATAACGTCTATATTGGACGCGACCTTAGTTAAGTATGCAGGATTTCTGTAAGAATTACATGTGCACATTTGACCAAGGCGCACTGTAGATGTTTTTTGTGACAATGCCGACATGAGTGTCCAACATTCATAAGTTGGATCTTGAGTGGGTTTAGGTACAGTATGGAAATGATCATAAACCCAAATAGATTCGTAGCCAAGTTTTTCTATATTTGTTGCTGCACTTAAAATTGTATTCCACTGGTCTTCTAATTTAATAGAATTTAGATCCATCCTCCAACCTTGTGGAACAAATACACCAATTTTCATAATTTAATTATAACTTCTTTGAATTTCTGATTCTAAGAATCTTTAATAGGTCACTTAAATCTTCGCGATTTGATTTTCTTTCAATATATTGTAACCCATATTTTAAAATCAAAAGAACTGCAATAGTACCTAATACTGTGTTAAAAACTTTTATTACTGCATTGTTGTAGCAGATAGCTTCATGCATTCGTAAGTTTTTATCTGTGTATTCAACGCCTTCAATTAGTATTTGATAAACAGAACCACAGTTCATACTAAATTGTTTAAATTCGTCTAAAGATGCAGTTATAAACTCAACCTTTACATCTAAAAATAAATTTATAAAAACAAAAATCAACAAACTATTGAAAAAAATTAGGAAATATTTTTTATTAAACATAATCATAATACACTTTACTTTATGGATGAATTAACAATACTTAATGATCAATTAAAGAGAATGCGTGGTATGAACAAGTTTTATCATTTACAATTTTTAAACGATGTTCGCTTCTTCTTTTTTTTAACTTCTATTTTCTTAATATTTGTTCAATATAATATATATATTTCGTATCTTCTTCCCTTAATAGCATTATTTGGCAGCGTCATGTTGGCTTTTCATGCGTATTATTTAATTTTTTCACGACATTATTCAGAATTTTTGGAAAAAAGAATTAATTCCATATACAAGAAAGAGTTATTCATAACTCATAAGCTTGAAAATAGATATTTTTTTCCAATTAACGACAAGAAAATCGTCGTAGCCAAACTTGGTAGAGATTTTTCATGGTTTAGTTTTGTTACATTATTTATTACATTTTATGGAATTATTGTTTATTCATATGGAATGTATCTTGTATATAATGAATTACTGAATTTACTCTATGTTTATATAGTGGCTGGGATTACCTTTGCAACTTTATGTATAGGTTATTGGTGGTTTGTAAAAAATATTGGTGAAAAGAGACTGCAAGAAATATATGGAAAATAAATATACAAATTTCGCTGGAGACAATTTAGACAATTTTCTTGGACATGAGATGATTGAAATTAAAGAAGATTATGTTGAATCAAAATTAGTCGTAACAAAAGATCATAAGCAACCAATGGGATTAGTTCACGGTGGGATTTATTCAACATTGGCTGAAACTATATGCTCATATGGAGCAAATTTTAGTGGAGAAGGTGTGTTTGTAGGGGTTAATAATAATACTGATTTTTTATCGAGTGTTACTGATGGAGAGATAATTTGCAAAGCTGAGCCAATTAAAAAAGGTAAATCTTTTCAGCTTTGGGAATGCAACATTTCCCACAATGATAAATTAGTAGCTGTTTCAAAAGTTAGGCTTAGTCGCATACAATGAAATTAAAGATATTGATATTTTTAATTTTATTTATATCATGTTCAAACAATTATGAATATAACCCTGATTGCTGGAAGACCGCAAGAGAAACTTGTAATGAAGAAAATAGAATTAACTCCGGAAATATGAGGAATGGTAATATTGGTGGGACTGGAAATTAGATGAAAAAGTATATATTAGTTTTGTTAATATTCATATCATGTGGTGGATCCGATTCACCTATTGAATCTACAGATACAACTATTTTAGAAACAACAACAACGTTAGGAGAAATAATGGAAAAAACATACACAGAACAACATCAAATGACAATCGATGATAGTAAAAATTATACTGCAGTAATTAAAACATCATTAGGCGATATGACAGTCGAATTCTTCACTAAAGATGCACCTATAACAGTTAATAATTTTATTACATTAGCTAAAGATGGTTACTACGATGGTGTAATTTTTCACAGAGTTATTTCAGAATTCATGATTCAAGGAGGAGATCCTTCTGGTACAGGTCATGGAGATTACGGTAAATATCCAGGTTATGAATTTGAAGACGAACTAAATAATCAAATACCATACTCAAAAGGTATCTTAGCTATGGCCAATAGAGGTCCAAATACAAACGGTAGTCAATTTTTTATTATGCATGTTGATTACCCACTTCCTTATAATTACACAATTTTTGGAAAAGTAATTGAGGGTATCGATATTATTGATGTTATTGCAAGTGTTGAAACAGGAGCTGGAGACAAACCTGTTGAAGATGTTGTTATAGTAACTGTTGAAATTTCTGAGAGTTAATTAATTTTATTGTCTTTTTAGACAATAAACCACCAGCAGTACCTGCAGTATTTTTTGTTAGATACTTATATTTAAATATATCTTTTGTTAAGTTTTTGACGTAAGACTCACTGTATCCAAGTTTATGTGACAAATATAAGGAATAATTTGTTGAATAATTATATGTATTAAAAACATAATAATAAGCATAAGCAGCAAGTTTTAATTCTTTGTCTTTGAATTTTCTTAATTTTAATAATTTAGAAATTTTCTTTAAATCGATAGACATATAAAATTTATTTTTAGTATTTTTATAAAAATAGTCACTATCTACATTTGCAATATTGTTTATTAATTTAAGCCCCTTTTTTTTAATTGAAAAGTAATTTACTTTTCGAATGTCTACTGTGTTAATTTCATCATATTTATTGGATGAAAATGTTACATCCTTGACTACTAACTGATATGGATTGGGAAATATATAGACTATTTTTACATTCAGGTTTTTAACTGCATTTGGCATATCTACAGTAATCTCATCATTTTTAAAAGTGATTTTGTTCTTCATACATCTATTTTATTAAAATATATCTTACTTTTATTGTTCTTGTAGATTATTTAGATTATTTGTTGTGTGAAAATTATCATATTTTGGTTATTATTATGAAATTATGACTGTACAAGTAACTTTACCTGATGGAAGTATCAAATCTTTTGATAATGCTGTTAATGGTTTTGATATAGCTAAAAGTATAGGTTCGCGTTTAGCAAAAGATGCTATATGTTTAGAAATTGATAATAATTTTTATGACATGACCACCATTTTCGAATCTGACATTTCTGTTCGAATTGTAACAAATAGTGATCCAGATGCTTTACACATACTAAGACATTCATCAGCTCATATTCTTGCTCAAGCAGTATTAAATTTATACCCTGATGCAAAATATGGAGTAGGGCCAAGTATTGATAACGGTTTTTATTATGATTTTTTATTCAAGGAACCACTAAAAGAAAGCGATCTCACTGATATTGAAAAAGAAATGATTAATATCACTAAGAATGCTCAGAATTTTACTAAATCTGAAATTACAAAAAAAGATGCCAAAAAACTTTTTAAAAATCAATCTTTTAAAATTGAGCTCATAGAATCTGCGGAGTCTGAAGAAGGTGTATTAGATGACGTTGTAACCATGTATACTAATGAAAAATTTTCAGACTTATGTAGGGGTCCTCACATTCCAAATACTAATTATTTAAAACATTTTAAATTAACTAAATTAGGCGGGGCTTATTGGAGAGGAGACGAAGAGAATCCGCAACTACAAAGAATATATGGTACGTCATGGTTTTCCAAAAAAGATTTAGATGCATACCTTATTCAGCAAGAAGAAGCTGAAAAAAGAGATCATAGAAAAATTGGTAATGAGTTAAATTTATTTACAACATCTAATGAGTTAGGATCTGGAAACTTTTTATGGAAACCTAAAGGAGCAATTCTTCGTGATCTAATTGAAACTTATAGCAAAAATGCGCATTTAAATAATGATTACGATTTAGTAAATACTCCCCACATAGGTAAGTCAATTCTATGGGAAACATCTGGTCACCTTAATCAC
>CACDQN010000011.1 GCA_902555055.1 uncultured Candidatus Actinomarina sp.
AGTGCTAGAATCAGAACCACAGGAGATTAAAAATATTAATAATAAAATTAATTTAAATTTCATTTAGTAATTATTCCACACAATTCATATATATTTAAATTAACTTATCATTTATCTAGAAAATACCAATTTTAATTTTCTATTTATCTTGATAGATAATATTTCCGTTTACGAGAATCTTCAATTTTAGTTTAAAAAAGTATGATGCGTAAACTTCTATAGATTTAATATCTTCAGAAACATCATATTTTGAAAGAAGCACTTTTCTGCCAGTAGCAACTTTACTTGTGTCTTGATCTAAGTGTTCACCATCTAAATATAGATCTGCAGCACCCTGACCTCTCCAATTCCACCAATTGGAAACTTTGATTTCTTTTCCATTAAAATCAACTATGCGTTCTTGTAAATTTGGATTATCTGTTTTCATTAAATTAAATCCTAACACAATCTCAAGTAGATGATGGTTTCATCCTTGCAATGAAAGAACCAATTAAACATTTAATATTACTTATTTTTAAAGTAAACGAAATAAGTTAAACGTATTCCAAGATACGCAAGTATAACAACAAGAATTGTTTGAGTTGGGGTGTAGCTAGAGCGAATACCGCTAAATACATTCCAAACTATACCTAAAGTAACTAATAAAGCACCTAAGTCTTTTTTGTATTTCATATATTCATAATAATTGAAAATCTTTGTGGGCACTACAGGATTTGAATTTGTGACTTCTTCCTTGTAAGGAAAGCGCTCATAAAACATTATTATTAATATAAGATTTGTTATTAAAGGAGATTGAATGGAATTACATAAAGACAGCGGAGAACTAAGAGTTATCATCGATGTAAGTTACGCATCAGCAGATGAGTTTATAGATTTTATTGAAAATGAACAATGTCAATTTATTGATAGCTTAGGTGTTGAAGGTCTTAAGAAGTTTGAATGGTATGTAGATAAAGAAACAAACACAGCAACATTAATTGAGGAATTTGATAACGCTGAAAGTTTTAAAGAAATAGCTACTAAAGCAATAGGTACTCCAGTCAATCTAAAATTCCGTGAAATAACGAACTTTGACAATATGACAATTTTAGGTGATGTATCTGATGAAATGAAAGAAAACTTAGCTGCTATGGGGCCAAAGATTAAAACTTTTAAAGCAGGTCTGAATTAATATAACCGGCATTACTACAATGCTTACATGCAAAGGAATTCAAAAGTGCGTTTAACCGTTCGTAGATTTTTTGCATTATTTTTTCTTTCTACAATCATATTTGGCATTATTACTGATATTTCATCCGGAAATATTGAAGATACTCTTGGTGGTTCTATAGTAGGTTTTTTTATAGTTTTTTTATTATGGAGAAAACCAAAATCTATTAAAGAAGTTACTAAGGAGCAAACCACCTCAATAGATAATGAATTTAATGAACAGTCTGTAGTTATTGAAGAAGATATTGATGTGGATGATTTCTCTTACGAACCTGATAACATACCTTCTCAGAATGCAAAGCCAGACAACAAATTTAATCCAATTAAAGATAAGGAAAGTATTTTCTCTAGAATTTTTAGAGGAAGAACTGATAGATATTAACTTAGAAAGAGGAGCTCAGACAGAGAACTCCCCCTTCAATACACTTATTTTGCTAGATGTATAAACAAAATAAGTAAACTTATAGTAATTAGTGGTTGTTCATAACGTTATAAATAATAATATTTATTTACTTATTATTTTATTTTCAATGAAACTATATATTTTATCTTCTATGACTTCTAGTTTTATAACTAACGCAGACTCGTTTTTACCTTTTTCTTTAAATACTGGAACCAATGCATTCCATATGCCCTCACCTTTATATCTTGAATAAAGTGAAGCACCTACATGCAAAGCAATTGTTACGTAACTTAAAAAGGCAGAGAATTCATGTAAAGCAATAGCTGCTTGCATACCTGGAATATCTGCAGCCAACATTCCTGCTATCAATAAACCTGTAGTTGGCAACATTATTAAACTAAAGTAAACAAGCCTATGTGTTACTTTTGCTATGAATAAATGACCTTCGCGCATTTGATCATGTGCACCAAGAAGTGTCTTTACATCTTTCATATAAAAATATCTAAGTAAAACAATAACTAGAAATACAATTGCAAAAAATATCTCAAAATTAAGTAGAGATACATCTTCAAGTTCTTCAAGTTCATCAACTTGTTTAAATATTCCATAGGCATATAGAACAGTAAAAGTCCAGTGAATAAATTTAGCTAGAGGTGTATGAGAATTTGCCATTTAATAAATAATACATTTTAAAGAGATAATTTGAAATAATATTTTTAAAAGATAAGAGGGTTCCCATCCTGGAGAAACCCCTTATCTAAATTAGCTATTTAAATTCCTCAAAATAGATAGCTGTTTAAATATTAATATTTTTTACTATTTACCGTCTAATTATTTATATTAAATAAAGTAAAATTATGAACTTTTTTGATATTGCTATCATACTTTTTGCTTTTGAATTAGTATTTAAAAAATTTATTTCAGAAAAAATATTTGTTATATCTTTAGTTCTCTCTTCTATTACAGCTTTTATACAAGTTTTAGTAGTTGGATATAAGTGGCAGTATATGCCTATATATATAATTATCTTGTCTTCTGCTATTAGTCACACTTTTGGTTTCAAATTTACAAATAAAATTTTTAAAGCTATCTCATTTATGATTTTTTTTACTTTATTTATTACTTCAACTTTACTTATTTATTTTCTTCCAATACCTGAATTTACAATTGAAAATAAGATTTATTCTGTTGGATATGAAGAAATACTTATATCAGTTGATAACAGGGAACAACCAAAAGCTTTTTATGAATTAAGTAACTTAGATTTAAGTGGTAATAGAGAGTTACTTGTTGATCTTTATTATCCAAGTGATGGTGAATCCTCTTCTATTCAACTTTTTAAAGACTCTCCATCAAACTGGGGTGAAACAGTAGTTAAGTATTTAAACCGTACTTGGGGTATTAATATTCCAACTTTTTTATTAAGCCATTTAAATTTATCTTATTTTGACTTAGTTGCAGACGATAGGAAGATTGATGAGAAATTTCCTGTAGTAGTTTATACACATGGATGGGCAGGTGAGAAAATATTTGCAACAGATCAGTTACTAACCATTGCTTCACAAGGATATATCGTGATTGCAATAGACCACACTGGATTATCTATGTTTACTGAGTTACCTAGTGGCACAATATTTAATACAGGCTCTACAGAAGCTTCATCAAAAGTTTTTGATGTTATGTATGAAATGTCAATTGATATTGAAAATACACTTGAGTATTTAAATAAAAATAATCTAGTAAGTGATTTATCGGTAATAAATATTATTGGACATTCAACTGGAGGAGGATCTGCGCATTTATATTGTTTAAGGAACAAATGTGAAACATTAGTGTTGCAAGATCCATTTTTTGTACCTGTCATTTCCGAATACGGAGGGATTGTTCTTTCATCTCCAACTTATTTTATATATAGCGAAGACTGGTACAGAGGAAATGAAGATATCAACGAAATGTCAGAAATTGAGGTATATAGAAATTATTTAACTAGCTCATATGTCGGGTCCACTTCTGAAAAGTATGCTAAGGGGTTTTATCTAACTGACTCAGCCCATTATGACTTTGTAGCATTTGGAGCTATTAGTCCACTAACTAAATATACCTTTTTAAAAGGAAGTATTGACTATGCGGACTCATTAAAAGCAAATAATAGATTTAATTTAGAGGCTTTGAAACAATCGGAAATAACAACAGATAATTTGGTTATAAAAATTGATAAATAAATTACTAGAAACTGTTGATGGTACGAATTTTCAAATACAAGTATGGTCAGAAATTTCTAAAATTCCATTTGGAAAAACCAAAACATATAAAGAAATAGCTGTATCAATAGGGAAACCTAACAGTGCTAGAGCAGTTGCGAATGCATGTGGTAAAAATCCATATCCCATAGATATTCCATGTCACAGAGTTATTAGATCAGATGGGAATATAGGTGGATATAGCGGTGATGGTGGGGTTAAAAAGAAAATGCAATTACTAAAGTCGGAGAACTTTAAGTTTTAACGTTTAAATCAGATTTTCTTAATCTTATAGTTTCTGGAGTTACTTCTACAAATTCATCATCGCTAATAAATTCTAAACATTGATCAAGAGACATTAATTGGGGTGGTCTTAAAGGTACTGTATCATCAGAACCTGATGCACGATGATTTGTAAGTTTTTTTTCTTTCGTTATATTAACAACTAAATCACCATCATTATTTCTCTCACCAACAATCATTCCTTTATAAACCATTGTTCCAGGTGGTACAAATAAAATACCTCTGTCAACCATTGCTAAACTGGCATAAGTTGTTACTTTTCCATCTCGATCAGCAACAAGTACACCAGAAGTTCTTTGTGGGATATCTCCATACCAAGACTTATAGGAATCAAAAAGTGTGTTCATAATTCCAGATCCTCTTGTTTCTGTTAAGAACTGATTTCTAAAACCAATAAGACCTCTTGAGGGAATTTCAAATTCTAAAGTTGCTCTACCAAAACCATTATTCATCAAGCTAGTCATCTTCCCTTTTCTACTTGATAAATTTTTAGTAACAGTCCCAACATATTCATCAGGAATATCTATATATACATTTTCTACTGGTTCATGAATTTGATTATCCTTTTCAATAGTTATAACCTCAGGTCTTGAAACCATAAATTCATATCCCTCTCGTCTCATAGTTTCGATTAAGACAGCCATTTGTAACTCACCTCTACCTTTAACTTCAAATACATCCGTTTTATCAGTAAGGGATACATGTAGAGAAACATTACTCAAAACTTCTTTTTCTAATCTTTCGATTATGTTTCTTGAAGTTACGTATTTACCTTCTCTACCCGCAAATGGGGAATTATTTACATGAAAAAATATTGATACCGTTGGTTGATCAATTGTAATTCGTGGAAGAGGTTTTGGATTTTCATTATCAGATAAAGTATCACCAATATTTACATTTTCAATACCAGCAACTGCGATAATATCTCCTGATTCAAGTGTATCAACACTAACTCTGTCTAATCCATTAAATGTATATAGCGCAGAAAGTTTTATGTTATTTATAGTGTTTTCTTCAGTGCATAAACTATATTTTTCATTTATTTTTAAGGAACCACTATCTAAACGACCTATTGCTACTTGTCCAACATATGAATCATAAGATAAATTAGTTACAAGAAATTGTGTGGTAGCTTCATCAGTAGTGTCAGGACCTTCAAAATAAGTTGTAATTAAGTCAAACAAAGGTGTGAGATCTTGCGGGTTGTCTTTAAGGTCTTTAACAGCGATACCATCTTTAGCATTTGTATAAATAATTGGAAATTCAATTTGATCATCATTTGCATCTAGATCAATAAATAAATCATATGTCTCTTGAACAACTTCATCAACTCTTGCATCCGGCTTATCAATTTTATTTATAACTAAAACAACTGGAAGTTTTTTTTCTAAAGCTTTTTTTAATACAAATCTAGTTTGAGGTAATGGTCCTTCGCTAGAATCAACCAACAGAAGAACTCCGTCAACAAGGTTTAAACTTCTCTCAACTTCCCCACCGAAATCAGCATGTCCTGGAGTATCTACGATATTAATTTTTATATCTTCATATAGAATTGCTGTATTTTTAGAAGTTATAGTTATTCCTCGTTCTTTTTCTAAATCTCCAGAATCCATTACCCTGTCTTCGATTACAGCATGGTCACTAAAAGTACCACTTTGCTTAAGAAGACCATCAACTAATGTAGTTTTACCATGATCTACATGAGCAATTATTGCAATGTTTCTAATATTATCTTTTGACATAAGAAAGTAAGTATATCCTGAATAGAAGTTATAGATTCAAAAGTATTTTTATTTACTTACGTTTACCTGTTCTGCCTGTTCTGTAATCTAATCGGCCTCTACGTTTTAGCATATGTTTTTTTTTACGAGCTTGCCTTCTAAGTTCAGTTACAGATATTTCTTCCATACATCTATTTTACTGTTATTGTTATCTATAGGTAATAAGCCTGTTACCTCAAAAAAAGAGTTCGGGAAACTGGGCTCTTTTTTGCATTTGTTCTGTTGTTTAACTTAAAATTATGATGTGATAAATAAAATTCTTATACAATTTGGTCTGTATTACAAGTATGACAGACTGTGGATTACTAAGCGCTTAAGCAAATTGATATGGGGAGTATTAATTTTATTGGCATTTAGAAATTTTTATTTGTACCAGTTGTAAAATTAATATATGAAACCAAGAAGAATTATTTTATTAAGCTTTATTCTCCTAATACCTTTACTTTCTGGATTACTTTACCTACTGTATTGAAAATATGAAAAATAATAACAATCAGATAATACCCCGCATAGGTCTTGGAACTTACAATATGAATTCACAAGAAGCTGAAGAAATGTCTTATGCTGCTATTAATTACGGGTACAGACATATCGATACAGCAGCAGTGTATAGAAATGAGGATGGAGTTGGTAAGGCACTAAAAAGGATTTTCTCAGATACAGATCTAAATCGAGAAGATATAACTATTACTACAAAACTATGGCCTGGTGGTTTAGTAAAAGTAGATCGTATTAAAAATAAAGAAGGAACAATTAAATCTCTAGATAAAAGTCTCAGAAATCTTGATCTAGAATACGTTGATTTATACCTCATTCACTCCCCCCATGGTAAAAGTAAGAGATTAGATCAGTGGGAAACATTATTATCGCAACAAGAACAAGGTAGGGTTAAAAATATTGGTGTATCTAATTGGGGTATTAATCATATTGAAGAATTAAATGAAAAAGGATATCCACTACCCTCAGCAAACCAGATAGAACTTCATCCCTGGTCACAGAAACCAGAACTAGTTGAATATCTAAAAGAAAAAGGAATCGATATTATTGCATATAGCAGTCTTGTACCTCTCTCAACTTGGAGACATAAAGATGGTGAGAATAGTTTAAAAACTGATCAAATGTATCAAGACAGTAAAGATTTAGAGTCACCTTTTAAAAAATTAGCATCTAAATATAGTGTTACCGAGGCTCAAATCCTTCTTAAATGGGCTCTTCAACATGAGTATGCAATACTTCCAAAAAGTATAAAAATAGAACGTATGAAAGATAACTTTGACCTTAAATTCACTATAAGTGAAAAAGATATGATACTAATCAATCAACTAGATCGTGGAGGTAGTGTAACTTGGGAATACGGAGATCCTTTAGCGATTCAATAATTATTAATAAAAAATTGATCACATAAGTTTGAAATATTTTAAGATTCTAAGCGCAAATATTACAATTAGAAAAAAAGCGATACCAGCAGAAACAATTTGTAAAACACTAACCCCTGGTGGCATCAAAGTAATGGTATAAAGAACTGGAAAAACAGCTAACAAAACTAATTGTAAAATAATTGTAGAAGATTTATTTTCATCAGTATCTTCCTTTTTACGAAATCGTTGAAAATACTTAGCAATTATCTTAATAAAAAGTTCCATTTAAATTTCCTTAAGGTTTTTAATAATCAAATTCATAATTTTATATCTTAATGAATAAATCTTTAAAATTACTAATTATTGGTAAATAAAGATAAGCAATAAAGTTACATTATGAAGAACATTAAATCACTTAATGATTTAGATATTTTAATAACCAATTTTATGTCTCGTTGGGGTATTACTTTATTGAGGTATTCTTTAGGAATAATTTATATTTGGTTTGGAATTTTAAAACCTTTTGGATTAAGCCCTGCGCAAGAGTTAGTAGAAAATACTGTTTATTGGTTTAAAGACCCTTCTGATTTTGTACCAATTTTAGGCTGGTGGGAAGTAGTTATTGGTTTAACAATGTGTATAAAACCATTAATAAGATTTTCAATACTACTTTTATTTATACAGATGCCCGGTACATTTCTGCCTCTAATTCTTTTACCTGAAGTATGCTTTACAAGTTTTCCTTTTGGATTAACTGTAGAAGGACAATATATTGTAAAAAATTTAATTATAATTTCAGCAGCTATAGTTGTTGGATCGACAGTACGCGATAAAAATTAATTTCAATAATGATTTATGTGATAATAATTACGGCTTTAATAATTGTTAGTTTTACAAATTCAATCAACAAGATACAAGAAAAAAGATATATAAGCGATACAGAAAATTTCATTCTTAATAATTACAAACTTATATTTGGAACTATTTTCTTAATATTCTTTTTACTTTTTTGGAAATATAGCTGTTTCTTTTTAGAATTTAATTGTTAGATTTGTTGATAATATTTTCGCGATAAATTAATCTTGTGCCTCTTTTATTTAAGAAATAAGCAAAAATCCATTCAATAAGGACAATCAATTTAGATTTATACCCAATTAAATAGACCAAGTGAATGAGGCTCCAAAATAACCAAGCTACTAAACCTGATATTTGCAAACTTCCAATAACACCAATAGCTTTAAACCCGCCAATTGTTGCCATCATGCCTTTGTCTTTATATTTAAAGGTTTTCATTTTCTCTGTAGGTTTATGTGATGTTAATTTCTTTGCTAAATATCTTCCTTGTTGGATAGCGACTGGAGCTATACCTGCAAGTGTTTTACCATCATTATTCTTGTAATTTGCTGCATCGCCTATTACATAAATAGAATTATTTTCATTAATAGAAAAATCTTTATTAACAATTGCTCTTCCAAAATTATCTACATTTGTTTTTAGTTTATCAATTAAAGGATTCGCTTTGTTACCGGCGGCCCAAATAATATTATTTGTTTGAAAGATTTCTTTATCTGTAATTACTTTTTTATCTTCTATATTTAACACTTTTTCATTCAACCTAATACTGACACCTAATTTCTGAAGGTATTTACTTGCTTTAACTGATAATTCCTTTGAGTAATCTGATAGTATTGCAGGTCCTGCTTCTACTAAATACACATTGATTTCATTAGAGTTAAAATTCCTATATTCATTTTTAATATTTTTGTAGGCAAGCTCCGCTATAGATCCAGCCAGTTCAACTCCAGTAGGACCGCCACCAATAATAACAAAATTTAAATATGAAAGTTTTATATCACCTTTTTGCTCATTTTCAGCTTTTTCAAATGCTTTTAATATATTATCTCTAATATCCAAAGCATCATTTAAATTTTTTAACCCAAGTGAGTACCTACTCCAATGATTATTACCAAAATATGAATAACTAGATCCGACACTAATTAATAATTTATCATAATTAATTTCATTGCCACTTTTTAAAGAAATTGAGTTATTTTGCTGATTGATATCAACTACCTCATCTAATAAAACATTTATATTTTTATCATTTTTGAATAAGTTTCTAATTGGCACAGTAATATCCGCAGGTGATAATACTGCAGTTGCTACTTGATATAGAAGGGGTTGGAAAAGGTGGTGATTAGTTTTATCAATTAACGTAAAATTATTATTGGTTTTACGTGCAGCTTTTAGAAAACTTAATCCTCCAAATCCTCCTCCGATAATTACTATTTCTGACATTAATTAAACAATACTTCTTTCATATTTACTATTTTAGTTTTCTTTAATTGAAATAAAAAACACAACTAAGGTGACAAGTCCTATAATCGGAGTAATAGCACCTGGAGGTGCATCTCCTAAAATTAATGGTTTATAAAGCCCTACCACTCCTCTTAAGATATTTTCAAATGCAATAATTAGCAATAGAAGAGGTATGAGTTCTTTCATTTTGATAATTACAAGTAATAAAATGAAAGATAAAACTAATTGAGAGAAACCCCATTGAGCAAATATTGAAACAATATTGTTTGCAGCTTCAAGTGAATAAGTACTCAGCGGTAAACCAGCTATGGACTCAGCTCCGCCATCTTCATTAAATATATGCTCAAGACTTCTAAAGAAATTAAATCCTACTAACAACCAAGAAAAATAGTATACAAATTTATTATTAGGAATTTTATTTTCAATTGAGTTAGGAATTACTTTTTTCATATTGGTAAGTTTACTTTCCCTGTTTTGTTTTTTATATAGATAGTGAGAAATAACTCGAAAAGGAATAGTCGCCTAAATGTAGAATCGAACTGCCGACCCCTTGTTTTTCAGACAAGTGGTCACGTATAATACCTACATGAAAAGAATTTATACGTTTGGGCACGAACAAGTAGAACGTAACATCACAGTTGGAGATATGATCTTAAACAAAAATAATAATATAAAAATGACACAAGTAACTGCAGCCAATCAAGAAGAAGCTGAAATTATTGCTTCGCAAGATATAGATATGATAATTACAGGAAGTGATTGGTATCAAGATGTTAGGAAAGGAGCTCCAAATACTTTTATAACAGCAGCATTATTTGCTGGAAGATTTATTACAAATGAGGAAATACTTAGAGGTGCATTTGATGTAATGATGGCAGGAGCTGATTCAGTATTAACACCTAGAAGCTTTGATGTTGTAGAGATGCTAGCTAAAGAAGGAATGCAGGTACAAGGACATGTTGGTATGGTTCCTTCTATGGCTACGAAATATGGTGGAATAAGAACGGTAGGTAAAACAGCTGATGAAGCAGTATCGATATTAAAAGATATGAAAAGATTAGAAAATGCAGGAGCTTTTGGAGCTGAGGTAGAATGCGTTGCTGAAGATGCACTTATTGAAATTAAAAAACATACTTCTTTAGTAATCAACTCTCTAGGATCAGGTTCAGGAGGAGATGTAATGTTTTTATTTTTTGAAGACATATGTGGTGAGACAACTGGGATTAAAATGCCAAGACATGCTAAATCCTGGGGTAATGGAAAAGCTATCAAAGAGAAGTTAAATACTGAAAGAGCTAAAGCAGTAAAAGGTTTTAAAGATGATGTTGAATCAGGTAGTTACCCAAATGGCGAGCACACTGTTGAAATGTTACCTGGTGAAAAAGCAAACCTACTCGAAAAACTAGATAGTTTATAAAATGAAGAACTGGCAGAAACTAGCAGTTGGTCTAGGCATTATCGGAATTGGATACAACTTTATTGTTAGATATGATTCACTTCCCTATTACCAATTAATAGCTATTGGGATTGGACTAATTTTTATTTTTAGAAAGTTTAGGAAATAGTACAGGAGTATTTCTTTTATACCGCTGGTATTCCTCTAATTCACCGTATCTTTCATCAGCAATACGTTCAAGTAAATTAATACCACTCATTCGTGTAAGTAAGATATAAACGAACACTGGAGAAATAAGCGTAATGAATTCAACGCCTGACAAAGTATTTAATGCAATAACAGCAATTCCTGTCCATAGTGTTATCTCACCAAAGTAATTTGGATGTCTTGACCTAGCCCATAAACCTGTATGTATAAATGATTGACTTGGATTATTTTCTTTTCTAAATACACGTTTTTGATAATCAGAAATAGATTCAATTGTGAAGCCTGTCAGCCAAAGCGCCATACCTACAATTGCTAAAATTGGTAAAGAATTTTCTTCAGGAGATAGTATTGCAATTATTGCTGCACACGAGGTAAGTGAAACCCACAGAGCCTGACCCATCCAGTATTGAAGAAACCAAAAGAAATGAGTCTTAGCTTTTTCAAATCTCACATCTTTTCCATCTTTTTGTACTCTTCTAAATAAATATATACCTAATCTTGTGGCCCAGACCATTACATATAAATAAATGATGGTATCTATTGATGTTTTATTCTCAACAGAAAAGTACGCTAACGATATAGTTGTTACATATGTAAGACTCCCAACTAAGTCGTAGTATTTCTCTGTTTTTAGTAAATATGATGGAATAAAGAAAATTACTTGAATTAGAACTGCAACAATTAATACAAATGTAAAAGCATTAATTCCTCGAATCTCTAATTCAATATTTTGTCCCGCAACATTTACTAATGCTATGCAAATAAGAAAAACTATAATATTAATAATATTTTTTATTTCCCTAGTCATAGGCAAAGTATATACGAATTTAGATTTACTTCTCCAGCGAGTTGTATCTATACAATATTAATCTATAGTTTATGAACAATAATTATTACTCATCAAAAGATGCTATGAAAAGTTATATTAATTACTTTGATGCCCTCTATTTATTAAATATTGTATTTAAAGAAAGTAAACAGTATGCATTTATTGACTCATCGCATGTTGAAGCTATTTGGAATACTATTGATTTTAAATATCATAAATTTTGCGTTATTAAAGCTTTCAAGTACGAACTAGGAGGCTATGAAGTACAAATAGGAGATGAATATAAAGGAGTATGTGAAGCATTAATGCCTCTTGAAAAATCTAATCGAACATTCAATCCTCTTACATATGATGGTAATCCCGATTTTAAAAAGACATACTGGAAGAGAAGAGATAACGCACTTAATACATTTACAGAAGGTGATGAAAATTTAAATGAACATTATTATATCGCAGGATTTACTGAAAAATTTGATTATGAAAATCAAAAAATTTTAGGATTAAATACACCTTATGTAAATTTTGTAATTAACGGGTAGCTGCATCTCCACTACCTTTACCTGTTGCAGTAGCAATTATAAATTTAAAATACTGTACAAGTGTAAGTGAACTAATCATTTTAGCATCTGTTTTAGCTAGTAGTTCAGGCATAGAGGTGTCTAAACCTGACACTTGTGACAATCCTGTAATTCCAGGTCTAACATTATAAACTCCTAAAAGCTTTCGTTCACTTCGTAATTTCTCTTGACTGAACAATGCAGGACGCGGACCAACTAAACTCATATCGCCTTTTAAAACATTAATTAATTGTGGAAGTTCGTCTAAGTGTGTTTTTCTTAAAAAGGAACCAATATTAGTAATTGCATTTACATCGGCTAAATGGCTTGCAACAGAAGCAGTATTTTTTTGCATAGTTCTAAATTTGACAAGAATAAATGGATTTTCATATCTACCAATCCTCTCTTGTCTGAACAGCGGAGATCCGGTATCTAAAAATGTTATAAAGAAAATTAGAACAAATATTGGAGATAAAAAAATTAATCCGATTAGCGAAAGGGTAAAGTCAAGTAAACGAAACATTTTTTACAGGTATCTTATTTGCGATTTTTGATTTATAAGTAAAGCTACCTTCATATACATTGATTATAACTATGGATAACGTACCTGGTGATTTATTATTAATCAAATATTTTTTTGTGGGAGATACAAGATTTGAACTTGTGACATCTACCTTGTCGAGGTAGCGCTCTGCCAGACTGAGCTAATCTCCCGTATTTAAAAATATAGCATTAATTTAGACTTTTATAAATTGATTATTTCTCAACGGTAATAATTCTTTTTCCAAATCTCAGGAAAAACCGTTCAACAATCTCAATTAATAGATTCAAAACCCAGAGTCCTATATATATAGCTAAAAAAATTTGTATAAATTGCCAGAGAATAAAAACAATTAAACCATACACAATGATCCAGGAAATTGTGAACTTTAGAGAGTATATAGGTGATTGACTATTCATTAAAAGGGTACCGTTTTAAATTCCTGTATAAGCGACTTATTATTATTATTATTTGGGTTGCTTACTGCTCTATCCACTTTATAGAATTCTATATCGCTATATGTATAGTCTAAAATTTCACTGTATATTTCTTCACTTGAAATATCAGATGTCCACAGATTTCTCTTTTCTTCATTTAATAAAAGTGGTGATCTGTTGTGAATTACTTGCAAATCTGTAACAGATTCTCTTGTAATAATAGAGGACTCTATATCTCCACTGCTTCTATTCCAATAAAGTCCAGCAGCAAATAAAGTTTCGGACGAATTACTGGAAAAATAATAAGGTTGCTTGATACCTTCCTCCTCTTTCCACTCATACCATCCGGAGATAGGAATTAAACATCTAGAACTTTTAAACGCTGAAGTGAAAGTCTTTTTTTCCAATAAAGACTCGTAGCGTGTATTAAATAAAGGTCTTGAATTAGATTGTTTCTTTAGCCAATCTGGGAAGTAACCCCAATTAGCAGATACTAATTTATTATCGATAATACAAGGTGCAGAAGTTTGTGGTGCTACATTGAAGTTTTCTTCATACTCAAATTCTTTAAAGTTGTTTACGAAAGAAAGTTCTTCCTTTGCAACATCAATATAATATCTTCCACACATATCTTTATGATAATAATAAGAGGTCTATTTTGTCACCATCAGAAAAAGTGTGGTGTTCCTTTTTGTAAATAATGTGTACTTGTTGTTTTCCTAACACCCTGATTTCATTCTTATCTTTAATAAAATATGTATCTTTTTCTAAACAAAGTAACTTATACTTACCTCTATTTAATACTTTTACAGTATTTGAAATCCAAGAATAAAAACTTTCTCCATAATGGGGTATCACAATTGTATTCTGTAAATAATTAAGACCTGTTCCTTTAATCATTTTTTCACCCATTATCATCGCACCAGCACTACATCCAGCAATGATTCCACGCTTTTCAACATTTTTAAGTTCAACAGAAAATTCAGAATTTTGTATGGAATTATGTAAATGTATTGGTGAACCGCCAGAAAAGTACACAAAGTTAGAACTCTTCATTTCATCTATAACAGCACTTTTATTTAAATCTTCTCTGTTTCTAGCATCTATATGTTTGTGTTCAATTCCAAGTAAAGCGAAGTGATCTTGTGCTAAATTTTTCCAGTAAATAAGTCTATCATCAGATTCTTTGCCAGCTGCAGTAGAGAACGTTAATGCTTTAGGAGTGTCGTCTAAATAGCTAATCAACTTTTTATCAACATCTAGTATTGATGGTAAAAATTCTCCTGAGCCTGTAATTGCAATCATAATTATTGGAGGCGACGACCGGAATCGAACCGGTGTACAAGGTTTTGCAGACCTCTGCGTAGCCACTCCGCCACGTCGCCATTTGAGCGGAAGACGGGATTTGAACCCGCGGCCTCCACCTTGGCAAGGTGGCGCTCTGCCAGCTGAGCTACTTCCGCGTAACTTATATATTAATAACTCTATTTATTAATTAAATCAATTTTTTCCAGTAGACCCAAAACCACCATCTGATCTTTCGGATTCGTCTAAATTATCAACTTCATGAAATTCTAAATTCTCTGTCGTAATAGCTACAAGTTGTGCAATTCGTTCATGCTTTTTCACCGTATATGTAATTTTCGAATAATTCATAAGTGGTACCATTAATTCACCACGGTATCCGGGGTCAATTAAACCCGGAGAATTTATTGGAGCAATCAAATGCTTACTAGCTAATCCAGATCTTGGAAGTACAAATCCTCCAACATTAATAGGTAACTGTATAGCAATACTTAATTTTATTCGTACTACCTCACCAGGGTCGATTTTATAACCACTGTCGGCATAAAGATCGTAACCAATATCATCAGAATGACTTTTACTTGGTATTTTTCCATTCTTGTTAAGAAGTTTTATTTTTATATTAAAATTATTATTCAGTGGTACCCTTTCAATGATGAATATTAGAGATTATTTTCTTATAAATAAAACTAAAAATCCTAATAAAATCAAGATTCTTGATTTACTAGGGTTTGAAGCTGATATTTCAATTGATACATCAGAATATCAAATTGAGAATATTGAAGAATCTGATAATTTAGATCAACAAAGCTTTGATAAACTTGTATCCAATACAGAAGAAATTTTATCAACACCAATTCAGTCAAGTATTGAAACTTACTTGAATACTACGGAAAATATAATAGAGCCATCACTTGAACCATCTACAGATACATTTAATCCATTAAAAATAACTTCACAAATACAAAAAGTCTGGTCAGATCTTGAAAGTAGAAGAAAATGGGTATTTCCAACATTCATTGGTATTCTCGTTGTACTTATATTCTCCTTATCGATTACTTCATTTTTAAATTATCGCAATGTTCAGACAGAAATTGCTGAAGATGCAGTGGTGGTAACATCAAACTCTAATGAATTAATTGATTTACTTCCTACTCTTATTGAAATTTCAACGAACACCTTTTATTCGAAGTATGATGTTTCAAATGCAAGTGCTAATTTACAACAAATTGAGTCATCTTTGATTGAATATCGAGAAAATTTAGATTCAAGGACAGATATATTAGATAAAGAAGAAGTTATTAGTAATTTAAATAACATATTTTTACTTGTAAATGAACTTGACCTTGTTATTTCCTATAGAATTTTAATTTCAGAGATTTTAGTTTATGAAGAATTACCAGTAAAAGAGGAGAATGTAAACATTGATCTTCTTACTACTGAATTATCATCAATTATTGCTCAAAGTAAGGTAAATTATTCAAGTCTTCCTGAAATAGCTGAATTTAGTAATCATAAAAATTTAGTTGAAGTAGCACTAATTACTGCAGAGGACCTTCATGGTAGGTATCTTGCTGCTCTTAGAAATAATGAGTATGAAGTTGCTGAGTCCATATCATCAGCAATTTTATTGAATAAATCGACAGAGGTAAGAGCGTTTGAAAATTCTTTATCTGCTTTTAATCAAAAAAGTTTAAATATTTATAACAATTTAGCAGATTTACCTTAATTTAAAGTTCTGCGACTTCTTTTTCGAAATCTGATGCATCAGAAAACTCTTTATACACAGAAGCAAAACGTAAATATGCAACCTTATTTGTTTCTTTTAAGTGAATTAATACAGTTTCTCCAATAAAATCGCTTTTAATTTTGCTTCCATTAGATTTAATTTCATTATGAATATTGTCAACTAAGGTCTTTAATTGCTTTTCATTAAGATCAAGGCCACCAAAAGCGTTTTCAATACCTCTAAATAGTTTTTGATAGTCAAATTCTTGATAAGATCCGCTTCTTTTCTCTACAAGAATACCTATTTCAGCTTTTTCATAGGTTGTGAATCTTAAATTACATGTGGGGCACTCTCTTCTTCTTCGAATTGAGTTACCTTCGTTGTTTTTTCTGGAATCAACAACGCTTGTTTCAACTTTATTACAAAATGGACATACCATATATAGTATTATTATAGTAATATCTAAATATTGTATCAAATATTTAGCGGAATTAGCAAAATATCGTTTACAACAAGTGATGAATTATCAAGTTTGTTTATTTTTTTAATTTTATATATGAAGATTTCCTTATTTTTTGAATTGAATTGATCAGCAATGCTCCAGAGAGAGTCACCTTTCTGAATTTCATAATGTGTAAATTCATTATTGTTAGTATTTTCTATAGAACTTAGCGGTATTTTAGAAAATATAAGCGATAAAGAACTTATTAAGTACATAAACAATACAAATTTAAATCTTATTTTCATATTTATAAATATAGATAATGGCTAAGACAATTTTTAATCGAACATATGTTCTATTTTATGTTATAATTAAATATGAAAAATAATAAACAAGGTGAAATTTTAGACTTTATTCAAAAAAAAATAAATACTGAAGGCTACTCTCCTTCAATCAGGGAGATCGGGGAAGCTGTTAATTTAAAATCAACTAGTTCTGTACAGCATCATCTAAATAACCTTGTTAAAAAAGGTATGATTGAAAAAAAAGCTAATTTATCCAGATCATTAACTAGTAGTAAAATTAAGTCTAATTTTAAATCAGTTCCAATAGTGGGCTTTATTTCAGCTGGTGTACCATTATTAGCTGAAGAAAATAAAATTGGCGAAATTCCAGTACCTACTGATAAATTTTCTCAAGATTTATTTGCCCTCAAAATAAATGGTGAGTCAATGATTGAGGCCGGAATTCATGATGGTGACATAGTAGTAGTTGATAAAAACAGAGAACCTAAGAATGGAGATATTGGTGCTTTTATGATACATGACACAGAAGCCACTGTTAAGTATCTTGATACTGTATCAGGTAAAAAATATTTAATACCAGCTAATAAAGACTTTGAAAGTATTGAAGTAAATGAAAATACTCAGCCTATAGGAAAAGTAGTAAGTCTATTTAGAGATATATAACTTCTCCAGATAAAATAAGTTTTTCATCCTCGAATTTAAGATTTAAATCTCCACCAGGATATAACACATAACTATTATTTAAAATTTTATCAGACTTGTAAAGGTAATTAAATAAGCAAAGAGCTCCAGATCCACAAGCATCAGTTTCCCCAACTCCCCTTTCAAAAACTCTTGCCTTAATATATTTATTATCAATAATTTCATATATTTCCAAATTAAAACCATCATTAAAAAGATCAAGTTTTGCTACTGATGCATTTAACTTAGACAAATTAGCATTTTCTACATCATTAACTTCTACCAAGAAATGAGGATTTCCAACTTGTGATTTTATCCCTTCATATTTGTCAAACTCTATAGGTTTTGGTTCAAATGTAGGTAATGGTGCTTCTATTTGAATATTATTATCCTGAACTAATACTTTAATATCCGAAACAGGTGCAACAACTGTAAAGTTATTTGTACTTACAAAATTATTATCAACAGCGTATTTAGCAAGACATCTAACACCATTAACACATAACTCGGCATCTGAACCGTCATTATTAAAATAATGCATTTTTACTAGATCATCTTCTAGGGGTTCTACAAAAATCACACCATCAACTTCAATTTCTGCATCGCTTACTAAAGCAACAACTTGAATTTCTGATACAGGGCCGTCATACTCCCCTACAAGAAAATTGTTTCCCGTACCTGACATATATGCAAAATTAGCCATCAATGATCTCCATCATACTTTGATAAACAACATCTTCATTTGATGAGTTTATCATTTTTAATCTATCTTCTTTTTTAAACCAGGTTATTTGTTTTTTAGCTAATCTTCTAGTTTTAATATTAATGTTTTCCTCAATATCTTGAGAAAGGTTTAAACCGATAGCTTGAAGTATTGTCTTTGATGGATTTTTTATATTATTAATTTCATTAATAAGGCCATTACTAATCATTGATTTGGTTCTTTTAGCAATATTAATTTTAAATTCAGGATGATTCCAAAAAACTCCTACATGTCCTTTTGGTATATTTATATCTGGGAAAACAAATTTAGATTCTTCAACCATAAATGATTCAATATTTCTCATTAATCTTCTTTTATTTAATTCTGTGTTAGGTAATGGAATATTGTTTAAGTTATGAAATTTTATTAACTGATCGTAATTTAATTGTTCAAGTTCAGATCTAATTGCTGGGTCAGCAGGTTTAAACTCATATTTGTCAATAATAGATTTAATATAAAGTCCTGAACCACCAACAGCAAGAATATCTTCATTAAAACTTTTTTCAGGTATCTCTTTTTCAATTAAATAATTTAAATAATCTATAATAGAAAAATTTTGATCAGGCTCTGCAATATCTAATCCATAATATTGAACTTGTGCTTGCATAACATCGGTTGGTTTAGCAGTTAAGATATCTAATCCTTTATAAACTGCCATAGAATCTATAGATAAAATAGACATATTTTTTTCAATAGCAATTTTGTGTGCTAGATTTGATTTTCCTGAAGCTGTAATTCCAGCTAAAAAATATAACAAGTTATATCTGTTCTGCTTTTAAATAGAAAGGGGTTGAATCAACTATTTTTACTTTTACAAAGTCTCCTAAATTAAGATTTCCTTTGTCTATATGTGTAATTTGTCCACTATTAATTTTGCCAGAATAAATTTGTTTATTTTTTTTAGATAATTTTTCAATTAAAAGAAACTGTTCTGTGCCAACAAATCTTTTAAGTTTTCTTTCACTAATGTCAGTTTGAGTATTTTTCAAAAATTGAAATCTCTTATCAATCACTTTTTTTTCAACAAATTGGTCTTTCATATTAAAAGCAACGGTTCCAGGTCTTGAAAGAATTAGATTTACCTCTCCGCATCCTAAGGATTTTAAAAAAGAAACTATTTTTGCTGTTAAAGAGTTAAGCAAAGTATGTAATCAGATCCATGTTCCATTACAAAGTGGTAGTAGTAGTATTTTGTCTAAAATGCATAGAGGTTATAACAAAGAAAAATTTATAGAGAAAATCG
>CACDQN010000012.1 GCA_902555055.1 uncultured Candidatus Actinomarina sp.
CATTATAAAAAATAAAATACTCAATTCTTATAAATTAATTTATTTATTAAAAATGTTAAATTATGCTGTAAAAAAGAACTTAAAAATTATTGTTTTTTCATCTTTCGAATTAGATATTAACAAATCTTTAAACAGTACAAATATGAACACTTGGATAAAAAATGAAATAGACATAAGAAAAAAGTATGGACCAAGTAATCTTTTTAAAATTTATTCTGTTTATTCATCAAGATTAATTGAGGGAGTGGATTTTGATAATTTTCTCGGACCTAAAATCTTAAATGACTCTTATATATACGAATTACAAATTAAACTCGATGATGAACTAAATTATGAAATGATGCAAAAAATTTTTAAAATTATAAAAGATTGTGAAATAAAGAGAATAAGACACATATCATGAATGAAATTGTAACTTTTGGACACCCTGCGTTGATTACAAAATCTTCTGATATTGTAGAAATAGATGATTATATAGTCAATTTATCAAAGAAAATGATAGATATAATGTACGAAGCTCCTGGTGTTGGTCTTGCTGCTCCACAGATTGGGATAAATAAAAATATTTTTGTTTTCGATTCTGGTGAAGGCCCGTATGTTGCAATTAACCCAAAAATGGAAAAAAAAGAGGGTGAAATTGTATTCATGGAAGGATGTTTATCACTTCCAGGATACTACTGGGATATTGAAAGATCTGAATACGCAAAGATTTCATGTATAAATGAACAAGGAGAAGAAGTTATATATGAAGGGGAAGACCTACTTGGAAGAGTACTGCAGCATGAATATGACCATTTGAAAGGTAGATTGTTAATAAAATCATTAAAAAGAAAAGCTAGGAAAGATGCACTTAGAGAAATATCTTTAAAAGGATTCCCTGGTGATAAAATATAAATATTTTTTCGGATCAGATAGCAGGAGTGTACAATTTTTATCCATACTGAACAATGAGTATTCCTCACTTGTTGTAATAACACTTCCACCTATAAAAAAGGGGAGGGGAAGAAAACTTACAGTCAATCCAGTGGAGGAATATTGTGATAAAAACAATATTAATTTTCATTATTATGAAGAAGATAAGTATTACGATGACATGGAATTTGGTATTGTTGCTAGTTTTGCAAAAATATTTACTTCTGAATTTTTAGATAGAAATGCACCTCTTTTTAATATTCATTTAAGTCTATTACCAAAATATAGAGGGCCTACACCAGTTGAAACTGCAGTTCTTAATTCTGATACTGAAACTGGTTATACGGTTTTTAATATAGACAAAGATATAGATACCGGTAATATAATTTTTCAAAATACAATTAATATTCAAGGTAAATACGCAAGTGAAGTTTATGAAATGATTTATAATCTGTTTAAAGAGGATATACTCTCTATAGATTTTAATTCACCAGGTTATAAGCAACCTTCCAGTAAATCTAGTACCTCAAAGTACTATAAAGATGATTTCAATATTACCAAGTCTTACTTAAAAGAAGCTAAAAATAAAATAAAAGCTTTTAACTTACTAGGGCCAGCATATGTTGAATTTAATAATAAAATTATTAAAATTCACTCCTATAGTGATGAAGAAAGTGAAAGTAGAATTAAATTGCTAGATGGATTTATATACCCACTCCAAGTAACACCAGAAGGGAAACGTGTTATGTCATTTAAAGATTATTTGAGAGGTTTAAAATGATTGTTTCAGCAAGTATTCAAGCTGCTAATCAATTAAATATTTTACAAGATATTAATACTCATAAATCTAAATTTGATCAAATTCATGTTGATATTACTGATGGTCATTTTACAAATAATATTTCAATGTCTTTTAAACATATTAGAGAAATAAAAGAACAAACAAATTATAAAGTAGACGTCCAACTTATGGTAGAAAACAACGTTAAATTAGCACCATTAGCTTTTGACCATGGTGCTGATTTGGTGTGTATACATTATGAATCTACACCTCTTAATGATTTTATAAAGTTGAGTGAAAAATACACTAATTTAGGGGTGGCAACATTGCCAGACACCGATAACTCTTTAATTAAAGATTATTTAAAATATTCAAAAGCTGTTTTATTGTTAGCTGTAAATCCAGGTTTTTCTAATCAAGGACAGGCTATAGATTTGTTAGATAAGGTCAAGGATTTTAATGCTCTATATGGGAATTTTGATGGAATGTTAATTGCTGATGGGGGAATTAAATCTACTGATCTTTCTGAGCTTGAAGAAAATAATGTTGATATAGCTGTACAAGGTGGAGCAATTTTTAGCTCTAATGCTTAACTTCTTAGAACACCCAGAAAGTATGTACTTAGCGGTATTGGAAGCTTTAAAATCTGATACTTACCCTAACCCGAAAGTGGGTGCAGTTTTACTTGATAAAAATAAGGAAGTAAAAGCTCTAGGCCATCATAAAGGCAAAGGTACTAATCATGCTGAAATTGAAATTCTTAATATGTCACAAATTGAAGAAGATGATGTTTTGTACGTTACACTTGAACCCTGTTTACATACAGATACTTCGCCATCTTGTGCAGATGAATTATTAAATACAAATTTAAAAAATATTGTGATAGGAGATATTGATACTGATATACGTACTAATGGTAAAAGTATTGAGAAATTACAAAATGCAGGAATAAACATTACAATGATGAATTCTGTAAATTGTTTTATTAATCCAAATTACGATAAAAATAATAGAAGTGGAAAATCTATTACATATATTGGGAAAATAGCTACTAGTAAAAATAATAAAATAACAAATAACGACAGTGACAATAAGTACATAACAAATAGTAAATCCTTGCAATTAACTCATTTATTGAGAGCAACAGTAGATGGTATATTGATTGGGAAAAATACTTTAATAAATGATAATCCGCAATTGAATGTAAGACTTGAAAATTTAACTGATATAAATATCAATAAGTTTGTTTTATGGGGCAGTAATGAATCTGAAATTTATAGCTATCTGAAAAAGCACCCTGATAAAACTTTTATTACTACTTTTGACAGTGAAAAGTCAAACGTATGTAATGTTGATAAAATAACAATTAAGAATCTAGAATTATTTCTTTATTCAAAAAATATTCGTTCTCTTTTAGTCGAGGGTGGAAATTTAATCCACAATTTCTTCATAGAATCTAATTCATATGATTATTTTTATAAATTTATCTCAGATGATGACATAAATAGTGGTTTGTCTTTGAATACAAATATTGATAGCTATTTATCAAAAAATCTAAATTTAAATAGCGAAATAAGACTTAATAATAATTCTCTGCACATTTATAATTAAACCATGTTTACTGGAATTGTTGAGACTATTGGATCAGTTGTTACTCTAGAGAATGATATTCTTGAGGTAAAAACAGATAACAAAAACTTTTTTAATCTTGAAATTGGTACGAGCATAGCGATAGATGGTTGTTGCTTAACTTTAAGAAAATATAATATTGACTCTTTATTCTTTCAAGTATCTGATGAAACTTTTTCTCGTACGGCAATAAATTCTGAGCACTGTGGTTTTGTTAATATGGAAATACCGCTAACAATGAACTCACTACTTAGTGGTCATTTAGTACAAGGTCACGTTGACGAAGTCATAAAAATTAATAATATAGAAAAACTAGAAGGTCAGTTATGGAATTTTACTTTTGAAGGAGCTAATAAAAAATACATAGTTGACAAAGGTTCAATTACTATTAATGGAATTTCACTAACTGTAGTAGATCCAATTGAAAATTTATTTAAAGTAGCAGTAATAGAGGATACGTATAATAACACTAATTTAAAACATCTATCTGTCGACGATAATGTAAATGTTGAATATGATATAGTCATTAAATATTTGGAAAAACTTAATTATGATAACTGATATTAAAACCATTATTGATCTTTTCTCAAAAGGGGAAATGATTATATTAGTTGACGACGAAGAAAGAGAAAATGAAGGTGATTTAGTAATCTCATCAAAATATCTCACCGCCGAACATATTAATTTTATGATTACATATGGTAAAGGATTAGTTTGTTCTCCTATATCATCAACTGTAGCAAAAAAACTTAAATTACCATTAATGGAAGGTGTTACTAACGAAATGCAAACTCCGTACACCCATTCTGTTGACTTGAAAGGTGATGGGGTCACTACAGGAATTTCTGCTGAAGATAGATTTAAAACAATAAAAGGTTTAGCTAGTAGCGAATCAACCAGAGATTCATTCAATATTCCTGGTCATATATTTCCACTTCAAGCTATGGATGGTGGGGTGCTTCGAAGAGCAGGACATACCGAAGCAGCAGTTGATCTTTGTAAAATCTCACAACATGAAGAAGTTGCAGTCATATGTGAAATAATAAATGATGATGGGACTATGGCTAGATTAGAAGATCTGATTAAATTTTCTAATGTTCATAACTTACCTATAGGAACAATAAAAGACTTAATTCAATACAGGCTAGATTCATCTAACCCAGTTGAATTTATTTCTCAATCAAAAATACCAACTGATTATGGAGAATTTGATGCTCATGTATATCGTGATATCGTTGATAATACGGAACACATAGCACTAACTTACGGGGATTACCTATCAGGTCAAGATACTATGGTGAGAGTCCATTCAGAGTGTCTTACTGGTGATACATTATTTTCCAATAAATGTGATTGTGGTTCTCAGCTTTCGAATGCACTAAAAGCAATATCAGAAAATAAAAGTGGAGTAATGCTTTATATGAGAGGTCATGAAGGCAGGGGAATTGGTTTAGGTAATAAAATTAAAGCATATTCTTTACAGGATGCTGGTGAAGATACAGTTGATGCAAATATTAAATTAGGTTTTAAAAATGATCAGAGAGATTATGGCACAGGAGCTCTTATTCTGCGAAATCTAGGAATAACAAATATGAATCTTTTAACAAATAATCCAAGTAAAAGAGCTGGTCTAGAGGGATATGGTTTAGTCATAACGAAAAGAACTCCACTAATGGGTCAAATAACTCCTGAAAATAGCAAATACTTAGAAACAAAAAAAGAGAAAATGGGTCATGAATTCGATGAAGAATAAAATTGCAGTTGTTGTTTCTGATTACTATAAGGATATTACTGATGGTCTCTTAACGGGTATTAAATCAAATCTTAATGAAAATTTTGATGTAGATTTTTATCGTGTTATAGGTGCCTGGGAAATTATATATAAAATTAACTCACTTTCACAAGATTATGATAAGTTCATAGCTGTTGGTGCAATTGTAAAGGGTAAAACTGATCATTATGAGTATATATCTTCAGCTGTTACCAATGGACTTATTAACTTAACTATTAATAAAAGTATATATATCTCTAACTGTGTGCTGAATGTTCACAATATACAGGACGCTATTGAAAGATCAAATAACGATACTAAAAATAAAGGTGCTGAATCAGCAAAAGCTATTAATAATCTTTTTTATTAATTATATTTAGTAAGTAAGGTATACTTTTATTAAGCGAACAAAGTTCCACCTACTGTGAAAAATAGTAAGGTTGAGTTAAACGGCTTCGTGCCGTTTTTTTTATAAAGGAGTTAACATACCGGAATTAAAAATAAATGACGGGATTAGATCTAAAGAATTAAGAGTTATTGCACCTGATGGTGTACAGGTTGGAGTTCTAGAATTAAAAAAAGCACTTATTATTGCTGAAGAGTTAAATCTTGACTTAGTTGAGGTTTCACCTGATAGCAAACCACCTGTTGCAAGACTGATGGATTATGGCAAATATAAGTATGAGTTAGCTCAAAAAGCAAAAGAATCTAGAAAAAATCAAGTCAAAATTTCAGTAAAAGAAATTCAACTTAAGCCAAAAATTGATACAAACGATTTTAAAATTAAATTGAATAAATCTAGAAAATTTTTAAGTGATGGTGACAAGGTTAAATTTACAATGAGGTTTAGAGGTAGGGAAGCTGAACATCCAGAATTTGGACAAAGAGTTTTAGACAACTACAAAGATGAACTATCAGATATATCTGAAGTAGAGTCTACATCAAAACCTGACGGTAGATCTTTAACAATGGTATTAGCGCCTATGGGAGGTAAAAAGTGAAGCATAAAACTCATAAAAGTGTTTCAAAAAGAGTACGAGTTACTGGTACTGGTAAATATATGAGAAGTAGAGCTCATAGATCACATTATAAATTAGCAAAAGGCTCTGGTACATGGTCGAGACTTAAAAGAGATGTAGAGGCATCTAAGGGAGATAGTAAAAAAATTAGAAAGTTGTTAGGTTAGTTATGGTTCGTATTAAAAGATCTGTAAGTAGTAGAAAGTCTAGAAAAAAAGTACTAAAAAGTGCCAAAGGATACACAGGTGCTAGAAGTAAAAGATTAAGAGCTGCAAAAGAACAAGTTATGCATGCTGGTGCTGACGCATTTACTCATAGAAAAGATAAAAAAGCTGATTTTAGAAAATTATGGATATCAAGAATCAATGCTGCATCTAGACAAAATGGACTAGCTTATTCAAAATTTATTAATGGCTTGACTAAAGCTGGTATCAAAGTTGATAGAAAAATTCTTGCCGATTTAGCAGTTAATGATCCTAAAGGATTTAAAAAACTTGTAGATGTTGCTAAAAAGAATATAGATGCCTGAATTAAATTTTGATAAAGTTTTTGCATCATTAGATTTACGTATTGGGGAAATTTCTAATATTGATCAATTTGATGAAATTTCAAAAGAATTTCTAGGTAAAAGTTCATTAATTTCTGAAGAACGTAAAAAATTATCATCTTTATCAAACGAAGATAAAAAAAATTATGGTATGAAACTCACGGAAGCAACTGAGTTTATTACTAGTAAAATAAACGAACAACGTCAATTATTCTTAAACTCTCAATTTAGCGTTCAAGAAGAAGCTGAAATTGCAGATATTTCTATTGACTGGAAACCGTTAAGAGGTTCCTATAAGCATGTTTTATCAACTGTTATGGAGGAAGTTGTATCTATTTTTTCTTCGATTGGTTACGAAGTTGCTTATGGTCCAGAAGCAGAAACTTCGTGGCATAATTTTGATGCTCTAAATACTCCGGACTGGCATCCAGCTAGATATGAGTCTGACACACTTTATCTTGATAAAAATTTAGAAACATTGCTTCGTACACAAACTAGTACAGTACAAATTCGTCATATGGAAGAAAATGATCCTCCTGTCTATATTGTTGCACCAGGTAGGGTGTTCAGATCTGACCAACTAGATGCAACTCATTCTCCAGTATTTCATCAGCTAGAAGGTTTAGCAATTGATAAAAATTTAACTTTTACTGACTTAAAAGGAACACTTGAATTTTTTGTGAAAGAATTTTTTGGAAGTGATGTAGAAACAAAATTTATTCCACACTTCTTTCCCTTTACTGAACCATCTGCTGAAGTTTTGGTCAAATGGCAAAATGGAGAATGGTTAGAAATTCTAGGGTGCGGCATGGTTGATCCTAATGTTTTATCAAATGTAAGTTATCCAGATACTTACAAAGGGTTTGCCTGGGGAGTTGGCATTGAGAGATTAGCTATGCTTCGTTACAATATTGACCATATTAAAAATTTCTACGAGAACGATATACGTTTTTTGGAACAGTTCTAATGAAAATTTTAAAATCTTGGTTAAACGATTGGATAAATTTAGATAACATATCTGATGATGAACTTTCCAATGCACTTGAATCATTAGGTTTTGAAATTGAATATTACAAACAAATTACTCCAAATTATAAAAATATTGTTGTTGGAAAAGTTATAGATTTATATCAACACCCTAATGCAGATAAAGTTAGGGTAACCAAAGTAGATGTTGGCAGTAAAGTATATGAAATTGTATGTGGTGCGTGGAATTTTGATAAAGGTGCTGTTGTTCCAGTTGCACTTCCAAAAAGCAAGATCAAAGATGATTTTTTAATTGACGAGAGGGATATCAGAGGTGTGAAATCAAATGGAATGATTTGTTCGGCATCTGAATTAGATTTATGGGATGATCATGATGGGATTTTGATATTAGATGATCTGGAAAAAATAGGCTCAGACTTTTCTACAGTATACGATTCACATGATTCTATATGGGAGATTGGTGTAACACCAAATAGAGGTGATTGCATGTCACACCTGGGAATAGCTAGAGAATTATCAAATTATTTTAATTTGAAGCTAATTGATAATTTTAAAGAGATAAATCCTAAAATAAAACCTGTATTAAAAGTTAATAGCGGAACTGGAAAGAAGTGTACTTCTTATCAGTCCATTGAAATTGAAAATATTAAAATTGATGATTCAAGTCTTACTATCAAACACAGACTTTCTTCTGTAGGTGTAAGAATTATTAATAATGTTGTTGATTATACAAATTACGTACTACATGATATTGGTCAGCCTCTACACGCTTTTGATCGAGATAAACTTTTTGGAACAATATCAGTTAGGAATGCTAAAGAAGATGAAGAACTAATTACACTTGATAACCAAAAGAGAGCACTAGACAAAACTGATTTAATTATTACTGACAATAATAATCCAATTGCTCTTGCAGGTGTAATGGGAGGGTTTGACACAGAGGTTACAGCTGATACTAAAAATTTGCTTATTGAGAGTGCTTATTTCGATAAAGTTTCAATAATGAAAACTTCGAGAAAATTAAATTTAATTTCTGATGCATCAATCAGATTCGAAAGAGGTATAGATAGAAATATTCAGACATTTGGTTTACACAGATTCATACATTTATTTGAGGATAGCGATGATATTACATATTCTGATATACAAAATGACACTAAGGATTTTGATAATAAGTCAAACATTAAATTTAATAAAAACATGATTAGAGATGTATTAGGAATTGAAATTGATGATAAATTTATAAGCAAAACACTTACATCATTAGATATTCCACATACTTTGAACGATGATACTATCGAATTCTCATCACCTTCGTGGCGTTATGACCTAGAAAGACCTATAGATATAATTGAAGAATTAGCAAAACATTATGGTTTTAATAATTTCCCATCAACATTACCTGTAGGGAATAAATTGAATAATGTAGGGAATTATTGGAAAGTAAGAAAGTTTTTTATTAACAAACTCTCTAATTTAAGTTTTCATGAGATACAAACTCTTTCGTTTATTGATGAATCACTTAATCAAATATTTAATCCTGAACTCAAAAGTGTTAATGTCATTAATCCAATCGATAAAACTCAGGAAAGTATGAGGACAAATCTTTATTCGACTTTAATAAATACATTTATTTTTAATCTAGATAAACATTCATACAGTGGAAAATATTTTGAGGTAAATAACACCTATGACAAGGCTAGTCACAGTAAATATAAATCCATACCGAATCAAAATTATAAATTAGGAATTCTAATTCCTAAAAAAATTACAGACAATAATGATCAGGAGTACACAATACAGGATTTAGCTTCAACTTTAAGAATGCTATTACCTAAAGTTCAATTTTCTAAATTATCAAAACCAGGGTTTCATAAGAATAATTCCTTTTTAATTACTGTAAATGACAGCCCTATTGGTCATATGGGACAGTTGTCTTATGCGACACAGCATCAATTAAATATTAACGAAGATATATTTCTTGCTGAAATCAACTTAGAAGCTCTTGAGTTCAATTCCTTAATATCGTATGATTATAAGCCCCTTTCACAATACCCTTTTATTAAATTTGATTTATCATTTAAAGTCCCTGAAAATCTTATCTCTCAAGATTTAATAGAGGAAGTAATTAATTTACTTAAGAATAATGAAAATCAAATTTCAATATTTGATGATTATACAAATGAGAAATCTAGAAATTTAGGAATTAGAATAATAACTAGGAGTTATGAAAAAACTTACAACGACCAAGAATCTACAGAGATTTTAAATAGTGTTGTGGATTATTTAACTAAGAAATTTTCTATTACTCTAAACGAAAAGGTGGATTAAATGGAAGGTAGTGGATTAAATAATAGGGTACTTAAGATACTTTCTCAGAGTTCTCATAAAGCTGCTGTAGATCTCTTAGGTATGCGCATTTCGACAAATATTAAAGATAAATTTGTTGAAATTATGATTACCGAAACAGAAGCTTACGGAAGAAAAACTACTGATAAAATGTCTTTATTTAATACCTACAAAAACATTCCTACTTCTTTAACCTTAGGACCACCTTTTATATCTGTGTTAAAGTCATATGGATCAAATAGAAGTATGTTTCTTTTAACAGGAAAAAAAGGATTCGGAGAAGCTGTACTCATACGATCTGGAATTATCCTTATTGGTAAAAAACATGTCGAGACTAGAAGAAAATTAAAAATGAAAAATGAAAAATTGAGTGGACCAGGAAATATAACAAAAGGATTATCTATTTCGGATGTTAATGATGGAAATAGTATTATTTCAGGTCCTATTGATATATCCCCACGAATTCACCCAGTTGATCAAGCTATTGCAAAACAACGTAAGAATGCAAAAAGAAATGATAAGAATTTGTGGAGATACACTCTAATTTTAAAATGAAATATTTAATCAATAGAGCCAGTGCAATTTCTCCAAGAGAAGATTTGGATGAATTAATTAAATCAGAAAAGAAGTTGCGTATAAAACTTGGAATTGATCCAACTGCTCCAGATGTTACTTTAGGATGGTATGCAATACTTAGATCACTTAGAAAATTTCAAGAATTAGGTCACACAGCTGTTTTAATTCTCGGAGAATTTACAGCTCAAGTCGGTGACCCATCTGGCAAATCAGAAACAAGAGTTAAAATGAAGGAGGATGATATTGATAAGAATTCAGAAGGCGTTCTTCCTATTATTCGAAACATTCTTTTAGATTCAAATATTGAAATAGTATCAAATAAGGATTGGTTAGCGAAGTTATCAACTTCAGAATTAGTTAACCTATCATCTTCAACAACCCTTGCACAAATGCTAGAACGTGATGATTTTTCAAAACGATATAAAGATGGGAATCCAATTTCATTAATGGAATTTTTCTACCCCTTATTTCAAGGCTATGATTCTGTTGCTGTGAAATCTGATATTGAAATTGGTGGACATGATCAATTGTGGAATCTTATGCTCGGAAGAGAAGTCCAAAAGTTTTATGGTATGCCACCTCAAATTGCAATGACCTTTCCTTTATTAGTTGGCACTGATGGTAAGAAAAAAATGTCTCAATCTTTAGATAACTACATATCAGTTACAGATACTCCGGCTAATATTTATGGAAAAATTATGAGTATACCTGA
>CACDQN010000013.1 GCA_902555055.1 uncultured Candidatus Actinomarina sp.
ACGAGGGTTTACTCAAGATGATGCTCATATTTTCTGCACTACTGAACAGATTAATAATGAAGTAAAAACATTACTTAATTTTTCTGTAAAACTTTTAAATAGTTTTGGATTAGTAGACATTGAAGCTGATTTATCTACAAAACCAAATAAATATATTGGTACTGATGATGATTGGGAAGTAGCAACAAATAGTCTTAAAAACTCACTAACAGAGTTAGATATACCATTTGCAACAGCTAATGGTGAAGGTGCTTTTTATGGTCCTAAGATTGATTTACATGCAAAAGATGCAATAGGAAGAAGGTGGCAACTAAGTACAATTCAAATAGATTTTGCTCAACCAGATAATTTTGATATTGAGTATGTAAATTCTGATAATAAAAAAGTTCGTCCAGTTATGATACACCGTGCATTACTAGGATCTATTGAGCGATTTACCGGGGTATTAATTGAGCACTATGCAGGACATATGCCTGGCTGGCTATCTCCTGTACAAGTTGACATATTAACAATTGGTGAAGTTTCTGATTATATAAATCAAATTAAAGAAAAGTTAGTAAATTATCGTATAAATATTGACAATAGAAATGTTCGTTTGGGTGAAAAGGTACATAATTCTCAAAAAAATAAAACACCTATACAAATTATTGTTGGCGAAAGTGATAAAAATGCTTCGACTGTTGGTTTAAATATATACGGCAAAGAAAACATGAAAGATGTTGCTTTACTTGATGCAATAGATTTGATTATTCAGGAATTAAAAGAACCGGAATTTTCTATAAATGGTTGATGGTATAGACATAAATCAAGATGATGCTGAAAAGGCATTATTGCCAGATGATTTGAATTCTCTAGCAGTAGGTAGCTATATCGTTCCTAACCCTAATAAGCGAAAATATTACCCACTGTATGTTTTATCAATAGTTGCTTTTACATATTTAGCTTCTATATTCTTAACTTTTATTAATTTTAATATCTCATTAATAATCCTCACATTAGTTGCCATACTTTTATTTTTAATTAATAATAAGTTCCAAATAACTCAAGAAGAAGTGATTGAAAAAATCTTAGATTATATAGAACATCCAATTGGGTACTACTCAATAGCTTTAACTTTTTTATTTAATTTTAAAAATATACTTACACCAGTTTGGACTGTTATAGTTTATTCTCATGAATCTCCACCACAACTTAAAACGATTATTGAAATTAATGCCTATTCTGGAATAGTTTTAGGCGACCCATATACTGAATCTATTAATGCTTGAAAGAATTTTCAAACCTACATCTGAGAAGTTTGCTATACCTTTTATTAAAATTCTCACTGTATTAAAAGTCAGACCAAACACAGTTTCATATATCGGTCTATTTGTAGTTCTTTCTGGTTCATATTTTTTTTACTTAGAAAACAATTTATTAGGTATTGTTTTAATATTTCTTGGTAGTGCTATTGACGGTCTTGATGGACCTTATGCTAGATACAATAATTTAACGTCTGAAAGGGGAGCTGTCTTAGATTCATTTATTGATCGAATTGGTGAATTAGTGATATGGAGTGTAATTGGTATTTCATATACAAACTCTGATATTCAATTGTTTACTATCTTTGCTATATTAGTTTCTTCAAATTTAATTCCTTACTTAAGAGCAAAGTCAGAAAGTTACAATATCGTGAATAAAAAAGGAATTACCCCTAGGCCTGAAAGGGTAATATTCGCTGTGGTCTTTATGTACTTCCAATTGCCATTTATTTATATGTATATATTCGCCATTTTTACATGGCTAACTGTTTTTCAGCGATTTATATTCTTATATAGAAATTTAGATATATGAAATATTCAATAATTAAAACACTTCATGTAATAGTAAAAAGGGTACCAATTCAATACTTGTTATATTTATCATTTCCAATTGCAATTATTTATTACTTTCTAACTCCTTTTTCTAACCTGAAATTAAGCAAAAGGAAAAAATTTATAGAAAACTACTCAGTATTTAAAGTAAAACTTAATTATGTAATATATTGGCTTGAAACAATTTGGCTTACCAAAAAAGGATATGAAAGATATATCTATCCAAAAGTCAATATTATTAACGAGGAAGCTATACGAAAATTAAATAAAACTCATTCATCATATATTTTAGCGTTACCCCACACAGGAAATTGGGAGTTTGCGATTCCAATGGGTAAAGAATTAGATCTAAATCTAATAGCAGTTGCAGAACCTCTGGCCGATGAAAAAATATTAAATTGGTTTACAACACTCAGAGAACAACTTGGTTGCAAGATTATATTAGGTGGTAAAGGTCAGAATACTTTTAATGAAATAAAGTTATTATTAGATAAAAATAGTCACGTGTGTTTACTTGCTGAAAGGCATATAGCTAAAAGTGGGATTGGCGTTGAATTTTTTAATCAAATGGCTGCATTTCCCAAAGGGCCAGTTGCTCTTTCACTAGAAACTCAATTACCTATAGTTCCAACCGCTTTTATAAAATCTATTAATGGATATGAACTTCATTTTGGTAAACCATTTATTGTTCCATACTTTGAAAATCAAGCAAAAAGCATACAGCATGGTTTAAAAGTTTTAAGTAAATCTTTAGAGGAGTTGATTATGTTAGATCCTAATCAATGGCATTCTATCCAGCCAGTGTGGACCAGTGAGTATTAATATACTTCTAGTTACTCCTTACAACATGAGTTCATTTGGAGGGGTACAAAATCAAATAATTACTATAAAGTCATATTTGAACAATATTGATAAATTTAACTGTAAAATAGCTGCACCTAGTTCAATAGATTATGACATTGGAAAAACCATAAACATACCTTTTAACGGATCAGTTTCACCTGTTTGCTTATTTCCATCAAAAGAAGATCTTTCTGAAGCACTAGAATGGGCAGATATCGTACATATTCATGAACCTTTTGTCCCTCTAACTTTTTGGAAATTACCTAGAAATAAAAAATATATTTTTACTCATCATGCATCTTTAAATAATTTAGTTTGCTACTTGTTGAATATTTTGTATAGATATATTAAACGTAATGGGATAAGTACATACGTAAGTGAACTATCAAAAAAAAATGCACTTACATTGAATGAATCTCCTTATCTTATTCCTAATATGTTTTCTCTAAATATGAATCTAACTTTTAAAATTAAAAATCAATTTTTGTTTATTGGAAGAGATGAAAAACGTAAGAATTTAAGATTATATAAAAATTATGTTAATAAATATTATGATCCAAAATATAAATATATTGCAGTAACAAATAAGGTAATTAATAACCCGCACATTAAAACATACCTAAGTCCTAATGAAAAAAATAAAAATAATATTCTTAAAGAATCTGATATTTTTCTAGCTCTTAACACCCACGGAGAAAGTTTTGGGATAACTCTAATAGAAGCTATAAATACAGGCAATATTGTAATTTCCAGTGATATCGAAGCTTTCAAATTCCTTCTTGGTGATTCTGGGATATATTTTGAAAATAATTCAGAATCTTCACTTAGTAATACAATTGAGAAAACTAAAAATAATGATTTATCAAAAATATGGAATAATCAATTTAATTATATTAAAAAATATGAAATCAATAAAAATATGGATAAGTTGATTTCATTGTATATGAGTATTTAGAGTACAATAAGAAATATGAAAATTGAATCTACAGACAAAGTAAAAAAAGGCCTTGCCGAAATGTTAAAAGGCGGTGTCATTATGGACGTTGTTAATGCCGAACAAGCAGTAATTGCAGAAAAATCTGGTGCAGTTGCAGTTATGGCTTTAGAGAGAATACCTGCTGACATTAGAGCTGATGGTGGAGTTGCTCGTATGTCTTCTGTAGGCGTAATTCAAGAAGTTATGGATTCAGTTTCAATTCCAGTAATGGCTAAAGCAAGAATTGGTCACTTTGTAGAAGCACAAATTCTTGATTCTCTTGGAATAGATTTTATAGATGAATCTGAAGTTTTAACACCAGCTGATGAAGTGAACCATATAAATAAACAAAATTTTAAAGCACCTTTTGTATGTGGGGCTACAGATCTTGGTGAAGCTACTAGACGTATAGCAGAAGGAGCTTCGATGATTAGAACAAAAGGAGAAGCTGGAACTGGTAATGTAGTAGAAGCTGTACGTCATATGCGAACTATTACTAATCAACTAAATGAAGTCATATCTTGTGATGAAAATCAATTAGTTGCTTTAAGCAAAAAATATGGAGCACCATTAAATGTTCTAGAGCAAATTAAAGAACTTAACAAATTGCCAGTAGTTAATTTTGCTGCTGGTGGTATAGCAACTCCTGCTGATGCCGCATTAATGATGCAATTAGGTTGCGATGGAGTATTTGTCGGGTCTGGGATATTTAAAAGTGGTGATCCTGCAGAAAGAGCTGAAGCAATTGTTATTGCAACTACTAATTTCAATGATCCTAAAATATTGGGTGAAGTATCAAAAGATCTTGGTGAACCAATGGTAGGCATTAATATTGATACACTGTCCGACGAAGAGAAATTAGCTAAAAGAGGTTGGTAATTGAAAGTTGGAATACTTTCATTCCAAGGTAGCTTTTTAGATCATTCAAAAAGCGTGGAGTTAATAGGTTTAACTCCAATTTTTATAAAAAATGAATCTCAGATTGATGACTTAGATGCATTAATTTTTCCAGGCGGAGAATCAACTGCGATGAGGAAAATAAACAATTACAATGGGTTGTTCAATCAATTAGATAATTTAATAAAATCAGGAATTCCAACACTCTCAACATGTGCTGGAACAATATTGCTTGCATCAGAAGTAATTGGAGGTAACCCAACAATACCTAATATTGACATTCAAATAACTAGGAATGCGTATGGTCGTCAAACAGAATCGTTTGAAGGTAGTGTTAGTTTTTATAGTAATGAAGATATTTATTGTTTTATTAGAGCACCGAAAATTACAGGATTGCTATCGGATAATGTTGAAGTAATATCAAAACATAATTCAGAGATAGTAGGTGTTCAACAAGATAATATTGTTGCATTAACTTTCCATCCGGAACTAAATAATGATGGTTACTATTTAGATTGGTTACACAATTTTATTAAAGAGGGTAAAAATGTCAGGTCATTCTAAGTGGTCTACTATAAAAAGGAAAAAAGGTGCAAATGATGCCAAAAGAGGAAAATTATTTGCGAAACTTGTAAAAGCAATAGAAGTGGCAGCAAAAAATGGTGGCACCGATCCTTCTGCCAATTCAGCTTTATATCAAGCAATTTCTAAAGCTAAATCTAATTCTGTTCCTAATGATAATATCGAAAGAGCTCTTAAAAGGATTGATGGTGATTCTGACTCTGGAGATATTTTTGAACTTACGTATGAAGGATATGGACCCCACGGAGTAGCAATTTTAATTAATTGCCTAACAGATAATAAAAACCGTACTTCTTCAGATGTTAGGGCTGTACTTACTAAAAATAATGGATCTATGGGTAATCCAGGTAGTGTTGCATATTTATTTGAATTAAAGGCAATTTTCCAATTTGAGCAATATGACGATGATCTTATAGAACTTGCAATTAACAATAATTGTCTAGATATTCAAGAATCACAAAATGGTATTACATTGGAGTTTGACCCAAGTAGTTTCAAAAATGCATACGAATCATTTAATTCAAATTCTTATAAACCTTCAAACGCTGAGTTAGCAAATATACCATCATCGTCAATTAATTTAAATTCTTCACAGTTCACACAGATAAGCAAGTTAATAGAATCGTTAGAAGATTTAGACGATGTACAAGACGTTTATGCTAATTTTGACATAGAAGAAAAAGATTTAGAGTCACTACTTTCTGAATAATAAAAACTAATATTTAGATATGGTAAATAAAGCAAAAAAACAGGGTACTACTTATGAAACAAATATTGTTAATAGGTTAAATAAACACAAATTATTTAAATCTCAAAGATTTGCTGAAGGTGGATCTAATGATTTAGGAGATATACAACTCTTAGTAGGCGATGAAGAGTATTTTATAGAAGCAAAATCAAGACAAAATTTAAATATTCATCAATCACTAGATAAAGCAATAGATAAATCAGGAAGTGAAAATACCATTTTGTTTTGGAAAAAATTAAAAAAAAGGGATGGTAATTCAAGGAGATCATCAGATGGAATGCCGGAAGTAGTTACCATGTCATATGATTTGTTTGTTAAATTGATGAATAAGTAATGCCCTTTGAATCAAAAATTTTTGATTACGATCTTCCAGAAATTTCCATAAATCAAAATCCATATAATGATCCAAATAATTCAAAACTACTGGATGCAAATACAAAGAAAATAATAAAATTTAAAAATTTATCTTCAATTATTAAAAGACCTTCATTATTTATTATGAATAAATCAACAGTTCAGAACGTAAGAGTTGTATCAAGAAAATCTTCAGGTGGTTTAATAGAGATATTTTTTCTTGAAATATTAGAAGATAATATTGGTAAATGTTTGATTAAATCTTCTGATAAGAAAATATTAAATAAAATTTATAATCTTGACATTTTTGATTTTGAAATAATAGAAATTTGTAATGATACATTTAATATAAAAACTTCCTTATCTATAAAAGAAATATTAAGGAAATATGGCAAAACTCCACTTCCGCCATATATTGATGACCACGAAAATAAATACAAGTATTACAACAATGAATTCTCTGATGGAGGTTTTTCTGTTGCTTCTCCAACAGCTGGATTACATTTTTCAAATCAGTTAATCAATGTACTAAAAAACGAGGGACATCACTTTGTTTTCATTAATCTTGATGTAAATATAGATACTTTTAAACCTGTAACTGCAGAGTATCTTGAGGAACATAAAATTCATGAAGAAAATTATAATATCACTCAATCTGATTTTAATAAAATTATACAAGCTAAAGAGGATGGTATGGATATATATTGCGTTGGTACAACATCACTTAGAACTATTGAAACAGCGTATCTTACTAATAAATTGGAAGGTAGAACAGATTATTTTATATATCCGGATACAAAAATTCATGTACCTGACTATTTAATAACTAATTTTCACGCCCCGAAAAGTTCTTTACTTTCTATAGTTGCATGTATATATGGTGAAAAATGGATTGATTTATATAAATTTGCTCTAGATTCTAAATTAAAATTTCTAAGTTTTGGTGATGCTGTAATATTTAAAGTAAATGAATGATATTGAATTAAAAACAATAGCAAAAGACGGCAAAGCTCGTTTAAATGAAGTAACACTTAATGGTAAAACTTTTAAAACACCATTATTTATGCCAGTTGCAACTAAGGGAGCCTTAAAATCACTTCCATTTAAATATTTAGAAAAATCAGATATCATTCTTGGCAACACGTATCATCTTTACCTTCGCCCCGGTTTGGATGTTATAAGAGAGTTTAACGGACTGCATAAATTTATTGGATGGGATAAATTAATTCTGACAGACTCAGGAGGCTTTCAGGGTTGGTCTATACCTAATAAATTTACTGATGAGGGTATAGAATTTAAAAACATATACGACGGCTCTAAGTTTTTTATGGATCCGAAACTTTCAATTGATATACAACAAACACTTAATAGTGATGTTGCCATGATATTAGATAGTTTAATTGATATAAATAAAGAATACGAAGAACAGCTAATTTCAACAGATATAACGTATAAGTGGGCACAAGAAGCCCGTGAATATCATTCAAATGATAATCAATCTCTTTTTGGAATTATTCAAGGAGGTAAACATAAAAAACTTAGAGAAAAATCTACTATGGATATGCTCTCTCTTGATTTTAATGGGTATGCTATTGGCGGTTTAGCAATTGGAGAAACATCGCAAGAAAGAAAGGAAATTGTCAGCTTTACCATAGACATGTTACCTGATGATAAATTACGATATGTTATGGGTTTGGGTGACATTAATGGAATGTTAGAACTTATAGAGCTAGGAGTTGATGTGTTTGATTGTGTTTGGCCAGCTAGATTAGCTAGACATGGAAAAATTATTAATAAAGGTAAATTTTTTAATTTAAAAAATAATAAATACAGACTTGACTTAGATCCTTTAGTCCATAATTGTAAATGTTATACATGTGTGAATTACTCTAAAGCTTATTTGAGACATTTATTAATCAATGAAAGTACATCTTCATGGTTTTATTTATCTTTACACAACTTTGTTCAGACAGAAAATATACTTAACGAAGTAAGAGAAAGTATATTAAACTCAGAATTTGATAAATATAAGGAAAGTATTATAAATGGATGAATTATTAGCCTTACTGCCATTAATAACCGTTTTTTTAATTTTTTATGTAATATTGTATATTCCTCAGCGTCGAAGACAAAAAAAACATAAACAGTATGTTGATGCTTTGTCTATTGGCGATCAAGTAATTACTGATTCAGGCATACATGGCAGGGTAGTAAACATAAAGGATGAAACTGTTTCTTTAGTAATTAAAAAAGGTGAAATTGAAATATTAAAATCAAATATTTCATATAAATAAATTATGAAGAGAATATTAAAATTACTTTTTCTGCCAATAATTTCAATAGCACTTTTTGTTTATACATATACAAATCAAATACAACCAAAATTAGGTTTAGATTTACAGGGTGGAATTTCAGTAATACTTACAGCTGAAGAGGGGACTGATAAAGAATTAATTGAACAAGCTGTCGAAATAATGAGAACAAGAATTGCTGCATTTGGAGATGTACAAGAGCCTGAAATTTCTATTAGTGGTGAAAATTCTGTTTTAGTTCAACTACCTGGTATAACTGACCAAGAAAAGGCATTAGAAGCAGTAGGTACAACTGGACTTTTAACATTTAGACCTGTATTAGATTCATCTTTAAATATTGGATATTCACCTGCTTTAGAGGTTATACCAAATCCAGATGATCCTGATAATCCAACAGTAAATGCTCCCGAGGGTGTGGATGAAATTACTGGAATCACAGTTGATGATGATCCAAATGAAATTTCTTATCTCCTTTCATTACGAGACGGATATCCCGTAATTTACGAATTAGGACCCGCGGAACTTACTGGTAGTGACATTCAAGATGCTTTAGCTGTTTATCCTCAGAATGAATGGATAGTTCAATTAGTATTAAAAGACGAATCTGCTCAAAAATTTACAGATTTAACTAAAAAATTAGCATCATTTGTTGGAGAACAAAGAAAATTAGCAATTGTATTAGACAGTCAAGTTATTTCAGCTCCAGGTATTGCATTAGATGTTAATCCAAATACAGGTATTACAGGAGGTACAGCTGCAATATCTATGGGTAATGCTGATCAAGGAGAGTCTGCAAACAATCTCGCAGTCATCTTAAGATATGGAGCACTACCTGTATCATTTGAAAGGTCAAGTATTCAAAAAGTATCTGCAACACTTGGCGAGAACACTTTAAACCTTGGTCTTCAAGCAGGGTTAGTAGGCTTAATTATCGTTAGTTTCTTTTTATTGATATATTACAGATTAAATGGTCTTGTAGCAATTCTCGGTCTTTCTTCTTTTGGTGCACTTTTTTACTCAGTAATTGCTTTATTAGGTGAATTCCAAGGATATACACTTACTCTTGCAGGCATTGCTGGCGTAATAGTGTCAATTGGACTTACTGCTGATTCATATATTGTTATATTTGAAAAGTTAAAGGATGAATTAAAAATAGGTAGATCATTTAATTTTGCTACAGAGAAGGCAGTTAAGGAAGCGTGGAATACAATCCTTGTTGCTGATTTTGTATCAATAATAGCCTCTGTGATTTTGTATATTTTAGCAGTCGGCCCAATAAGAGGTTTTGCTTTAACTTTGGGTGTAGCTACCTTGTTTGATTTATTTTATACCAGGTTATTTATAGGTAATGCTGTTCCTAGTTTGGGATCGTTGACTGATAATCCTAGATTTTATTACCCCCTTACTAAAAAGGATATAGCTGATGTTTAAAAGATTATTTTTAGGAACAACAAATGTTGATTTTCAAAAATTGGGAACTAGGTTTTATAAAATTTTTATTATTGAATTTGTATTATTTATTGCAATTATATTAAGTTCTTTATTTGGTATTTTTACATTAAATCTATCTGTTGATTTTACAGGTGGTACAACATATCAATTATCTGCTAATTACACAGAAACTGATATTAATGAAGTATTAGGTAATGACATATTGCAAGTATCAAGATATCAAACGTTTGAAAATTCTAATAATATAATTTTCCGAGCTATTGAATCAACCCAGGAAATTGAAACACAATTGTTAAATTATCTATCAGATAAATTTAATGTAGAAACATCTGAAATCGATTTCCAAAGAGTTGGACCAACATTTGGTCAAGATATTACAGAAAAAGGAATTAGAGCACTTGTAATATTCATAACAATAATAGCTTTACTTATATCTATAAGATATGAATACAAGTATGCTTTGATCGCTTTAGTTGCCTTATTACATGATTTACTTTTAACTTTTTCTATATATATAGTTATCGGTTTAGAAATTACTCCATCGACGATTATTGCACTACTAACTATTTTGGGTTATTCACTGTACGATACAGTAATATTATTTGATAAATTAAAAGATTCTCAAAGAGCATTTAAAATCTCATCATTAAATAAAGACGTTCTTAATAAAACATTTAATGAAGTTCTTATGAGGAGTATCAATACATCATTAACATCTGCAATACCAATAATTT
>CACDQN010000014.1 GCA_902555055.1 uncultured Candidatus Actinomarina sp.
ACTATCAAGTCATTATGAAGACCAAAATAATTTAGAAATTATTTCACAATATGACAATCTTTTAGATTTGTCTATATCAGAAATAAATAATAATTCAGAATTTCAATACATTAAAATTGATGATTCTGTGTCAATAGTACACTCTTGGCTTTTAAGATCAAAGGTTCACAATGGTCAAAATGGATACAACAGAATAGACCTTGTGGTTGATAGTTATAACAACTACTTACTGGTGAACAGGGGATGGGTACCTCTTGATTTTGATATTAATTCAATTAATAAGCTTGAAGATTTAAAATATATTGGGAAGCTTATGCCTTATGGGACTCAGACGATTGGACAAGACGATATCCCAAAATCCAATTTCTTATTTAGAATAGATAAATTATTTATTGAATCTGAAAAGAATATTCCTCTACCAAAGTTTTACTTAACATTAACAGAAGAATGTGGAATCAATGTTGAGTGCATCAACCTCAGCGAGCCATATGATGCACCACATTTAAGTTATGCCTTTCAGTGGTTATTTTTTGCGATATGTCTAAGTATTGTTATATTAAGAAAAAATAAACTCATATGATTAGAAAATTAAATTTAGATGATTTCGAATTGTCATACACAACAGAAGGAGAGGGGAGGGACGTACTTTTTCTTCATGGTTTCCCTTCTAATATGTATTTTTGGAATGATATTAAAAACAAATTGAAAAATTATTGTAAAGTTACAGTCGTTGAACAAAGAGGTTACCCTCTGTCATCAGTAGAAAATTCAATTGTAAGTGATTTCAATATTGAAAATTTGTCATTAGATATAGAAAAGTTAATTAACACACTGGAGCTTAACAATAACCTTACAATTGTTGGACACGACTGGGGTTCTATTGTAGCTTGGTCTATAGCTTCAAGAAACAATGTAGAAATTACAAAACTAGTATCTATATGTGGTGGAACTGAATTTCCATCTACAAGTATTTATGATAATTTAAAATTCAATAAAGGAAGTCACTATATAAGTTCATTTCAAAACCCTGAAGAAGTAAATTTATTACTTATTAAAAATCTAGATTTATTCTTTAGGTCTGCATATAGAGTTACTCCGAATATTGATTATACTTCACTAGATTTATCCCTAAAAAGTTTATTTACTACACACAACTCTGGCAGCAAGGTTCATAATATAAATATTGATTCATTAGTTAAACATTTTCAAAATGGAATGAAACAACCTATATCTTGGTATTCCAACATAGATTTTAATCTAGAGCTTTCTAATCAATGGAGAAGGGAGCTTGATATAGATACTACTTTTTTATTTGGAGAAAATGATGCTGCAGTAAAATTAAACAAAAAAATGATTGATAGATTGAAATCTTCAGGTACAAATGTATCTGTTAAAGAAATCAAAAATGCTGATCATTGGCTACCATTAACTCATGGGGAGAGTGTTATTAGTGAAATTATCTAAAGTTAATATTTGTCCTATAATATATATTATGTTGCGTTATGCATAAAGCTATCTTACATGATCATTTAGATGGAGGTTTAAGACCCTCTACCGCATTTGAACTAGCAAAAGTGTTGAATTACTCTCCGTTACTTGAAACAGATGATATAGAGTCTTTTTTTGACAGGTCTGATTCATCTTCACTAGATGATTATCTTGAAGCTTTTATTCATACAATTGCTTTAATGCAAACAGAAGAGAATCTGGAGAGGATATCTTATGAAGCTGCTGAAGATATGCATAAAAATGGTATAACAATGTATGAATCAAGATACGCTCCCTTTTATTCTGTAAATGAAACTCTATCCCCCACAAAAGTTATAAACTCTATTAATGCAGGTTTCAATATGGCTGAAAATGAGTATGGCATTAAATCTGGATTAATTCTTTGTGGTATGCGTCATGATTTTAAAAATGTAGATTTAGTAGCCGAACTTGCTATAGAAAACAAAGAAAAAATAATTGGATTTGATATAGCAGGTCCTGAGTATGACTTTATGCCTTCATTATTTAAATCATCATTCCAAAAAATCAAAGAATCTGGAATAAATATAACAATTCATGCTGGAGAAGGTGATGGCGTTCACTCTATTAAAGATGCACTATCTAATGGTGCTCAAAGAATTGGCCATGGTGTAAGAATTATAGAAGATGTAAATCTAAAAACAGGTCAATTAGGAGATACTAGTAAGGAATTAATAGATAAACAGATCCCATTAGAGGTGTGTATTACTTCTAATGTTCATACCAATATGTACAAGAGTTTTAATGAACATCCAATAAAAGATTTAATTGACATGGGATTTAATATTTCTTTAAATACAGATAATAGATTAATGAGTAACACAACTGTAAGTAAAGAAATGCAAATTGCTGAAAGTTTAGGTATAACAAATGTAGAACAATTGCTTATAAATTCAGCTAGCTATAGCTTCCTTAACTGATTCTTCCTTATCTTTAGTTAAAAAGTTGTAATACTCTTGTTCGTTAATTAGCTTGAATGTAGTTTGAGGATATAATTTTCGTGCTAATCTTATTTTTTTCTGTTTTTTTGTGATTAATTTTTGATCCATTGTAGTTATTTCAATATAAGTGTCATATTCTGGTAAATAGAAGTCGGGTGTAAACATCATTTTTATAGCACCACTACCCCATTTTAATGGAAAACTTCTTGGTTCATATACCCAATCAATTTCAAATAAATCTAAATGTTCTGTAAATAATTGTTCGGAATAATGTGCAAATTTCATCTATTTGATGAAGAAATCTTATCAGGATATAAAGATAAAATTTCCGCTTCCGTTTCAGTGTGAACAGGCCCTAGTGAAATACCAAATACTGCTTGTCCTTTTTTTAACAAGTCAATCATTTGATCATTTTCTGTTAAAACATAGATAGATGTTCCGTCTGAAAATACAGACACATCTGAAATATTTGTGTTTTTTCCTAAGATTTTTGCTATGTTTTTTAAAGCAATTCTAATCTTTTGTAAGCTGATACCAGCAGATCTCAACTTATTAACCAACTTAACTAAAACGATATCGTTAAATGAATAAATTCTATGGAATCCCGAACCTTTAATATTACGAATAGAGGCAGAAATTAACTTTGTTGAAGTCCAATGGTCCAATTGTCTGTAAGATATACCTGTTATCTTACATACTTCTGGTCCTGTATAACCCTGTTGCATAGTTTTAATCTACTATAGATAATTTTTTTATCAAGGTTTTAAGAAAAATCCTCAGGCGAAACGTTATTAATAAATTGAGTAAACTCTTCAATATCAACCTTATCCTCGTCATAGATTTCTATATAATTATTATTAAATACAGCATTATCAACATATATCTCAGCTGAAGATCTTAATGCTAAAGCTATTGCATCACTTGGTCGTGATGACAACGTTAACTCTCCCTCGTGAGTCGATAATTTAATTTCTGCAAAATAAGTTTTATCATGAATATCTGTAATTGATACTTCTAAAATTTTTGCATTCAATGAGTCGATTATGTTTAATAAAAGATCATGAGTTTGAGGTCTTGGATGAACAAAACCTTCCTGTGCGTATGCTATAGATACAGCCTCAATTGTACCAATCCAAATAGGAAGTACTTTATTTGTGTTTGGTTTTTGAAGTAGCATAATTGGTGTTTCGGTTTCTTCTTCTAGTCTTATAGAACTTACCTCAACAAATATTTTATTAGACATGATTAAATTTTACTAAAATTGTTAAAGTAGCTTAGCTATTGAAAATATTATTAAGAAAACGATTTGACCAATGAAATTGATAATTTACTTTAAAATTTGAAGAGGGTATATTAAATGACTCCTTTAAAGAAATATTATTAAATGAAATGATTACCTTATTTTTTTGTATTTCTATACTTTCTTCAATATCTAAATCAGAACGAATAAAACTTTTTAATTCTTTGTTTGGATAATAATTTGTCATGGAATTTGAATTTAATATTTTATAAATAATATCATTTTTGTTCAACAAATTTCTAACAATAAAATCATTAATAGAATTTTCATATAGAGCTTTAGTATCAATAAAGTGATTTATTTTTTCTTCATCAACAAATGACTTATTTACAATCGTTATCACTCTCCTATTGTTGTTTTGATTAAAACCAATAAAAGTCAACCCAGCTCCAGAAGTCCATCCTGTTTTTAATCCTTCAAATCCTTCATTTATTATTGCATTTGTATTATTAAAACTTTTTTTATCAAGTTGATTTATATAAATTTTTTCCTTACTTGTAATATCAAGAATTTTTGTATTTTCAATGATATAAATACTAAGTATAAGTAAATCGTTTAATGTGGTTTGATGCCCTAATTCATCAAGACCATCTGGATTTTTATATACTGTATTATTCATACCAAGTTGCTTTGCTCTTAGGTTCATTAAATTAATAAATTCATCAATATTGCTTGATATATCCATAGCTGCTACGTATGCAGCATCATTTGCTGAATAGACTAATAAAAGCTCTAGAAGCTCCTCAGTGGTTAAAATAAGCCCTTCCTCTAAATAAGCAACTTTCCCAGAAAATACATAATCTTTAGGTAATCTTGTAATAATTTGTTTATTTAATGCATTTGACTCATAAAGTAAAAGAGCTGTCATGAGTTTAGTCAAAGAAGCCGGTGAAATACTATTACTTGAATTTTTTTCGTACATTATAGATTTAGCATCATAATCATAAGAAATATATGTATCGGTTGATAGTAAAGCTTCATCTAATTCATCAGCTAGAAGAGTATTTGTTAAAAATATAAATATTGAAAATATTATTATTGGTTTTTTAATATTTGTCCCTTAAATATCTTTGATAAATTATCAACAATATCTTCTTTGGTTGTTTTATCATCATCATTTAAATTTGAAGTAAGGTGATCAATAAAACCCACCATTCGATCGGATACTGATTTTAAAACTGTAAAATTTCTCGGATGTAATCCGATATCAAAAAAGTAAGACCAAGCTTTAAGTCTTTCTAAATCATTAAGATCAAAGACAGTTTGATCAATCTCAAATTCGTACTTTATAAGTTGTTGAAAATCAGAATTATTTATGCCTGATAGTTTTAGTATGTCATGCTTATTGTATTCTTTAATGCTAATTTTTTTTAAATTCTTATTACTTATAAGTGAAAGATTATTTTTAATAGCTTTAAGACTGTAGTATTGGTTCTCTTGTAGATCTAAAATTTTTAAAATTCTGTCTATATCTTTTAAAGAAAAAATACGTGTTCCACCAGAAGATCTCTTTGGTTTAATAAGTCCTTCTTTTTCTAAAAAACGTATTCTTGATATTGAAATAGACGGATAATCTTTTTTTATTGTTTTTACAACCTCACCTATATTCATAGTTACACTTTAGTAAAAAGTAAGAGAAATTTTCCAATTTGTATTTTGTCACCTGAGTTTAATTCGGAGCTATCCTTAATTAATAAATCATTTATATAAATTCCATTGGTTGAATTATTATCAATAATTTTTGAATTACCACTTTCAATAGTTATCTTTCCATGATTACGTGATACTGTTACATCATCCAAGATTATTTCATGCTCAGCTAATCTTCCTATTGTATAATTACCCTCATTTAGCATCCATGATGATGATCTCGAACTTTGGTTAAGGACGTTTAGTACGAATTTGACTGTACTGTTATCTCCATTTGCAGCAATTGGTTTTGTATGATCATCCATGTTTATATATTAAGTTGTATAAATATTCAATTGCAACATAAAAATAGAATAAAATAACAAAAATAGTAAAAATATTTAAAAGTGGAACAACTACAGCTGTATTTAATACATATAAGCATATAGTTATAAAAATAAACACTGTTGAAGCTTTACCTTTATTTGAAACTTTTACTGTTTTCTCTGTTAACAATACATAAATTGATCCTATTAAAATTAATACTTCCCTAATGACTACTCCAAATAAAAAATATTCAGGAATTAAGTTTTTAATCCATAAAAGTAGAAGTAAAAAAACAATCCTATCTGTAAAAGGATCAAGAATAATTCCTAACTTAGAAACAAGATTGTATCTCCGAGCAACAATTCCATCTAATGAGTCACTTAATCCGATCAACGCAATAATTATTATTAACGAGATGTAATTGAAATCAGCAGGAATAAATGAAGTAAATAGGAAAATGACAATAAAAAGACGTGATAGAGTAATAAGATTTGGTAAAAGAAATAAATCTTTAAATTTCAAATAAGACCTTTAACATCATGGGTGGCAATATAATGTTCATTACCCATATCAACCATTGGATTATCAGTTCCATGTTTTGCGATAATAGCGTCGAGCTCATCATAATTTACATCATAAACTTTTCTATCATATGAAGGGTCTGGAACTGGAATAGATGAAATTAATCTTTTTGTATATGGGTGAATTGGATTATTTAAAAGTTCTTCAGTTTCTGCAATTTCTACAATTTTACCGTTAAACATAACAGCGATCCTGTTACACATGTATCTCGCAACAGCTAAGTCATGCGTTATATATAAATAAGAAACTTCTAGATCTTTTGCTAAATTTAACATTAAATCCATTATTGATATTCGAATTGAGACATCTAGCATGGAAGTAGGTTCATCGCATACTACAAATTTAGGTTTCATAATTAATGTACGAGCTATAGATACTCTTTGCCTTTGACCCCCTGAGAGTTCGTGTGGATACCTAGGCAGATAGTTTGAAGCAGGTGTAAGGCCTACTGTTTTAAGTATTTCAACAACAGCCTCTTCCCTATCTTGTAAATCACCTATATTGTGAATATTTAATGGTTCTAAAATAATGTCTTTAATAGTCCACCTTGGGTTTAACGATTCGTAAGGATCTTGAAATATCATTTGTATATTTCTTCTAAATTTTTTCAATTCTTCATCTTCAAGATTGTCGATATTCTCCATATCTTGAGTTTCATTATTATAAAACTTAACATCTCCCCCGGTTTTTGGATCAAGTAAACAAAGTGCGCGTGCTGTTGTAGTTTTGCCACAACCGCTCTGCCCGACTAAACCGAGACTTTCTCCGAAAGGTATTTCAAAAGATATATCATCAACAGCTTTTACTATATCTTTTTTACGAGAGAAAAATCCCCCAGAAACTTCATAATATTTTTCTAAATTTGTTACTTCAATTACATTTTTTTTCATATCAATGACTTTCTTTGCTGCAAATATCTACATAATGTTCTGGGCCAACTTCAACTAACTTCATATCTAGTTCTGGTTTACATGTAGTAGTCTTATTTGGACACCTTGGAGCAAACGAACATCCAGGTATCTCATCTATAAGGCTTGGTGGTTCTCCTTCAAGTGAATTCAGCTTCACCCTATCGCCTACTACAGACGGAGTAGATTCTAAAAGTGCTTTAGTGTAAGAGTGACGAGGATTAGCAAAAATTTCCGCAGTTGGTCCACTTTCTACTACTCTACCAGCATACATTACTGCCATTCGATTAGTCATTTCTGCTATTACAGCAATATCATGTGAAATATAAATTAAACTCAAACCAAGTAGTTCCTGTACTTTTTTAATTTCTTTTAGGATTTGATCTTGTATTACAACATCTAGAGCTGTAGTGGGTTCGTCAGCAATAACAACTTTGGGATCACAGGATAATGCAAGTGCAATTATTGCTCTTTGTTTCATTCCACCAGATAACTCATGGGGGAAACGATCAATAACAGAGGCATCTAAACCGACCATTTTAAATAAACTTTCTATCTTTTCTGTATTTTCAGCCTTTGATTTTTCAGGGTAGTGTTCTCTAATTGCCTCTCTTATTTGCTCACCCACTTTAACAACCGGATTCCAAGCATTCATTGCTCCTTGGAATACAATACTTATTCCATCCCACCTTACCTTACGAAGCTCAGATTCATTCATACCAACTAGTTCAACTCCATCTAATTGAATGCTTCCACTTGATATTTTCGCATTGTCTGCTTGAAGTTGAAGTAAAGACATAGCTACAGAAGTTTTACCACAACCAGATTCCCCAACTAAACCAAACGACTCTCCTTCTTTTACTGAAAAAGAAACATCTTTTACTGCATGAACATCTCCGGAGAGAGTTTCATAATGCATGTTTAAATTTTTGACACTTAATACTTCTTTACTCATTATTATCTCTTCCTTAATCTAGGATTAAATACATCATCAAGGCCTCTACCTACTAGGTAGAATCCTCCAGCTAAAAGAGTTACAGCTAAACCAGCAGGAAGTATTAGCCACCAAAATTCAAGTCCTGAAAATATAAATCCATCAGTTTGAGATAAGTAAATCATTATTCCCCAACTCATATCAATGTTTAATAAACCAAGAAATGATAATACTGATTCAGATGCTATTGCACCAGTAACACTAAAGACCATGAATAGTAGAGCTAAAGGTGCTACGTTTGGTAAAACATGAGAAAACATAATTCTCCACCTTGATCCACCAGTGATTCTTGCGGAGTCTACAAAGGGTTTAACTTTCACTTGTAAAGCTTGGGATTTAATTGTAATTACAGAACCCCCAAGACCACCAAGCACACCTAGGACTATGGCAAGGTGCCAAACTTTTAATTCTGCAAAAGCTGAAATAATAAATAGTAAAGGTAAGCTTGGGAGCATTAAAATTAAATCAGATTGTCTCATGAGGTATGCATCTACTCTACCACCAAAGAATGCAGCTATTGTTCCTAATATTGTTGAAATTCCAACACCTAATGTTGCACTTAAAAAGCCCAAAACAAATGCTACTTGACTACCTTCCATTATTTGTGAAAATACATCTCTTCCAAGCGAATCCGTTCCAAGTAAGTGTCTTGACGAAGGTGGTGCTGGTTGAATAAAAGCTTCATAGTAATCCCCAACTTCTACACCAGGCGCAAGATATAATCTTTTAACATTTATTTCACCATCCCCTGGGCAATCTTTCATTGATTCATACTTTTCTGTTGGATATTCTTTTGGACACTCAACTACAAGAAATGTATCTTTAATAGCTTCATAGCCAACAACTGGATCATAAACACCCTTGTTCCATATACCAGTAACGAATAGCAAAGGCTGAAGTAGTGCTAAGAATAAAAAGAAAATTACAATATAGAGCCCTATCATACCTAACTTACTTTGCCTAAAAAGGTTCCAGTTTCTTCTTATTGCCTCTTTTCTGAGTTGTTTCTGTAAATCTTGTTCTAAATTCTCATTCATAATTTATCCTTGTGATTTTATTCTGATTCGTGGATCTAAGTATGAGTAAGAAATATCTGCTAATAAGTGTGCTACTAGTGCAAACACTCCAACAAATGAAAAACATGCCATAGCTACTGGTATGTCCTCTTCAAGGACACTTTGAAGTAAGAGTTGACCCATTCCAGGCCAGGAAAATATTTGTTCTGTCAGTACAGAGCCATCAATAATAGTCACAATTGTAAAAATAAATGAAGTTACAACAGGCAGTAAAGCTGTTCGTGCAGCATGCCTATCTCTAATTCTTTTTTGACTTATACCTTTTGCCCTAGCAGTTAATATATAGTCTTCTTTTAAAACTTCCATCATTGTTGTACGCGTAAGCAATGCTGTTCCTGCAAATGCTACGATTGTAACAACCATAACAGGAAGTATCATATGATATGCTATATCAGCCGCGTATGGTTTCTTAATAAGAGCTGCACCATTATTCCAATAGAAGTAACTGCCAATAAATATTGCTATCAAACTAGCAAATCTTAAATTTCTTCTGGAACTCAATGATTCAATTCCTCTTGTAGCTAAATAAGCAGCAAATTGAATAAGAGAAACAACAATAGTGAATTTAATCATGGAACTAAAAACAATATCACTATCAAAAGGAGCATCATACCATTTTTCTGGGTAGAGAAATTTACCTATGGGAAGCCATCCTAATTTATACCCGAATACCCAAAGCATCATTAGTGCAAACCAGGGATAAAAAACAGTATATGAAAAAACAGAAGTTAATGTAATCCAAGTCTCAGACTTAGAACCTCTTCTCCATGCTAAAATTTTTCCAATAAAAAATCCTGTATAAAAAGATACAATATTCACAATAGCAAAGAGCATCAGAGTTCTAGGCAATCTCTCTGCA
>CACDQN010000015.1 GCA_902555055.1 uncultured Candidatus Actinomarina sp.
TGGTGGGTATTTAAAGAACTTTGGGAAAAAGATTTAATTTACCAAGATTACAAAGTTTTACCATATTCTTGGGCAGCGTCAACACCTCTATCTAATTTTGAAGCAAATATGGACTACAGAGATGTAGAAGATCCTTCAATTTATTTTACTCTTGAAGCAAGAGAAGATTTCAAAAAAGTTAATAAGGGAGATAAATTTTTAATTTGGACTACAACACCATGGTGCATTCCTGGAAATTTAGCAATTGCAATTGGAAAGAATATTAACTATTCAAGAATCAAAATTGAAAACAATATTTATTGGATTGCTACTGAAAGAATGGACGAATTAAACAATTATGCCGTTGAAGTTATTGAGAACTGTAGTGGTTCAGAACTAATCGGAGCTACATATGTACCAGCTTATTCAGAGTATGAGTACCTTTTTAACGATGGTGCATTTAAATTAATTCACAGTGACGATACTAATACTGAATCTGGATCAGGTTTGGTATCTCAAGCTCCTGCATATGGAGAAAGTGATTTCTATGCGCTAAAAAATTCTGGTATTGAAGTTATTGCTGATCCTGTCACACTATCTGGAAAATTTGACAATACATTTGCTGAGTTAGAAAATCTTAATGTAAAAGACGCTGATAAAGTTATTATGGAACAACTTCAAGAGAGGGGAAATCTCTTTAGTAAAAAAACAGAAATGCACTCCTACCCATTTTGTTGGAGAACGGGAACTCCATTAATTTATAAAGCAATACCTACTTGGTTTGTAAGTGTTGAAAAAATAAGAGACAGGATGGTTGAACTGAATAAGTCTACCCACTGGGTCCCAGGATTTATTGGAGATAAAAGATTTTCAAATTGGCTAGGAAATGCAAGAGATTGGGCAATAAGTAGAAACAGGTACTGGGGAAGTTGTATCCCTGTGTGGATTAATGTTGACGACCAAGCTGATAAAATATGTATCGGTTCAGTTGAAGAACTTGAAAAATTGACAAATGAAAAAATAACCGATTTACATAGACACTTTCTTGATGATTTAGAGATAGAAATTGATGGAAAAACATATAGAAGAACTACCGAGGTTCTTGATTGCTGGTTTGAATCAGGATCTATGCCTTATGGTCAACAACACTATCCATTTGAAAATCAAGAAGATTTTAATAAGGGCTTTCCTGCTGATTTTATAGCAGAAGGTTTAGATCAAACACGTGGATGGTTCTATACATTAACAGTTTTAGCAGTTGCTTTATTTGACTCTGTTGCTTTTAAAAACTGTATAACAACAGGAATGATACTTGCTGAAGACGGAAGAAAGATGAGTAAAAGTTTAAAAAACTATCCTGATCCTGAGGAGTTACTTAATACTTACGGTGGCGATAGTTTACGAGCGTACTTAATCAACTCACCAGTTGTTAGAGGAGAGCCATTAAAATTTTCTGAAGAAGGGGTGCAACTAGTAACTAGAAACATAATTCTTCCTTTGTGGAATAGTTTTTCTTTTTTTTCTACCTATGCGAATGCCGATGAAATAACATTTAAGGACTTGGAAAAAGCTTTGCCAGTAGAAGAAAGAGCGATGATGGACAGATGGATTATTTCATCTCTTCAATCGTTAATCAAGACTGTTAACGAAAAAATGGAAAATTATTATTTATATGAGGTTATTCCCCCACTTATGAATTTTGTAGAAGAACTCACTAATTGGTATGTAAGGTCAAACAGAAAAAGATTTTGGAAAGAAAAAGATGAGAATGATATTGATAAAATAAACGCCTTTAAAACACTTCATGAAGTTTTAACTGAATTTACAAAATCAATGGCACCAGTATTACCCTTTATTTGTGAAAAAATATACCAAGGTTTAAATGATGAAGATAATGGAAGCATACATTATGAGGATTATCCTGTATCAAATCAGAAACTAATCGATCTTGATCTTGAAGATGATATTGAATTAGCAAAAAAAGTAATTAAGAGTGTAAGGAATTTAAGGGTGAAATTAAAGCTTCCCAACAAACAACCACTAAATTCTGTAAAGATTGTAACTAAAGACAAAAAAATAGAGAAGCGACTCTTAAATATAAGTGACTTAATTAAAAATGAAATAAATGTTAAGAACGTTGATTTTGATGTTGAAATAGACGAATGGGTAGATTACATTTTTAAACCAGATTACAAAAAATTAGGTCCCAAGTTAGGTGAAAAAATTGGAAACATTGCTAATAAATTAAAAAATCTCAGTCATGAAGACACCAAAAAAATATTAGATTACAAAGGCATTTTAATTGATGGTATAGAACTACAAAACGAAGATATAGAAATTCAATTAAAGCCAAAAAAAGATTTACCAAATCAAGATATTGTTGATGACTTTTTAATTTTTTTAGATACAGATGTTAATGATGACCTTTTAATGGAGAGGTTCTCAAGAGAAGTGATATCAGCTATTCAGCAAGCTAGAAAAGATACAGGCCTAGATGTTACTGATAGGATTGAATTAAAAGTTAATACCAAAGATGATTTTGTGATTCAATCAATTAAAAAACATGAATCTTATATTATGAATGAAACTTTATCCCTTAATCTAGTTATCACAGAGAGTGATGGAAAAAATGAAATCCTGAATAAAAAGATTGATATTTTTATAAATAAATTAACAAACAACTCTTAAAATATAAGGCTGTAAAAAATTAAAACCAATAATTAAAATTAAAGGTGAAAGATCAATTCCAGCCATCCCAACTCTTAAAATTGGTACCCTATTTCTTATTGGCGCAAGTATTTTTTCAAAGTACTTATCTAAGTAGCTTTTTAGTTGTCCTATTGGGTGGTCATAAGGAACTTGGATCCAACTTAAAATAATCCAGGCAAATAAACTGTAATAGAAAATTCGAAAGATGATAAAAGTGAGACTACACATTTAGTCTATAAAGTCCTAATTGTTGAAGCCTTTCTCTTTCTTCTGTAGATAAGGAAGAATTAGAAGGAAGAATCAAAAAAACCCCGTCGCGGTTTATGGAACGAATTGTTGCATTACTCATAAATGCCATACCCGTAACAAAATCTAAAATTCTTCTTCTTTCTGATTGATCTGGAATATCTCTAATATCCATTGCAACAATGAATTCATCTTTTATTGCTACACCAAGGTTGTGTATTTCAGAAAACGATCTTAGGGCTTTAATCTCAACTTCATCTTTTGGTGTGTGAACTCTTAAATCTGAAAAATTTTCATCATCAACAAATTTATTTTCACCTGATGGCCTCACGGTTGTAGTATTTTCAATATATGTATCAGGTATATTGTCAGGCTGCTTCAGGCCGATTGAGATTAAAAATTTTTCTAACATTATATAAATATCTTAGTTCCGATACGAATTATTGTAGCACCATAATCAAGAGCGATTTCATAGTCATTAGACATTCCCATTGATAATTCACCTCTATAATTTTTAAAATCTTTTTTTAGATTACTATTTATTTTTTCCATTTTTGAAAATACTTTTTTAGGATCTGATTCAATATTAGGTATACACATGAGGCCTACAGGAGGAATATTATATTTAACTAAATATTCAAAATACTCATAAACTTCATCTAAATTTATTCCCGATTTATTAAAGTCACTATCTATATTAATTTGCAAATATAAATTGTTATTATTGAAGTTATCCTTTATTTTTTCTATTTCTTTATATCTACTTACGGAATGAATCCATTTAAAGTTTGATGTAATTTCCTTAATCTTTCTAGATTGCAATGGAGCTATGAAGTGAAATTGTGCATCCTTTATTTCTTTTATATGATTGTAATAATCTTCAAGTCTGTTTTCAGCAAATTCCCTATAGCCATAATCATAAATTTCTTTTACATCTTCTACATTTCTGTTTTTTACTACAGGTAGAAGCTTCGCATTATATTTTGAGAGTACATTTTCAATTTCAACTAAATTATCTTTTATTGCCATATTATTCCAAACTGACGATTAGAAGTTGCTGTATTCCTGTAAGAGTAGTAATTATCATCACATATTGTACATTCTTGAAATACTTCAAGTTCTATATTTTCCTCGACACAAAAATCTTTTATTCTCTTTCTGAGGTTTAAGTAGTATTTTCCATTTAATTCAAGAGTGCTTAATGGAAATAGGAGTTTTAAATCTTCTTTTACCTCATAGCAACATTCTTTAGCATGTGGGCCAATAGAAATTTTAAGAGTTTTGATATTATGGTTTTTTAAACTTTTTTCAAATATTGAATTATTAATACCTCTCCATCCTGCGTGTACAGCAGAAATAAGATTCTCTGACTTCATTAAGATTGGAATACAATCGGCAACACGAACAACTAGTGGGAGATCTTGAGTATTTGTTTCAATTCCGTCAGAGTTGTATAAGCCTTCATTATTTATAATTTTTACTTCTGATGAATGAGTTTGTTTCATCTCAGCAAAATTTGCATCAGATTTAATTTCTTTTAAAACCTTTTTGATATCACCATCATGAGACGATGAAAAATAAGCGTTTTCTATTATTGAAGAACGAATCATCCTTTTATAAAATCAGGAAGACCGTCACCTCCGTTTTCGTTTATTTCAGAATCAGACTTAATTCTCCTGTTAGGTCTTGGACCAAAACCAGCAGCAACAACTGTAACTTCAACAGCATCACCTAATGTTGGGTCAACTGTGTGCCCAAAGATAATTTCAGCATTATCATCGGCTCGTTCAGTAATTACTCTTGCTGCTTCATTAACTTCTTGAAGTTTTAGATCTTCTGAACCAGTAATAGTGATCAATACTCCTTCAGCTCCATCCATATTTGCCTCAAGCAGTGGAGAAGATATAGCAGCTTGTGCGGCATTAGGAGCTCTTTGCTCTCCGGTTGACCTACCAATACCAAGTACTGCGTTGCCAGCATCTTTAAGAATTGTTTTAACATCTGCAAAGTCAACGTTTATAACCCCTGGTTGAGTAATAAGGCCTGAAATTCCCTTAACTCCATTAGATAAAATTTCGTCTGACTTTAAATATGCTTCATTTACTTTGATATCTTTATCACTTATTTGTAATAAACGATCATTAGGTATAACAATCAAAGTGTCTAACACATCTCTTAAAGCTTGAACTCCTTCTTCTGCTTGAACAGACCTTCTTCTTCCCTCGAAGCCGAATGGCCTAGTTACAACTCCAACAGTTAATGCTCCAAGTTCATGAGCAATCTCTGCAATTACTGGTGAAGCTCCAGTTCCAGTTCCTCCGCCTTCTCCAGCGGTAATGAAAACCATGTCAGAACCTTTTAATGCTTCTTTAATAAGTTCTTCAGAATCAAGAGCTGCTTGCCTTCCAACTTCAGGATTAGCACCAGCACCGAGTCCTCTAGTTGTTTTTCTTCCCAAATCTAATTTAACGTCAGCTTTTGAACCTAACAAACTTTGTGCATCTGTGTTTGCAGCAATAAAATCTACACCCTTGATACCCATTTTTATCATCCTATTAACAGCATTTGTACCACCGCCGCCAACACCAACAACTTTTATAACAGCTGTGTAATTTCTAGGTCTCATATTTAAATTTACTCCCTTTTGGTTAACTTTTTTTGTTCTTTGTGCCATTTAAAACTCCATTTATTGAAATAAGATTATCACCTAAGTAGTTTTAAAACAATATTTTTTTCGTTTTTTATCTATATCTATAGTTTAGGTTTATATTTTGCAATCTGTTACAAACGAATTATTAGAAATAAAAGTTACTTTCCCTGTGCAAGAACTTTTCTCAAGCAACTCTCCTACTGCAGACCCTTTAGTGGATAGATCTATTGGTTCAAGAAAGTCGATTTCAATTCCTTTATAAGTGCCCTTCAAATAACTACCATTATGGATTAGAGATATTTCAGAAATATCAATTTCAAAATTTAGAAGAGTCATTACTAAGGAAACAATTTCACCGTTAAAACCTTCATCAACCGGTCCATTTGTAATTGTTACATTAACTACATCATCCTCTATAAATGTTTCTTTAAAAAGTAAATTTTTATAGAGAACTCCTTTTGTAACAGCTGATCCTCTTAAGTCCGTAATTTCTGCAACTTGAAGATAATGACTAATTTCTATATCCAGTTGATTAGGTAGTTTTTTTGTTAATTCAATTTTTTCAATTGTTCGATCAGATGTATAAATATTTTCAAATGAAGTTTCTCCAATTGACCATATAGAAACATTGTAGAATTCTATAAACATTGTTTTGTCAATATAGGAAGAACCCTGTACGTCAATGTTTGTAACTCTGTAATAACTAGAAAATATATAAAAAGAGGGCAACAAAAATATAATAATCATAAAAGAGAAACCTAAGAAAGTTTTAAAAGTAGTTTGTTCTACTTGTGTATAGTCTTTAATCAAAAAATTCACCTATAAAGATGATCTCTTCTTGAAGTTCAATTTTAAAATTATCGTGTACTTGTTCTTTTACATAATTTACTAACTTATATAAGGCTATGGCTTTAGCATTTTTTGAAGCAACAAAGAAATTAGAATGTTTTTCACTTACTTTTACGCCGTCAATTTCATAACCTTTTAGTCCAGATTTTTCAATTAGTTCAGCTGCGAAGTAATCCGATCCGTTTTTAAAAACACTACCGGCATTATATATAGCTGAAGGTTGTGTATTTTTTCTATGTTGTGTGAAATCTGTCATTTTTTTATTTATTTTTACTGGGTCTTCCTTTTCAAATCCTAAGTTTGCTGAAAGTATTATTGCATTTTTAAGTTCTGTATTTCTATAACTATATTCAATATTTTCCCGAGTAATGTTTTTAATTTTTTTATCAACAGTGTCAAAGTATGTTATAAAATTTACAGAATTCATAAATTCGTACCCGTAGCAACCAGCATTCATTTTGATTGCACCACCGACTGTTCCGGGAATTCCAAGTAAGTACTCTCCTCCAGTTCTTTCATTATCTTTTAAATACCTTGATAATTTAGGCAGGAAAACACCGGCATCTACATTAACAGAATCATTAGTAAAACTTGAGTCAATGTTATCCAATTTATTTTGGATTACTATTCCCTCATAATTTTTATCTGAAAAAACTACATTTGAGCCTTTACCTAATATGAAATACTTATTATCAAAATTTAGATTTTGTATTTTATCTATTTCAGATTTTTCACTCAATGTATAAAAGTCGTTACAGATTCCACCGAAACGATATGTTGTGTTCTTGTTGAGTGCAGTTGAAGTCTTAATCATTTAAATATTTTAGTATCTGTGGGCCTAATAAGGTAACATCTCCAGCACCTAGTGTGAGGACATTATCTCCACTTTTAATATTTTCTTTTATATAAATTGGTACAGACCTTAGTGATTTTATGTATTTAATATTTTTACCTTTGAAATTTTTACTACTTATTCCAGGAATAGGTTCTTCTCCTGCGGAATATACATCCGTAACTACGGCAAAATCTGCATCCTCTAAGCTTTCTTGTAGTTGTTCAAAGTTATCACGAGTCCTCGTAAATCTATGTGGTTGAAAGATTACGAATAATTTTCCAAGCGTATTCTTTTTTAATGCAGAAATAGTGGCTTTTATCTCTGTTGGGTGATGTCCGTAATCATCATAAAACTTGACTTCTTTATAGGTACCAATATATTCCAACCTCCTCTTGACACCGGAGAACTTAGAAATAGCTTCAAGTATTTCTGATATAGAGAGTTTATATAAAGTACACAAGGCAATTGCTCCTGCAATGTTTGAAAGATAGTGCTTTCCTATTAAAGCAGAATCAACAGTATGGTTCTTTTTTTGATAAGAAATAATATTTGGTTCCCTAATCCTTATATCTACTTCTTTATGTTCCCCATATGTAATAAAATTATTAATTTGAATTTTCCTCAAATTGTCGTCATCGTGGTTAATTACTACAGTTTGCTTTACTTTGTTGATTACTTGAGTAAATGCATCAACTAGGTTTGTAAAACTCTCAAAATAATCTAAATGATCATTATCAATATTAGTAACTAGTAAATTATCTATCTCTATATTTTCAAAAGTGTTGAATGCCTCGTCAGTTTCAAGTACAAGAGGAAGGTTTTCATCTCCAAAATGACCACCTATATTGCCAAAACTACTTACACCGCCATAAATGTAAGAAACATTTACATTGTTATAGTGAAATATGTGAGATATTAAAGCAGTGGTAGATGTTTTACCATGAGATCCTGTAATTCCAATAATTTCAACTTCTTTTGAAAGTAAATGTAAAAACATTGGTCTGGTCATCACATTTTCTTGAGATTGATAGTTGTTTAAAAAAGTGTTTTCAATTTTGAAAGCACTAGAAATTATATACAGAATATCTTTGTTATAACACTCATTATCCATTTCTTGAGTTGTTGTAACACCATCATTTTCTAATAAATTAGTAATATATGAGCTACGTTGGTCATAACCTTTTACTATTGCTCCTCTTTGGCTTAAATATTTTGCTATAGAACTCATGCCTGATCCACCTATACCTAGTATGAAGACTTCTTTATATTGTTTAATTGATTTCATTTGTTAATACTTTAGCTATATGGTCATTTCCTGCTTTAATATTAAATTCTAACTTAGAAAGATCTTCATCTAGATACGAATTCAGCATTGTTTTAAGTTCTTCATAAGATGTAATAATTTTCGCAGCACCCTTACTTTCTAAAAACTGAGCATTCAATACCTGATGTTGTGACGTTGTGCCATGTTTATAGGGTACGAGTAATTGAGGAATATTTAAAAAAGCTGCTTCTAGTGTGCCTCCACCTGCTCTAGAAACTTGTATGTCTATAGAATTGTAATAATTATCCATATTATCAATAAAGCCATAGGACACATAATTAGCTCTATCTATAAATGTGACTTTATGAGAATTGCCAACTATATGAACTATTTCAATATTTGCATATGTAGGGTCCTTAGCAAACTTAATTGCTAAATCATTAATTTCTTTTGAACCCTGGCTTCCACCCTGAAAACCTATTGTCAAATTTGAATTCATATTCTTTCCACTCTTTTCGACATCTAAGTTCAAAACTGGTCCTGAAAAATCTATTTTTTTTTGTGAAATATTTTCTGTATCAGGAAACGATGTAAAAATACTATCTGCGCAAAATGCAGAAACCTTATTTCCCAATCCTGCAAATATATTTTGTTCTTGAATATAAAATTTTGTTCTCAGCATTATTGATAATGTAGCTGCTACTGGTGCGATATATGCTCCTGTTGTAAATATAAAACTAATATTCAAATTTCTTAATCTTCTAAAGATTACAAAAACAGACAATAAAATTTTAAACATCTTTAAAAAATAACCAAATATACCTTTTGAGGATGAAATAAATGGATAAGTTACTATTTCAACAGAGCTATCACTAAAATACTGTTCTCCCCTTTTGTCAGTTATCACCAACATATCAGATTTATCTATTCCATTTTTAGAAATAGTTTTAATTATATTTATTACAGGAAGGACATGTCCACCGGTGCCTACACAGAAAAATACTGCTTTACTCATAATCCCTACTGTGCATTATCCCTAAGGCGATAAGAATTGAAACCATAGCTGATCCGCCATAGGAAACAAAAGGTAATACTATTCCTGTAATTGGAAGAAGGTATACAGATGCACCCAGATTAAGTACTGATTGAAATAATATCCAAGCACCTAAGCCAACTATAAATATTCGTTTAAATTCATTTTTTTGACGAATTGCAATCAAGAAAAAAGAGATAATGGATACAGATAATATGAACATAAATACAATATATCCAACGAACCCATACTCTTCGCCAATTATAGCGGAAATAAAATCAGAATAGGCACTGGGTAAGGAACCCCACCTTGCTCTTGATGTACCTGGACCTAAGCCAAACATTCCACCTGAACTAATTGCAATCCTGCTTTGATGTACTTGAAAACAGCTACCTAAAAGCTCTAATCCTTGGTCACATATTCCCTCACTCCATACACGTAAGCGTTCGGCTCTATATATTTCAGAAGAAAGGAAAAATTTACCAGTAAACCAAGCCACAATAGAAAGTAAAGCAGGATAAATAAATTTAACTTTTGAAAACAAAAGTTGCATAAAC
>CACDQN010000016.1 GCA_902555055.1 uncultured Candidatus Actinomarina sp.
AATATAAATATTCAAGTCCTTTCATAATATTTATTTTACTTATGAACTAATATTGTTTAACAAGCAATGAGTAAAAGAATTGAAGTTTCGATATTAATAAATAAGCCTCTTGATGTTGTATGGAATGAAGTAAAAGTCATGGAAGACCATGTTAAATGGATGGAAGATGCAGTCAAAATAGATATTCTGTCTGACAACACCTCTGGATTGAATACAAAAATGAATGTTTTAACGAAAGTTGGTCCAATAACTTTAACTGACATTATCACAGTCACGGAATGGAAAGAAAAGGAAAGTATTGGTGTTGTCCATGAAGGAATTGTTACAGGAGAGGGTGTATTTTATCTAACTCAAATTGAAGAAAATAAGACTAAATTTCAATGGGTAGAAACACTAAAATTTCCTTTTTATTTGGGTGGACCTATAGGTGAAGTATTTGGTGGAGTAATATTAAAGTATATTTGGAAAAAAAATCTTAAAAACTTGAAAGAAATTATCGAATGAAAAAAATATCTTTATTAACAATTTTTTTACTTTTAATTACTTCATGTGGAAGTAATGCAAATAATGACACAGATAACCTACCTGAAGAAGAAGTAATAATTTTTACTAAAGGATTGGGTAAGTCAACATCAGAATATGTATCCAATTGGAATAAACTTGTTTCTGAGATTTCCAATGATGAAGATACCCTTTTATTTTTCTCAATCAATCCGGATGAGGTAAGGTGGGCAACACCTCAACAACAAATTCTCTTTTATCAATTTGGGAAATCTGAGAATAACCCTATTGCCTTTGCTATTAATTTATTAGTTGAGGAGGACATTGTTTACAGTGTTGAATTTTTTACCCCTGCTGTAAGTGATGAGATTTCATCTCAAAGAACTAAATTATTCTTTTTACTTCTAATAGCCATGGCTGACGATACTTTAGATAAAGCGGAACGTGAATCTGTACTTAACAAACTGGGCCTATACGATGACGTTTCATCTCCAGATCAAGTTAGAGGTAGCTTGACTCAAAATAATATACAGTACATAATTGAACCAATTATTGATAATGGTTTAATTATTGGTTTAAATTTATATACAACAAAAGTAGATAACTAATTAAGTAGCAATAACTTCTAAAACACCGGGTACTTTATCTTTTATAATTCTTTCGATTCCACTTTTAAGGGTAGCTATTGATAGTGGGCAGCCTTGACAGGCTCCTAACATTTCAATATTAACAACACCTTCATTGACAGATGCAAGTTTTATGTCACCACCATCGGCTTGAACTGCTGGTCTAATATATTCAATTGTGTCATTAAGAATATCCATATCAATCTCTGCATTTGGATCTCTATCCTTAACTTCTGGAAAATTAATATTCGACATAAACTAATTATATTCTATTTCGCTACCAATAGAACTTAGTAGAGAAACAATATTTTCATAACCCCGCTCTATATGGTCAATTCCTGAAATTATTGACTCACCATCAGCTTGCAAGGCAGCGATTATCAAACTTGCTCCAGTCCTAATATCAGTAGAGTGGACAGGCGCACCAGATAAGCTACTTACTCCCTTAATCATTGCATGTTGCCAACCAATCTGTATATCAGCACCCATTCTTTGTACTTCAGGAATCCATTGGAAACGCTGATCGTAAACATTTTCAGTGATAATTGAAGTTCCTTGTGCTCGAAGAAGAGCAGCGCCAAAAATAGGCTGCAAATCTGTAGCTATACCCGGAAAAGGTAGTGTAGAAATATCAATAGAAGAAAGATCATTCGTACTTTCTATTTCAATAAAATCATCACCCGTGTTGAGTTTTGCTCCAATTTCTACAAATTTTTTAAGTTCCATAGGGAGATGTTCAGGATTAATTCCATTAATCTTTCCATGCCCATTGGTTGACATTATTGCAGCTAGGTATGTACCTGCAACAACTCTGTCGCCAATTACTGTATGATCTGTACTTTTAAGTGAATCTACACCATTAATTTGTATTTCACTTGTTCCTTCACCTGTAATGTCAGCTCCCATATTTTTGAGCATTTTTACAAGATCTACAACCTCTGGTTCCCTTGCTGCATTTTCAATTAAAGTAGTTCCATCTGCTAAAACCGCAGCTAATAAAGTATTCTCAGTTGCACCAACAGATGCATATGGAAGGTTTACTTCAACTCCCTTAAGACCATCTGTTTTTCCTGTTAGTACTCCGTGATCTAATGTGAAAACAGCTCCCATCTTTTCTAAAGCTTCAATATGCATTTTTACTGGTCTTGGACCGAGTTGATCTCCACCAGGAAATGCTATTTTTGCCTCACCTTTTCTAGCAAGTAGGGGTCCTAAAACAATAATGGAAGCTCTCATTTTTTGCACTACTTCGTAAGGTGCTTCTATAGAGATATCTGACGGTGAAGCTAGTGATAAAGTTTTTCCTTCAAGTTTTGATTTGATACCTAAAACTTCGAGCACTTCTTGCATGTAATAAACATCGGCAATATCAGGAACATTATTAATTTTATAATCACCTTCTGAAAGAATTGGGAGAATCATCTGTTTTAAAACAGCATTTTTAGCACCAGATATATCTAACTCACCAGTTAATTTTTTCTTACCTTTTATATGTATATTTTTTTCCACTACCATTGATATTACTAATCTAACTACTGTAACAACAACTATGCTAGATACACTTAAAATTTGCAAAGAAAAAAACCATGAAGACGCCAGTAATAAGTTATATGAACTTATTAACTCAAAAATTTCAAGTAATAAAAATTACAATATTGGATTATCTGGTGGAAGTACACCAAAAGAGTTTTATAAAATATTAGCAAAAAATAATAAAGATCAAGAAAATATTACTCTATGGACAGTTGATGATCGACATGTATCTATAGAAAGCGATTTATCAAATCAATTAATGATCAATGAGATATTTTCAAATACTAGTTTCAATATTTTACATTATGAATATGAGGAAAACCCACATGAATCAGCACAAAAGTATACCAAATTAGTACTTTCAAATATTACAAAATTTAATGCTGCGATTTTAGGAGTTGGTGAGGATGGTCACATAGCATCTTTATTTCCAGATACTGAAGCCATGAATAATGGTAGTTTTGGATTTGTAGCAAATGAAGTAAATATTTTGAGTAAATGGAGAATAACCTCAACATTTGATTTACTACAAACTGTAGAAGATGTTTTTCTACTTGTAACTGGTGATAATAAAAATTCGATTTTACAACAAATTGGTAGTAACAACTCCCTTCCTGTTAATGAACTTATAAATAGAAGAAAAAAAACTACACTCATCACTGATCAAAAAATTTAATTCCTAATATACTTAAATTAGAGTCGCCTTTGTGTCAGTTTGAACCACTACACTAATCCTTCTACCCTGTTGGATGGTGACTCTATTGTATTTTTAAAGGAAAAATTGAATAAATGAAATTAGTTAACTATTTCCAAATTCTCCTTACTTCTGCACTATGGGGATCATCTTTCTTAATGATGAAGTATGCTTTAGAAGAACTTGATCCATTTCAAATTTCCTTTTATAGAATTTTTATAGGTATGGTGTTTATCAATTTATTAAATATTAAAAAAGTAAATATACCCTTAAGTCAACACAAATATCTTGCTCTTGTTGGAACGCTTTGGATGGCACTTCCATTCTTTCTTTTTGCTAAAGCTGAGGAAACCATATCATCAAGTTTGGCTGGTCTTATCAATGGCTCTACACCAATCTTTATTAGTTTGATAGCATATATAGTTTTTAAAGAAAAGATATCGAATATTCAAAAAACATATCTTATTACAGGATTTCTTGGCATCTATTTAGTTTCTTTTGGTTTTAATAATTTTCTACTTGATTTAAATCTTGGTGCATTTTTAGCTCTGCTTGCATCCATAAGCTATGGGTTCGCAGCTAATATAGTTCAACCACTTATTAAGAATTACGGTTCACTAAATACTCTAAAAATTGCTCTTCGGTACGGGGCTTTGTTTTCACTTATTGCACTCTTGCCAAGTTCTAGCTTGGTATTACCAACTGTCGAAATCTCACTATTTCCAATGCTTCTCCTTGGGATTGGTAGTAGCGGAATAGCATTTTTATCTTTTTATAAGTTAATTGATGATGTTGGTGCAGTTGCAGGTTCTATAACTGTTTATATTATTCCAATCTTTTCAGTGATTTTTGGTTATATATTTCTAGAAGAATATACAAGCACTATACAAATGGTCGGAATTTTTATTGTAATAATTTCAGCCTATCAATTTTCAAAAAAAAGAAATTAGGTTTTAGGCCTTACAAAAAGTCCTTCCGAGATTGAGGCAATTTGATCATTATCCAAATATAATTCTGCTTTATATATTGAACCAGACTCATCTACAGAGTCTCTCCAAGCTTTTACAGTTACATATTTAGATTGAGCATTGACTGGTTTGATGTATTTTGCTGTAAATGTTTTTGTAACAACTAGTTCTCCTAAAAGAAAACTAAGAGGTCCCATTGTGCAATCCATATATGAATCAAGTATCCCCCCTAAAACAACATCCATAGGGTTGAAAAATTTTGGTAACACAGGATATTTACAAATTAATTCTTCCTTATCAATATCAAAATTAATAAACTCGCCTTCAAGCTCTTTGTAAATATTAGGAATTTGTAGTTCGCCCCATGTTCTATCTTTCATAGTATTTATATAATACTAAAAATTAGCTACTTTGAATAAATCAAAGTAGCTAATACAGGGTATGAGTTATATAAAAATATTAATTAGGCTATGAGACAGTTTTTAGGTTCCCTTAGGATGCCAAACTGTTTTAGTTTCCAAGTAAGGCAATATTGATGATAGCCCTTCTAATTGAGGTAAATATTTAACTCTTTTTACTGACTCAGAGGCATTTTCTTCAATTCCTTTAAGTTCTTTTATATTTAATTCTTGATGTATTGAAATTAAATTAATTTCAACATGCTTGCTTATGTCTTCAGAAACCTTATTAAATTCTCCAGACAAAATGTTCAAGGTGCCATCTGGAATATCAGAGTTATTAATATCTTCAGCAAATTTAAGTGCAAGGATAGAAGAAGTCTCCGAAAAAGAGATTACAGAACATCCGACAGTTAATGGAGGTAGTATGCCACTTAACAATGTGTACAAAGAGTTATTGTCTTTGTTTAAAGAGAACACAACACCTATTGGGTTTTGGTGGGATATGTTGAAAAAGTCACCACTTACAGGATTAAGGTTTCCAGCAAGCTGTTCCCATTTATCAGCTAAGCCTGCAAACCATATAATTTTTTCAATTGAATTATTAACATCTTTTGTAGCATTAGATTTTGAAACACCACTCGAAACCAATAAGTCGATATAGCTATCTCTGTTGCCTTCAATCATTTCAGAAAGACGGTAAAGAATTTGTGTTTTAGTATACGGACTCACTGAAGTCCATTTTTTAAATCCTAACTTTGAAGAAGTGACAGCATCTCTGATATCTTTTTTAGATGTTAAGGGTACTTCATATAGAGAATTTTTAAATTCAATGTTAAAAGTTTTGCCAGATTCAGATCTAACATATTTTCCATCTACATAATTTTTGAAAGTTTTTTTAATTTCTATCATGATGATTCCTTTAAATACGAAAGAAGTCCGTGTCTTCCACCCTCTCTTCCAAAACCGGATTCTTTATAGCCACCAAATGGTGATGCGGGATCAAACTTATTAAATGTATTTGCCCAAACTACCCCAGCCTCTAGTCTGTCTGCAGTCCACAATATTTTTGAACCTTTTTCAGTCCAAACACCTGCAGATAAACCGTACTCAGTATTATTTGCAATCTCTACGGCCTCATCTGGAGTTCTGAAAGTAAGTGTTGTTAGGACAGGACCAAAAATTTCCTCTCTTGCGATAGAGTATGAAGGTTGCACATTAGTAAATAAAGTTGGCTTAAACCAAAAACCATTACCAGGAAGTTCGCATTCTGTTTGAAAAATGTTTCCACCATCAGAAACTCCTTCATTTACTAAAGTTGTAATTTTATTTAATTGTTCCTTTGAATTTATTGCTCCAATATCTGTATTTTTGTCCAAAGGATTTCCAACCCTTAATGACTGCATTCTCTTCTCTAATTTCGATATAAATTCATCATGAACTGACTCTTGTATTAGAAGTCTGCTACCAGCACAACATACATGGCCCTGATTAAAAAATATTCCATTTACTACACCTTCAACAGCTTGGTCAATTGCTGCATCTTCATAAACAATATTGGCAGCTTTTCCACCAAGTTCTAAAGTCAAGCCAACTTCCCGACCCGCTAATGATTTCTGTATTAACTTTCCAACTTGCGTAGAGCCAGTAAATGCTATTTTGTTTATGTCCTTATGGTTTACAATTAAGGATCCTGTAGATCCATCACCTGTAATAATATTTACAACTCCATTTGGTAATCCAGCCAAATCACAAATTTCAGCAAAAAGTAGTGCCGTTAGAGAGGTAGTTTCTGCT
>CACDQN010000017.1 GCA_902555055.1 uncultured Candidatus Actinomarina sp.
CAATAGGAAGACCATGAACATCCCATCCAAATCTTCGCTCTACGTAATAACCTCGCATTGTCCAATATCTTGGAACAATATCTTTAATTACACCCGCTAATAAGTTTCCATAATGAGGGCTACCAGTTGGAAATGGAGGTCCATCATAAAATCTAAATATTTCTTTATCTTTTCTGTTTTCTAATGATGTTTGAAAAGCTTGAATATTATCCCAGTATTCTGAAATTTCTGTTTCTACAGAAGCTAAGTCTATATTTGTATCAACTCTTTTAAACATATTCTTGAATTTTAAAGGTTTTCTTATACAAACAGAGTAAATAATCAAGATTTAAAATTTTTTTAAAATAGTTTAATTTAATTTAAAAATGGCTAACATACGTTCAACAATAAAAAATTATGGCAAGACAACTATCACAAAATACAATAAATAAATTTAAGAAAAAGCTTTTAGCTGAGCGAGAGCAGCTCATAGCAATCTTAGAACAACATCATCAGGAAAGAGAAAATATAAGACTTTCTGAAGCATCAGCTGAAAGAAGCCCTGATCCAACTTCTGCTGATGGTGGATCAATGGCTTTTGAGCTTGAAAAAGAGCTCACCCTTGATGAAAACACTAGACATTTATTAAATCAAGTTGAGCATGCACTTCTACTAATTAAAAAGAAAAAGTATGGAAATTGTGAGAATTGCGGAGAACCTATTCCGGTAGCAAGACTTGAGGCTCTACCTTATGCAACATTACGCAAAGAGTGCGCAGAATTACTTGAATCTTAAAACTTTTATTCGGCCATATTTCTATGCTTCAATCCTTGCTGCTATTGATCTTTATATAAAATATTTAATAAGAACTAATAACATTCAAGAAAATATTATTATTGATAATTTTCTAACTATTGACTTAACTTACAACACTGGAATAGCTTTTGGCTTATTTAGTGAGTACACATTAGTGACATACTTTTTCTCCGTTATTGTTTTTTCATGGTTAATTTTTCAATTTAAAAATGTTAAACAAAACACTCTAGAGTTTTATTCCTTAGTTTTGATTTTAGGTGGAGCTATTGGTAACTTAGGAGAAAGAGGATGGAATTTACTTTTTAATAATAATGGTAAAGTCACAGACTTTGTCGAGTTACTATTTATTCCCAGTTTCAACCTTGCAGATACATATATAACTTTTGGTATATGTTTTCTTTTATTTTCGGAGATTAAAAATAAATAACATACTTATTCAATTTGAGTGCGATGACTTTGTAATTGTAAATAAGCCCCATGGAGTATTGTCTCACCCAACCAATACATCGAAGGAGTTGACTGTTAGTGATTTCCTCAAGGATAGATTCCAAATAAGTGGTGTTGGAGATGTTGGTCGAGAGGGAATTGTCCATAGATTAGATCGTGTTACCACAGGATTAATGGTGTGTCCTATTAAAGAGGAATCTTTTGATTTATTTAAGAGCATGTTCCATGACCGTAATATAAAAAAACATTACAAGGCCTTGGTAGAAGGGAGTTTACATAGTAAAACAGGAGAAATCGAACTTCCTCTAAAAAGATCAAGTAAAAATAGAAAAAAGCGTGAAGTTAATAAAGATGGAAAAAAAGCAATCACTAAATATACGACGCTTTTACAAAAAAATAGCCTTTCTCTTATTGATATTGAGTTGATTACGGGAAGAAACCATCAAATTAGATCTCATTTTGAATACCTAGGAAATCCAGTCATAAATGATGTTCTATATGGTGCAAAGAAAAATAATTTTTTAGAGTCTGATGTGATTTGTTTACAGTCTTACAGATTAAAATTTAGTTTTAAAGAAGAAAACTATGATTTTTATATTGAGGAACCAGAATATTTTACTTCAATAATCAATATGTAATTTTATTAAAAAACTTTACAATATATTTATGAATAAATCTTTTGTACATCTTCATGCACACACTGAGTACTCCATGCTTGATGGTGCAGCAAAAATAACTGATTATCTAAAAAAAGTAAAAGAACTCAATCAACCTGCAGCGGCAATTACAGACCATGGAAATCTTTATGGTGCTTTAGAGTTCGTTCGTCAAGCTGACTCTTTAGGTATCAAACCAATTATTGGATATGAAGCATATGTAACACCTGGGTCAAGATTTGACAGGCCTGATAGGGACAATAATAAAAGATATCATTTAACTCTATTAGCTGAAAATGATATAGGATATCAAAATCTAGTTGAGTTAGTAAGTAAAGCTTACTTAGAGGGATTTTATTACAAACCTCGTGTTGATTATCAATTATTGTCAGAACACGCTGAAGGAATTATAGCTTTGTCAGGTTGTCTTGGGGGAGAGGTTGCTCAGCATCTTGCACCTGATGGCTCAAAAGAAGAGGGAAATATCAAAAATGAGAAAAGTTACAAAAAAGCCTTACAGAAAGCAAAAAACTATCAGGATATATTTGGTAAAGATAACTTCTTTATAGAAATTCATAACCATGGGATTAGTCAACAAGTAGAAATTTTAGATGATTTAGTAAACATTTCAAAAGAGTTGGGAGCCCCTTTAGTAGCTGCGAATGACTCACACTACGTGGCACAAGACGATTCCTCAGCACATGATGCATTATTATGCGTACAAACAAATGCAACAATGGAAGATGAAGATAGATTTAAGTTTGATGGTGAAGAGTATTATGTTAAATCTTCAGAGGAGATGAGGAAACTATTTCCAGAGGATAAATTTCCCGATGCCTGTGATAACACTCTAAAAATAGCAAACAGAGTTGAATATAACTTCGACTTCAATAAAGATTACTTACCAGATTTTCCAGTTGAGGGCGATTCTTTATCTGCTGAAGATTATTTAAGAGAAAAAGTTCTAATTGGAGCTAAGGAAAAGTATCAAGACATCAACTTAGAGGTACAAGAAAGAATCGACTACGAACTAGAAGTAATTAATTCAATGGGTTTCGCCTCTTATTTTTTAATTGTTGGAGACTTAATTGATTTTGCGAAATCTAAAAATATTAGAACAGGTGCTGGAAGAGGTTCAGCAGCTGGTTCAATTGTTTCTTACTGTTTAGGAATAACCGGTATTGAACCATTAAAGTATGGATTGATTTTTGAGAGATTTTTAAATAAAGGAAGAAAGTCTTTACCTGACATCGATATGGATTTTGATGAAAGGTATAGGGGAGATGTTATCCAGTATGCTGTTGATAAATATGGTAAAGATAGAGTTGCACATATTGTTACTTTTGCAACTATTAAAGCAAAACAAGCTATCAGAGACGCAGCCAGAGTATTAGGATTACCTTTTTCAAGTGGTGATAAAGTTGCAAAGATGATGCCGCCCATGATTCTTGGTAATACTGCCACTATTTCAGAGTGTTTAAATTTAGATGAAGATAATGAAAGTGGCTACAGTAAGGAATTCTATTCAGCTTCTGAAGAGTTAAGATCTGAATATAAAAACAGTGAAGAAGTAAAAAAAATTATTGATATCGCTTTAGGCCTGGAAGGATTAAGAAGACAAGACGGAATTCACGCAGCTGCAATTGTAATTTCGCCAGACACAATAACGAATTTCTTACCTATACAACAAAAAGGTGAAAATGCTGAGATTGTTACACAATATGAGATGCACACAGTTGAACAACTTGGACTTCTCAAGATGGACTTTCTTGGCTTAAGAAACCTATCGATTATCGACAGAACTTTAAAATTGATTAATAACGAAAATTTAGATTTTGATAATTTAGAACTAAATGATGAAAAAACTTTTAAATTATTTTCAGAAGGCAAGATGACAGGTGTTTTCCAATTAGAAAGTAGAGTAGCTCAATCTGTATCGCGAAATCTTAATCCTAAGAGATTTGAAGATATTGTAGCCCTTGTTGCTTTAATCAGACCAGGCCCATTAGGTGCTGGCATGCATAACGAATTTGCAGATAGAGCTAATTTGCGTAAAGAAATTGAATATTTACACCCTGACTTAGAAGAGGTACTTGAGGAAACATATGGTGTCATACTTTATCAGGAACAAGTAATGCAAATAGCTCAAAAAGTTGCTGGTTTTGATTTACAAGAAGCGGACAACCTGAGAGTAGCAATGGGTAAAAAGATTCCCCAGGTTATGGAAGAACAAAGAAAAAAATTTACTGACGGTGCTGTAGTTAACAATTATTCAGAACAGTTTGCTATTGAAGTTTTTGATCAAATTGCTTATTTTGCTGGATATGGTTTTAATAAAAGCCATTCAGTTCCCTATGCTCTACTTGCATATCAAACAGCTTATTTAAAGGCTAATTATCCAGCTCAGTACATAGCAGCATCATTAACAGCTGTAAAAAGAGATAAAGATAGAACTGCCATCTTTCTTGCTGAAGCAAGAGAGATGGGAGTCAATGTGTCAACACCAGACATTAATTTAAGTTCAGCTGACTTTACTGTTAATAACAATGAGATTTTGTTTGGCTTGTCTGCGGTAAGGAATGTGGGGGATATAACTGCTGATAAGATTGTCCAGGAAAGAATTGAAAATGGAAAATTTGAATCAGTTGAAGAATTTTTATCAAGAATAGATTCTAGATCACTTAATAAAAGGGGAATCGAAGCTTTAATTCAAGGCGGTGGTTTTGATAAGTTTGGTCACACACGCAAGGGTCTTTTTCAATCGTGTATTGACCTTATTGAAGATGCTAAAAATCTAAAATCTGAAAAAGCAAACAATCAAGGATCTTTATTTAATTTGGAAGAACATAGCTCTGATCAAACTAATATTTCAAAAACAGAATGGGCAAAAAAAGAATTATTAGAAC
>CACDQN010000018.1 GCA_902555055.1 uncultured Candidatus Actinomarina sp.
ATAGTTGACAATTATATTATTCCAGAAAGTGAAATTCAGTATGTTGATGCTACTGGTTTATACATTTGGAAGCCTGGCGTAAATAAAACATTTGAAACATGGTCACCAGGTAAACATGTTATAAGAATTACTTGGGATACAATAACTGGTCTACCAGATTATGGTGAATACAGTTGGGAATTTACTACCTATTAGTTAGTATTTGAAAATCTTTTTCACTTAATAGTTCGACACCAAGTTTTTTTCCTTTTTCCAATTTGGAACCTGGACTTTCTCCAAAAAGTATATAATCAGTATTTTTTGAAACAGAAGTAGTAACAATACCTCCCGATTTCTCAATTAGATTTGTTGCCTCTTGTCGAGTAAAGCTACTGAGTGTTCCTGTTAAAACAAAAGTTTTACCATTCAATTTACCACTTGAAGATTTAACAACTTCATTTATTCTAAAACCAATTTTATTAAATTTACCTAGCAGTGACTTATTGCTTTCTAATGCATACCAATCAATTAAGGAATTTGCGACACTGCCGGAAATACCGTGAATCTTTTCAACTTCCTTAATGCTTGACTCAAAGATAGAATTTATTGATCCAAAATTATTTATTAATAGTTTTGCAGTCTGTTTTCCAACATACCTAATACCAAGAGCAGAAAGAATCTTGACAGGCTCTGCTTTAATTGATTCTTCGATAGCTTTTAGTAAGTTTTTTGTTTTCTTGTCTTTCCACTGTGGCAAAGAAATTAGTTCTTCATAGTTAAGTGAATAAAAATCTTCATATGAATTAACTAAATTATTTTCAATTAATGTTTCAACTGTCTCCTTTCCTAATCCTTCAATGTCAAGTCCAGCTTTAGATGCAAAATATATAAGCATTTCTTTTTTTGCTATAACACATTCATAATTACCAGAACATCTTGGGACTTTCTCATCATTTATAAACTCAATTTCATTTTCACCACACGGACAAGTTTTTTGCATTTTCCACTCATGCTGTCGTCCATCTCTTCTTTCTTTTATGGAAGAAACAACTTCTGGAATTACATCGCCTGCACGTCTTACAATTACCACATCATTTATTCTTAGGTCTTTTCTTTGAATTTCATCAGGGTTGTGTAAAGTTGCAAATGACACTTGTGCGCCTCCAACATTTATTGGATCTAATACAGCAACTGGTGTCACTGCCCCCGTTCGCCCAACTTGTAACTTAATATCAAGTAATGTTGTGGTCTGTTCTTCTGCTGGAAATTTATAAGCTAATGCCCAACGTGGCGCTTTCGAAGTAAATCCTATTTTGTCTTGTACTAAGTTCGAATTTACTTTTAGTACAGCTCCATCAATTTGATAGTCGTAACTATTTCGTTTTTCATCTATCTCTTTAAGGACCTTATTAATTTCTTTGATGTTCTTTGCAACTTTAAGAACGCTGGTATTAAATCCATACCCTTCAATTAATGATATTTGTTCAGAATAACTTTCTACAGTACTTCCATCATGTTCTATTAATTGATATGCTAATAACCTCAAATCTCTAGTGGCTGTTATCTGTGAGTCTTTTTGACGAAGTGAACCAGCAGCAGCATTTCGTGCATTAATAAATTCTGTAGTGCCTTCAGACCGTAATTTTTTTATTAGGGATTTCTCATCTGAGGAAAGCAAATTTTTGTCTATTTCTAGTAATTCTTCTAATAATTCTTTATCTTTTAATTTTTGGGAATTTAATTCCTTAAAACTTTTTATAGGCATGTAGATTTCACCACGAACTTCAATTTCGTTATTGATTTGATTTTTAAGTTTTAGAGGGATATTTTTAATAGTCTTTATATTATGCGTTACATCTTCACCAACTAATCCGTCGCCTCTTGTTAATCCTTGCGTAAGAACTCCATTTTTATAAAATAATGATATTGCTAGTCCATCAATTTTTGGCTCGACAGTAATTGGAAATATATCTAAATCTGTAATCTTCTCTATTTTTTCAATCCACTTTTGAACATCATCTATATTCTCTGAATTATCCAAACTATACATTCTTTGTTTATGCTCTACTGTTTGGAAAGCAGTGTCAGGTGTACCGGTTACTCTTTGGGTTGGTGAGTATGAAAATATTAGTTCTGGATTTTCTATTTCAATTTCTTTTAACTGGTTAAATATTGTGTCATATTCACCATCAGACATTATTGGAGTATTTTTAACATAATAAGCATGCTCAGCTTCATTAAGTTTGAAAATTAAGTCCTCAACATCTTTTTTATTCATTGACATCTTCTAAAATTTTAGTTGATATCCTGCCTCCACCAACTAATTTTGTATTTTGATATATAACTCCAAACTGACCTGGTGCTACGCCTAAAGTAGCTTGAACTAACTCGACTTCGTAGACATTATCATCGATTTTATTGATTTTGCATGGTATGTCACTAGAGTTGTATCTTGTTTGAATGCTAATCTTGTTAGTTATAACCTCATCAACAAAAGAGACATCTTCTATTAGAAACTTTTTAGTAGTTAAGTCTTTTTTTGTACCAATGTAAACTTTATTATTCTCAACATCAATTTTTGTCACATACTTTGGCTCTCCTTGGCCTCCTGGAATGCCTTTTCTTTGCCCTACAGTAAACTCATGGATTCCATTATGAGAACCAAGTTCATTTTCATTTTTATCAACTATTGCGCCAGTTGAAGAAAAATTCATTCTAGAACTCACAAAATTTCTATAATCATTATTACCTACAAAACATATATCTTGACTATCTTTTTTAAAAGCTGTTTTGAGATCTAAGGAGGCTGCTATTTGTCGAACTTCTGGTTTAGAAATAGTACCAAGTGGAAATTCTATTAGTTCTAGTTTCTCGGATGTAAGCATGTGGAGAACATATGACTGATCTTTTTCTTCATAATCTGCTTTATGCAATTCTTTAGATCCATTATTATCAATAATTTTTGCATAATGACCTGTTGCAACCTTTTCACAATTAAGTTTTTTAGCCTGATCAATAAAATGATCAAACTTCACAGACCTATTACATTCAACACATGGATTAGGTGTGAGGCCTTTGGAATACATATCTATAAAATTATCAATGACGTTCTCAGAAAATGATGATGTGTAATCCAGTACATAATAAGGTATATCTAATTTTGCGGCTACTTTTCTAGCATCTTCTGAATCAGCAGCAGTGCAGCATCCGGTTTCAGGCATTTCGCCATTCGGTCCTTCCCATAACTTCATAGTTACCCCAATGACATCATGGCCTTGAGACTTCAAGAGACCCGCTACTACAGAAGAATCTACACCTCCACTCATTGCTACTAATACTCTCATGAAATACCTTCAATAGTTGATAAGACAATATTGGCAGCTTTCAGTCCGTCACCATCTTTGGTGCTCCATCCAAAGCTAAATCTTAAATGACTGTTTATATCATCAGAGTGAACGTTCATAGCTTTTAAAACATGCGAAGGTTTTTGTGCACCACTTGCACAAGCTGATCCTCTAGATACTCCAAGTCCTTTCAAATCTAATGCAACCATCAAAGTTTCTGAATTAATATTTTTGAACTGTATATTCGAAATATGACTTAGACGATTGATATTCTCTCCTATTATTTTTATCTGTAATTTTTCTTTCAGTGTATCTTCAAAAATCTTTCTTTCACTTTCTAATAATATTTTTTCTTCGCTGAGAGTTTCTTGTTGCTCTTTTAAGGCTGCTGCTAGACCCGCTACTCCAGAAACATTTACTGTTCCTGCCCGTCTTTCAAGTTCCTGCTTACCTCCATGAAAATAATTAGGTAGTTTATATTTTGAACTAAGAAACATAACACCAATTCCTTTAGGGCCACCTATTTTATGGCCTGATATAGCGGCACTGTCTATCCCTAGTTTATGAAAATCTAATTTTTCACTTGCAACAGCTTGTACTACATCTGAATGAAATAAAATTTCAGGACTTACATCTTTTACTTTTTTTAAAATTTCACTTATGGGCTGTATGACTCCAGTTTCATTATTTGCATACATTAAAGATGCTACAAGTGTTTCCTTATTACAAGATTCTACGAATTGATTAACATCAACTACTCCATCTTCATCGACACCAATAAATTTTACTTCGAATCCTTGTTCTTGAATCCATTCAGCTGAACCTAAGACTGCCTCATGTTCAATTTGAGTTGTAACTAATCTACTAGAAATTGAGGCATTGTTAAGAAAGGGTGATTTTATTATCCAATTATCAGCTTC
>CACDQN010000019.1 GCA_902555055.1 uncultured Candidatus Actinomarina sp.
GTTTAATAATACTTTTAACTTATCAATAATCTTGACTTGATTAATATCCGAACCAAATTTATGTTTTAAAATATTATTTATAACTAGATAATCACAATTCTTTGAATTAATTTTTTGGAAATTATCATCATTTGAAATTTGGGCTGAAAATGCAATCGTTGTGACTTTAGGAAATTTGATTTTAAATTCCTTTATTAAATCAAAGTTTTGACTTAATTCAAGATTAATTCCACCATTTCTTCTAGATATTTTTCCAGGTTTTTTTTGAATAGTGAAATCTGAAACTGCTGCAACCATAAATATATATTTAGAATCTTCAGCTACTTCACACATAAGATCGTATAACTCTTTTGATGTATTAAAGGAATAATTTTTTGCACCCGGAATTGATTTTATATTATTTGAATGTAAATAAACTACATCGTATCCTCTTGCTAGTAATTCAATGGCTATTGCGTTACCTTGTTTACCTGATGAATTATTAGTTACTACCTTCACATCATCAATTGGTTCCGAAGTTGGTCCAGATGTAACAATTATTTTCTCACGTGATTTAGTTATTACATTATATAATTCTTCAGGTTCAATCATTCTTCCATAGCCCTTATCTCCAATATCTAAATTTCCATACCTAGGACCTAGGATAAAATATTTCTGTGACAGTTCTAATAGATTATTTTGAGTTTTATCATTTAGATACATCTCCTCATGCATTGCAGGCGCAATATACATAGCCTTATTAAACATTAAAACAGTTGATGAAAGTAAATCGTCAGCAATACCTTTATTTACTTTTGAAATGAAATTAGCTGTAGCAGGATATATTATAAAAATATCTGAATATCTAGCTAAATCAATATGTGGGGAACCATTAAGGTCGTCCCAATTAGTTACAACATTATTTTTTGATAAAAAAGATTCTGTAAGATAGTTTTTTGAACTGTGAGTTGCAATAATTTTAAAATTAAAATCATTTTTGTAATCTTGGACAAATTTTTCTGCTTTTGAACAAGCAATACTACCTGTAAGACCAAGTAGTATATTTTTCTTCATTAACTTTCTTCTGAAACTTCGACCTTTCCTGCTGCAATCTCTTCAAAAGCAACAGTTAGAGGTTTTCTACTCAAGCTCTGTACTTGAGGTGGTGTATAAGCTCCTATACCTTCGCCAAGTTGGTTAAAGTAAGAATTAATATCTCTAGCCCTTCGTGCAGCAGTGATTACTAATGCAAATCTCCCAGGTGTTTCTTCCAATAGGTTTTCAATAGGTGGTTTGATCATCTTTCCTCCAGCTTATATATTATATCGATTATTTCATTAACTGAAGTATTTATATCAACATTCTCAATTTTATAATGGTACATATCTTTGTATTTTCTTTGCTTACTTGCTAATTCCATTCTTTTATTTATAAATTCAGAATTGTGACCTCGATTTTTCAATCTATTAATAAGTTCCTTATCATCAATATCAATAAACAAACCAATAAAATCATTATTGTTATTAAGAAGTTTTGTAGCTCCATTAACTTCTAAATCTAATATCACCAGACCATCTTGATTAAGTTCCTTTCTTGAAGTACCGTAAGCAAAACCTCCATACTCTTCAAATTCAACTAACTCGTTATTATTAATCATATTTTGAAACTCTTCATTAGAGATAAAGTAATAATCTTTACCATTTACTTCCGATACTCTTTTTGGTCTAGTTGTGTGAGAAACAGAGAAATTAAAATCTAATTTTTTAGAAAGGGCATCAATTATTGTATTTTTCCCAACACCTGATGGACCAGTAATTATTAAAATCATTTTTGACTTACAAATGAAGTAATTTGATTTATTTTATTCTTATCTAACTGGCTGATTGTAGACTTTTCAGTTAATTCAATGGATTCAAGAAATCTAGCTGTTTTTACTTTTCCTATCAAACCTGTATTAGTTAAATATTTGTGAATTCTAATAGAACATAAATTTACATTTGTAGAAGCTTCTAAAAGGATATTTTGTAAGTTAGAAGTTACATGAAAAGAAGCAATAAATTCTTCTCTCATTTTTTTTATAGATTCTATGTCACTAATTAATGTCATTATTTTTACTTACATTATCTAATATAGCATTAACAAACTTTGCACCATCTGAAGAAGCATGTTTATCAACTAATTTTGTCCATTCTGCAACAATTACTTTGTTTGGAGTTAATTTAAGATTTAGCTCCGATATACCTAAGATTAACGCTGAACGTTCAGCTTTACCGATTCTTGATACTGTCCATTTTTCAGAAACATTACTTAAAACCAATAAAATATTATCAATTTTTTCATTTGTGTTCTGTATAAGTTGATTAGCTCTAATAAGTTGATTTTGGTCTAAATCGTTATCTATAAGTAAAATTTTATCTGAATAATCGTCAAGACTAAATATAGAGTTGAACGCATAGTGTCTAAAATCATTCTTCATACTCGAGTAACATAATTCTTAGTTTTAGTATCAATTTTAATTGTATCGTTTTCATTAACAAACATTGGAACTTGTAAAGTTAAACCAGTTTCGCAAGTAACTTCTTTAGTGTTTGAATTTACAGAATCTCCCTTAACTGCAGGTTCTGATTTTGTTACATTTAAGTTAATTGTGGTTGGTAATGAAATATCAATAGGTGTTTCATTGTACATTGATATTGTTACTTCTTGATTTGCCTTCAGTAGTTCTATAGAATCAGAAATCAATTCATCTGTTAATGATATTTGATTATATGACTCCATATTCATAAATATAAACTCATCACCATCTCGATACAAGAATTGAAATTTTTGTTTATCAATGTACGCTTGTTCTATTTCTTCGTCTGCTCTAAATGTTTTATCAACTACTCCTCCACTAGTTATGTTTTTAAGCTTCGTTTTAACGAAAGCTTTACCTTTTCCGGGTTTAACATGTTGATATTCCAATATATTAAATATTTGAGAATCTACAATTATAGATTGGCCTGGTCTCATATCATTTGTAGACACCATTAGGGAATTACTCCTTCTTCTTTTGCTTTATTTTTAAGATTGATAAATTCTTCATAGCTATTAGTAAAAGTCATCTTTCCATTTACATCAGTTAATAAATAGTATATATAGTTATTTTCAGGAGTATTCAAAATCGCATCCATTGATCGTTCTCCAAAACCAGAAATAGGAGTTGGTGGCAATGAAGTATATTTATATGTGTTGTAAGGACTGTCAATTTGTAAATCAATGAGTAAGACTTGGGATTTTCTTTTTTGTAATGAGTAGAGCACTGTTGCATCTATCTGTAATAGCATATTATCATTAAGACGATTTCTGATAACAGAAGAAACTAAGGGCCTGTCTTCATCCAATTTAGATTCAGCTTCAATTAAACTTGCAACTGTAAAGAATTGAGTTGGCGAAGTAATCCATTCTGGAATAGAGTTATTAGATAATAAATTTTCATATCGAAATTCCAATTCATCTACTAATGTCTGTAATATAATTTCACCGTTAGATTCAATATCAATTTGATATGTATTTGGAAATAGTAATCCTTCCCAATTTTGTAATTGACTAAAATCATTATTTGGAAGATATTTACTGACTACTTGACCAGATGTTAATGAATTTTCAAGTTGAGCAATATCGTAACCTGTTTGTGCAGATATAGTGTTTAAAGTTTCTGACAGCCATAAACCCTCGGGAATTGTAATTGTGTACGTTTTAAGTGGTGGACCTTTTAATAATATTGATGTTATATCTTCAAATGATAAATTATTTTGTATTTCATAGGTTCCAGGTCTTAACTTATCCGTTAAATTCTCATTTCTTAAATAAAGTTCAAAAGCTAAACTTGAAGAAACTATCCCTGTAGAATCTAGAATTGATGATATTTGAGATGCTGAACTTCCTTGAGGAATGTTTACTTCAATTATTTTTATATCACTTATATCAATATTGTTATTAACTTCTCCCGGTT
>CACDQN010000020.1 GCA_902555055.1 uncultured Candidatus Actinomarina sp.
AAATGTTAAGCCAAGTTTTTTAGGTTATCATGATTTTCCAGCACATATATGTGCTTCGCCAAATGATGTCATTGTCCATGGAATTCCAAATGAATATGTCATCTCTGAAGGGGACATAATTTCAGTTGATGTTGGAGTAATTTTTCAAGGCTTCCATGCTGATGCCGCATTTAGCTTTGGAGTTGGCGAAATTACTGAAGAAGAGAAAAACTTATTATCAAAAACTAAATATGCATTGCACGAAGCTATAAAACTTGTTAAAGATGGTCAAAAACTTGGCACTATTGGAAACAAAATTGACAAAATTGCTAAGAAAAATAATCTCGGTAATGTAAAGAACTACGTTGGCCATGGAATTGGTAAAGAAATGCATGAAGAACCACAAGTTCCACATTATGGTAAGAAAAACACTGGATTTGAGTTAAAAACAGGTATGGCAATATGTATAGAACCAATGTTTAATTTAGGCACAGAAGATAATTATCTCGATGAAGATGGGTGGACTGTAAAGACAATTGATGGCAAAAAGTCTGCTCATTGGGAGCATACTATTGGATTGACACAGGAAGGAACTCATGTTTTTACAGAAAACTTATTTTAATTTTGTGTTTGTAATAGTTTCAAATCGCACTAATCTAGTAAATCGATCACATAATCAAGGCTAATTTTGGTAGAAAAAGAAAAAAACATAATTAAGGTCCAAGGGACAGTTATGGAGACTTTACCAAACGCATCTTTCAAGGTTGAACTTGAAAGTGGAGCAGAAATATTAGCTCATGTGTCTGGAAAAATGAGGATGAGATATATAAGAATCTTACCTGGGGATGTTGTTGAAATGGAAGTTTCACCATATGATCCCACACGAGGTAGGATAATTTGGAGACATAAATGAAAGTTAAAGCAAGTATTAAGAAGAGGGGTCCAAACGATCAAATCGTTAGGAGAAAAGGCAAGCTATACGTAATCAATAAAAGAAACCCTCGTAATAAGCAGAGGCAAGGTTAAAACTTAATGGCGCGTATTTCAGGTATTGATATTCCAAGAGAAAAAAGAGTTATTGCATCTCTTCAATATATTCATGGTGTTGGTTCTAAAAGAGCTGATGATATTTGTAAAGATTTAAAGATAGATCCAAGTACGCGTGTTAACAATTTAACAAATGATGAAGTTGCACAAATTAGAAAATATATAGAAGCTAATTTCAGAGTTGAAGGAGACCTCAGACGAGACGTATCTCAAAATATAAGAAGAAAAACAGAAATTGGAACATATCAAGGTTTAAGACACAGGATGGGACTTCCTGTAAGAGGCCAACGAACCCACACTAATGCTAGAACAAGAAAAGGGCCGCGTTTTGCCATAGCTGGAAAGAAAAAGGCAACTAAATAATGGCTGATCAAAAAACTAAAAAGAAAACTAAAAAAAACGTACCTTCAGGTGTTGCACACATAAAAGCTAGTTTCAACAATACAATTATCAATATCTCTGATCCATCTGGCCAGACAATTGTCTGGACCTCAGGAGGTTCAGTAGGTTTTAAAGGTTCTAGAAAATCAACTCCATACGCTGCCCAGGTTGCTGCTGAAGAAGCAGTTAGAAGAGCAACGGAATATGGTGTTCAAAAGCTTGACATTATAATTAGTGGAACTGGAGCGGGAAGAGAAACAGCAGTAAGAACACTTCAAAACATGGGAATGGATGTCGGAACAATTAAAGATATCACGCCTACTCCACACAATGGCTGTAGACCTAAGAAGAGAAGAAGAGGATAATGGCAAGATATACTGGACCAAGAGTAAGAGTTTCAAGAAGAATCGGATTTAATGTTTTTGAAAACCGAAAAGGAGACAAAGCATTACAAGATAGACCCTATCCTCCTGGAGAAAATGGTAGAAAAAGGTCACGAGAAACTGATTACGGTACTCAATTAAAAGAAAAGCAAAAAGTTCGATACATGTATGGTGTCTTAGAAAAACAGTTTCGTAACTATTACAAAGAAGCTACCAGAATGGATGGTATTACTGGTGAGAATTTATTAGTTTTACTTGAATCTAGGTTAGACAATGTAATTTATAGAGCTGGTTTTGCAGCAACACGACCACAAGCAAGACAGCTAGTATCTCATAGGCACTTTAAGTTAAATGGAAAGTTTGTTGATGTTCCATCACATCAAGTTAATCCCGGAGATGTAATCGAAATTAAAGATGCTAGTAAAGATATGATTATTATTCAACACACTATTGATACTGGGCAAGATTATGTTATTCCTTCCTGGTTAGATGTAGATAGCAAGAAAAAAGCAGTTAAGATTGCTGCTGCTCCAACTAGAAATGATGCAAGTTCACAAATTGAAGAACAGTTAATAGTTGAGCTTTATTCGAAATAAAGATTTGAGAGGAGAAAAAAATATATGTTAATGTTACAAAGACCTGAGATCACACAAGATGATCTGGGGAAAAATAGGACGAAGTTTGTTATTGAACCATTGGAACCAGGATTTGGTCTCACGTTAGGCAACACTATGAGAAGGGCGCTTCTTTCAAGAGTTCCAGGTGTAGCTGTAACAGGAATTAAAATTGATGGAGTTAATCATGAATTTACTTCTATTCCTGGTGTTGTTGAAGATGTTCTGGATCTATTGCTTAATTTGAAAAGACTAGTATTAAAAGTTGAAGATCAAGAAAATCATACATTGACTGTCAAAGCTAAAGGCCCTGGAGATGTTTTAGCTGCACAAATCCAATGTCCTGCTGGGGTTGAGGTTGTAAATACAGATCTTAAAGTTTGTACATTATCTGACAATTCAACATTAGATATGGAAGTTTCTATTGCTCACGGAGTTGGATATAGATTAGCTGATAAGAATAAAACTAGTGATTCAAGTTTTATTCCAATTGATTCAATATTTTCTCCAATTGTCAAAGTTAGTTATGGCGTATCACCAACACAAGTTGGGCAGGTTACAGATTACGATAAACTAACTCTTGATGTTGAGACTGATGGTTCGATTGACCCAAGTGAGGCAATATCATCAGTTGGAAAAACATTAGGTGAATTATGGAAACTTTTTGCTGACATTGATGAAGGTGTAGGTCTTGAACTTGGTGAACTTACTATTTCCGAAGGAAGCTCACCTGATCTATCTCTGTCAGTTGACGCTTTAGATTTAAGTGAAAGACCAAGAAATTGTCTAGGTAGAGAAAATATAACTACTGTTGGTCAGATTTTAGAGTATACAGAAGATGATTTACTCAATTTAACTAACTTTGGTCAAAAAAGCCTTGATGAATTGGTTGCTAAATTAGACGAACTCGGTTTAAGCCTGCCAACAAGTTCTGATCTTGACTCAGGAGATATGTCTGATGCCTAAGCCTACTAAAGGTAAGAGATTAGGTGGTTCAGCCTCTCATGAAGATCAAATTATCAGTAATTTAATTAGTGCATTGATTGAGCATGAAAAAATTGAGACTACAGTTACTAAAGCAAAAACAGTCAAACCATACGCTGAGAAAGTTATAACAAAAGCAAAAAAAGGATCTCTTCACGATAGAAGACAAGTTTTAAAGATGATTCAAAATAAAGCTATTGTGGCTAAACTCTTTGAAGAGATTGGGCCAAAATATGAAGACCGAAATGGTGGATACACAAGAATTACTAGAACAACTCACAGACAGGGTGATGGAACAGAATTAGCAGTACTTGAATTAGTCTAATATTGAATTCACTGAAGGATATATGGTCTCAATTTCAAAAGTTTATCAGATTAGATAAATCTCTATACGTAAAAATTAGTTACGATCGCTATGAATCCGGTAATGCTCTTATAATTGTTATTCTTAGTTTGTTAGCTATATATATTCCATTAGTTATTTCATCGTCAACCTCAAATTTTGCAGACATTGTTTTTTATGGAATAGTGGATGGAATTTTTGCATGGC
>CACDQN010000021.1 GCA_902555055.1 uncultured Candidatus Actinomarina sp.
TAGTGGGGTAGTAATACATAGTTCATGTAACTTGTTTAACCTATTTTCGTAATTTACTATAAATTCAGGTATGACTAAGTTGATACCACTCTCAATCAATTTTGCAATCAGTCTAGATATAGACTTTTCTAATACTGCTAGCTCATCAATACTAGGTGGTAATCCAATCTCATTAAATTCTTCAGCTTCGCAAATGGGATATTCAGAATTGATGATTATTTTTTTTAACTTATGAACCTTGATACATTCAATAATAATCAATTGTTCAGCGTTAGAAATATCTTGATGCTCAATAATTCTTACTTCAGAAACTGTTTGATGTATTTCTTCTAAATTTTTAGAAACTAAAAAATTTTTATTATCTTTTATTATATCTCCAATCAATAAAAGATACCTGGGTTCAAAAACCCTTAAAGCAGATATTTCAGTAGGGAAATAATTAATACCTGCACCAAAAATTGGAAAATCAACTAACATTATTGCTGTTAAATATCATAAGAGACTTATATAAATAATGAGAATTGAAGACGAAATAAAATTAACCTTTGACGATGTCTTGATAAGACCTAAAAGAAGCACATTGGTTTCAAGATCTGAAGTTCATCTTGAACGTTCTTTTAAATTTAAACATACAGAATCAATATGGAACGGTGTTCCAATTGTATCTGCAAATATGGATACTACAGGAACATTTGAAACTGCTATATCGCTTCAAAAACATAAAATGATTACTGCTATTCATAAATTTTATACTCTTGATGACTGGAAGAATAAAATTTCTGATTTAGACCCAAATTACATTGCTGTAACAGTTGGACAGTCTGATGAAGACTTAGAATTAGCTAAAAATATTTTTTCAATAAATAAAGAAATTAAATTTTTATGTATTGATGTAGCAAATGGATATCGTGAAGACTTCATTAATGCTGTAAAAAAATACAGAAGCACATTCAATGAAAAAATTATAATAGCTGGAAATGTAGCTACAAGGGAAATGACAGAAGCTTTAATCCTTGCTGGTGCAGATATTGTAAAGATTGGTATTGGCCCTGGTTCTGTTTGTACAACTAGAAGCGTTGCTGGAGTTGGGTATCCTCAACTATCGTCTATATCAGAATGCTCTGATGCTGCTCATGGATTAGGTGGACATGTAATGGCAGATGGTGGGTGTAAATTTCCAGGAGATGTATCAAAAGCTTTTGGTGCTGGTGCAGATTTTGTCATGTTGGGAGGTATGTTTGCCGGACATGAAGAATCTGGTGGGGAATTAGTTACTGATGAAGATGGAGTTATGTATAAAGATTTTTATGGAATGTCTTCAACCAAAGCACAACAAACATATTACGGAGACTTAGCAGAACATAGAGCACCTGAAGGTAAGAAAGTAAGATTAAAGTTTAAAGGTCCGATTGATACAACTATTCAATCAATTCTTGGAGGAGTCCGCTCAGCATGTTCATATGTTGGTGCAAAAACCCTCAAGGATCTTCCAAAATGTACAACTTTTATAAGAGTGACTCAAACTACCAATGAAATATTTACTACATTTGAAAATCATTGAAGGTAAAAATATACACTAAAGATAATTGCATTTGGTGCGACAGAGCTAAAGGACTTTTAAATGCTCACTCAATTGATTTCAACGAAGTTGATCTTTCTGATGACGAAGAACGGCAGAATTTCTATAAAAAAGTAGGCAATAATGTCAAAACTGTTCCTCAAATTTATATTGATGATAAAAGAATAGGCGGATATCCACATTTAAAGGAATGGCTAAATGAGTAAGCAGGATTCATCTAAAACTGTATTTCTTGCTTTGTCAGTAAATTTTTTTATTGGAGTAATAAAATCTTTTGTTGCAGTTATAACAAGTTCAAGTGCTATGTTTTCTGAAGCTGTTCACTCTTTTGTTGACTCATTTAATCAATTTTTACTTTGGTTTGGTATCAAACAATCTAAAAAAAGTAATCCAAAAGTATATCCTCTAGGGAGAGGTAAAGAAGAGTATTTTTGGACACTTGTTGTTGCTGTCTTAATTTTTACAATTGGCGGACTAGTATCTCTTGAACATGGTATTGAAGCTCTGAGTCATCCAAAAAAATTAGATAATTTATTTATCTCAATTTCAATACTTTCAGTATCAATTTTATTAGAAACATATGTGTTAGTTAAAGCAGTAAAAAAATTAAGAAAGAACAGAGATACAAAATCTATACTCAAACTTTTAAAACAATCAAATGATGGACCCTTAATTGCAATTGTAGTTGAGGATTTTGCCGCAACATTAGGTTTAATTTTTGCACTTATAGGCACAGTGCTAACTTTCTTCACAGGAAATTCCTTTTATGATGCAGCTAGTGCAATACTAATTGGTATTTTATTAATGATTTCTGGTCTCTTCTTAGGTTACGAAATGAAACATTTAATAACTGGTGAAACTGTAGATGTCAACATTACAAATATCCTTCAAACAGAAATAAATAAATTTGAAAATGTAAAAAAAATAGTTAAATCAAATTTGGTTTCAGTCGGTGCAGATAAGTACTTGGCAATTGTTTATGTTGATTATATAGATTCCTTAACAGATCTTGATATTGTTGAACTTAATAGTGAAATACAAATACAAGTAATAGATATTGAACCTAGATTTTTACACTTATACTTAATCCCTGCTTAAATTAAATCATGAAAGTTAAAAAACACCATTTATCAGATGAGCAAATAGAAGTTACTCAAAACTGTGGAACAGAACCACCGTTTTCAGGAAAATTACTAAATGAAAAAAGACAAGGACTTTACTTGTGTGTCGTTTGTAGAGAGACATTGTTTGATTCAAATACAAAGTTTGAATCAGGATCTGGATGGCCAAGTTTTTTTGATTCAATAGAAAATAAAATAAACAGAAAAAAAGATTTTTCACATGGAATGGTGAGAATTGAAATAACCTGTGGTTTTTGTGACGCACACTTAGGACATGTTTTTAACGACGGACCAGCACCTACTGGACAACGCTATTGCGTGAATTCATTAAGTATGGAATTTTTACCAAATGAATAAAGTATATGTTGACCATAACTGTTCTATTTGTTCAACTTATGGCGATTGGATAAGTAAACATGACACTGAATTAGTGATTGAAAGTCAAGAAATGCTATCTAAACAAGAGTATGAAC
>CACDQN010000022.1 GCA_902555055.1 uncultured Candidatus Actinomarina sp.
CTCTTCTTCAGGTATATTTACTGTGCTCATAAGCGCATCTATTTCAGCTACTGACACTTCGGCAATTTGGACATTGTATGTTTTATCACTAAACGTAAATTGAAGGAAGTTGTCTTCTTTCATCTCTATGGTTGAAATCTCTGATATATCTTTTACGACTGAGAGTACTTTTTCTTTTGTTCTTAAAACTATTTTGGTGTCAATTATTTCAATCACTGGAAGAAAAATACTTTGTACTGTCACAACTAATTGCAGAATGCCTAAAAAAAGTATTGTGTAGTAGAGATACTCTTCTCGAGCATTGGAACCAAATTCCTGTAAATCAAAATACTGTGATAGATACTCTCTAAAGGGACCTGATGTCATATTATCTAAGGCAACATAAGAGAGAGCGATACCAGATAAAAATGGTCTCAGTTGTTTTTTTCTATCTCTATACAATTGCATAATTTTTTTCTTTCAGTATCAGAATAACCTAAATTCGCTATTGTTTTGGTATGGAAATTGTACTGATTCGACATGGGCAACCTGCATGGATAGTTGAGGATGAATACAGAAGAAATCCTGGATTAACTGAGCTTGGTAAAGTGCAGTCACAAAAATCTGCCTCTGTTTTTTTAGAAAACAGCATAGATGAACTTTGGGTATCTCCATTAAATAGAGCTCAAGAAACACACACTCCTTTTAAAGAGAAGAATATAGCAAAAAATATCATCACTTATGACTGGCTTCAGGAGATGGAAGATCCAGAAGAAGTAGCACTATATGGAAAATCAAATGATGAGATTATGGCTTTTTTTGAGAAGAGGAATAGTCAGTCTTTTGAGGAGTGGTCAAAAGGAAGTCATGGACAGTATATGGAAAATTTTAAAAATAAAATTATCCCCAACCTTGATAATGAGTTAAAAAGTAAAGGGATCATCTCCATTGATGACACCTATGACAGAATGTTTGATTTAAGTAGTTCAAGTCTTGAGAAGATAATGATTATTTCACATGCTGGAACAATGTCTGTTCTGCTTTCATATTTCCTAAATATGCCCCTATATCCTTGGACATGGAGAAAGTTTTTACCAAGACACACTGGTCACACGACATTAAAATCTAGCAAAATATCTGGAGGACACTTCTTCAGACTTAAAGAATTTAACAATGTCTCATTTACAGACGATGACGGAGAGCAAACATACTAAAGTAGAGATATAAGGTCTACTGTGCAAACAAGAATTCTTCCAGATATAAAAATTAGTCACTTAACTCCGGTTAAAAAAAGGTTTTTTCTTAAATACTTAGCAAGATTTCTACTACTTTTTGAAAGCGTAAAGCCAGTTGGAAGTTTTTTAGATAATAAACGAGTTGTACTAGTAGCTGCACCTCATCAGTCTGGAAAAGACGAATATTTGATGGCTTTGATTATTTTAGCTTTAGACGTAGATGTCTGTTATTTGTCAGCAAAGTGGACTATGAGAAAACTACCAAATCCTTTTTCAAAGCCAAAAGATATTGATGAGCAGGGTATTAATTGGCCACTTGGATGGTTACAAGAAAAAGCATTTAGAAGTTTTGGTGCGATCCCAGTAGATAGAAAAAGTAATAGTGGTCAGTACTCTTCAGTAATAGAAGAGCTGAGAGATAGAGATTCTTTTTTGTTAATAATTACTCCAGAAGGTAGATTCGATTCAACAAGATTTAGAACAAGTTTTCTTTATCTTGCAAAAGAATTAGATGCTGAAGTGATGCCAGTACAAATAGACTATGAGAACAAAAAGCTAAATATTTTATCATCTTTCAATATAGATGGAGACACTGACGATGTGATCCAGAGACTTCGACTACAGTTTGATGGTGTGCGAGGAAAGAACAGTAGATTTAAAGCATGATGGAAGAGAAGTTATATAACTTAATCCAGGAGCGAGGACCTTGGCTTCTAAAAAAGAACTTGGTATCGAAATCTATATTCAGCTTTTTAAAAAGCTATCTTAAATTTGAAGAAACAATATTTGTGGGTAATCATATACAGACAATGACCGGTCCAGAGGCGTTTACCTGGTTAGGAAGTGAGTATACAAGTAATTGTGAGGTTAAAGGTTTAGAGAATATTCCTAAAGATGGAAAATGCTTGATTGTCTCGAACCATCCAATGGGTGCAGCAGATGCAATTGCTCTCTACTATCAAATTTGTAAAGTACGACAAGATAGTTTCTTTTTTGCAAATGAGTTATTTGTGTATCTCTTAGGTGCTTTTGATGAAGTTATAGCTCCAGTAGTTTGGAATAAAGAGAAAGAGACACATAGTGCCAGTAAAACTACGCTCGGAAGAATTAAAGTATTTTTTGATGCTGAGAGACCTGGAATTATATTCCCCTCTGGAAGGTTATCTAAGCTGACACTATTTGGCTTAAGGGATAGGCCTTGGGAGAAAACTCCAATAACCCTTGCTAAAAAGTACAACTTCCCTCTTGTTCCGGTTTATGTAAAAGGAAGAAACTCATGGTTTTATTACTTTGCATCGTTTGTCAGTAAACAGTTACGAGATGTGTCACAACTGAACGAATTATTTAACAAAAGAGAGACAAAAATTAAAATCAAAATTGGCAAGCCGATTAGAGTCTCCACCTTAAGCGAAAATAATGATACTGCAATTAAAGAGCTTAGGGATAAAGTTGAACGTTTAAGGAAATTTTAAATAAACTAGTTTACTACTTCACCAGAGGTTGGGCTTACACCTAGATTTCCTAACATATAACCAAATAATAATGGTGTAGTAACTAAGCCCCCAAGGCCATAGAAACGCCATGTTAG
>CACDQN010000023.1 GCA_902555055.1 uncultured Candidatus Actinomarina sp.
ATACAAAACATTATGTAGAAGAAGATCTTTATTCTCCTGAAATTAATGAAAAAAGCTCTGAACTTGCACAACAACTAGAAATTCGAACAATTGTTGAAAATATCCTACAGTTTATCTATAACTCGTCTAAAAATGGTCTTGTCATTGAGGGGCGAGATATGGGAAGTGTAGTATTTCCAAATAGTAGAAATAAGATATATTTAGACTCTTCTAAAAAGTTGAGATCAAAAAGAAGGATGTCGCAATCTAATAATATTGAGACGGAAGAAGACATAAATAATAGGGATCAACGTGATTCAAATAGGGAGCATTCACCACTAGTTATACCTGATGGCGCAATAGTTATTGAAAATAATAACGTTACAATTAACGAAGTTTTAGATAAAATCAAAGAGAGCTTAAAGCTTCTGTAGCGCTCCAATTTCTATCATTTGAAATTCCATTTTTCTTTTCAGGAATAAATTCAGAATCATTAAAAACTTCTAAGAATGAGGAGATTAATTTTACATTATTTCTTAATTCTTTTGGAAGTGGAAAGTATTCACTTTCATTTTTATGTTCAAAATCAACAATTTGAGTAGGTTTTAGTTCACTGATAATATTAAATACTAGATGGTCTGGAGCAGAAGCTCCGGCGGTTATTGCAATATTTCCATCGATTTTAATTTCTTTTAGATCATTGGTGTCTTCAATTCTAAATGCTTGAACATTCTTACTTTCAACCATTTTCACTAAAGCTTTTGTGTTACTTGAATTTTCTGATCCCACTACCAACACAGTATTTACATTAGGTAGTACTTCTAGTATTGCACTCTGTCTATTGGTTGTTGCATAACATAAATCACTTTTTCTAGGCATATTTAAATTTTCAAATTTATTTTTAGATTTCATCATAATTGGTTCCCATTCTGAAATTGCAAGTGTTGTCTGAGCTAATAAAGCAGCACTCCCATCTATATTTAATTTCTCAACATCATCAATATTTTCGACTAGGTGCATATTTTCTGGAGACACTCCTAATGCACCTATAGCCTCATCATGACCTTTATGTCCAACATATATTACTTGAGTACCTTTATCAGTATATCTTTTGGCCTCATGATGCACTTTGGTAACAAGTGGGCATACTGAATTTATAGTCAAAGATGATTTGTTATTAAATGCATTTTCAATGGAAGGAGAAGTTCCGTGAGCAGAAAGCATTACTACAGATCCATTTGGTATTTCATCAGGGTCTTCAACAAAAACTACATTATTATTTTGAAACTTTTCTACTATCCATTTGTTGTGAACAATTTCGTGATAACAATAAATTGTTTCATCATACATTTTCAACATCCACGAAAGCGCCTTTATTGCCATTTCTACACCAGCACAAAAACCTCTTGGAGTTACTAAATAAACTTTATCAACCATATAGTTAGAATAGCTATATTAAAAATATGACTAAATATAAAACTCCCGAGATTTTGTTAGTAGGATTGCCTAATTCAGGTAAATCTACCCTCATTAATGCTTTAACTAAATCAAAAACTTCAATAATCGGTTCTAAACCAAATACCACTAGAGATAAAATAACAAAAACTTTAAAGTATGAAAATAACAAAGTAGTAAATATTTCAGACTTACCTGGCTTTCTTGAAAATCCAGAAATGAGCAATATCAATTATCAAAAAAACATAAATAAATTTATGTCTGACGCGGATAAGATATTTTTTGTTATTGATATTAAAACAAATGATATTTCTGGATTAGATTCAATATTCAAACTTTTGTCACAATCTAATTCTATGAAAAATGTAATTACCATATTTAATAAATGTGAAGATTTTGATACTAATAATTTGGATAAAAGATTTTACAAATATATTGGAGAATCCCATTTTTTTGTTTCAGCTTATCACAAAATCGGTTTAGATAGCTTACTTTCCTATATAGAGTCTTTATCAACCACTGAAGATAAATCTGAAAAATTTTCAACTTCATTAACAATAATAGGTAGACCCAATGCTGGAAAATCAACTCTTTTTAATAGCTTATTAAATAGTGAAAGGTCCACTGTTTCAGAAGTTCCAGGAACAACAAGAGATAAAATTACAGAAGAAATAAATATAAATGATAGAGATTATACAATTGTTGATACCGCTGGAGTGCCTAGAAAAAAACAAAAAGATCAAATTGATAGATATTCTTCTCAGTTAGCAATTAGTTCTCTTGAAAATGCTCATATCGCATTAGTGGTTGTTGACTCAACAGAAGGTGTATCATTTGAAGATAAAAGAATATTAAAAGCTGCAATTGAAGAGAATGTCACTCCTCTTTTAATTCTTAATAAATGGGATAAGTTAAATACAGAACAAAAAGACAGTATAAATAGTTCTGTTAAGAATGATTTAAAACAGCACAAGTGGATTAGCTTAATTCGTATCTCGGCCCTTAGTAAGAAAAATATTAATTTGATATCTAAACAGTTAGATTTAATCGAACAACAACTTTCTATAAGAATCACAACTTCTGAATTAAATACTCATTTCAGAACTTTGTGGACAAAAAATCCCCCCCATCCTTTTAGGGGAAAGAGAGCAAAATTAAAATATGTAACACAGTATGCAACTTTCCCACCAGAGTTTGCTTTCACACTAAGTGGAAGAATTCCAAAAAATTATGAAGCTTTTATAGAGAACTACATAAGAGATGTTTTAAAAATGAATCTAATTTCATTCAGAATTAAGATAAATGCATAGTTTTGGATTCAAATTAGTAGTATTTTTTGCAGGTTTTTACCTTATTATTAGG
>CACDQN010000024.1 GCA_902555055.1 uncultured Candidatus Actinomarina sp.
CAACTGAATGATGTCTATCAGCTTTTGAAAGCTTCCAAAAAAGTAACTCTAATTCAGAATCATTTAATACTTTAGAAACTTTTAATTGATCTTGTATTGAAACATTTTTATAGAACAAATATCTTATTGCTCTTCTTGCCTTAATTAAAAATTCTTTCATGATCTAGGATGACTTTCAGTAAAAGCTTCTTCTAAAAATTCTTTTGTTACCTTAGTATATATCTGTGTAGTTGATACAGAGCTATGTCCAAGAAATTCTTGAACTGTTCTTAAATCACACCCGCCTTCAAGCATGTGTGTTGCTGCAGAATGTCTTAAAGTATGTGGATGTAAATTGACACTTAAGCCGAGCTTTTTCCCAGTGGATTTAATAAGTCTAAAAACTGCTGTCCTGTCGAGATTGTTATAAGATTTTGATAAAAATAATTTACTAGATTTTAGATTTTCTATTGAATCACGGAATTTTATATATTCGTTTAAATTATTAATAAGTAAAGATCCTAGCGGAACAATTCTTTGTTTTGAACCTTTTCCCTCTAAACGTACAAATGACTCTTTTGTATCAATATCAGAAACATTCACATTAATTACTTCAGAAACTCTGCTGCCTGTTGAGTAAATAAAATCAATAATTGTTCTATTTCTTGAATTTAAAAATGAATTGTGATCAAAATAATCTATCATTGAATCAATTTGAGTAATACTGATAACCTCAGGGAGTTTTAGTTCAGATTTAAATTTAATATTCTCAATCTCAAAGTTATCTGTAAAGCCACTATTACTTAAAAAAATTAAAAATTGTTTGATTGATGAGTACATTCTTTGTTTTGATGTATTTGAATAGTTAAATTCTGATAGCTCGAAAAAATATCTAGAAACTACATTCTTATTCAAATTATTTAAATCAGCATATTGTGTAAATTTAATTACATCACTTTTATATGCATCTATTGTGTTTTGTGATAATCCCTTTTCGTATGTTAGATAATCTTGAAAAGATGTAAGTAATTCTTTAATCTCTAACTTTTGTTGAGTCATCAATTTTCTCTGTTGAAAGATCTATCTCTTTTGATGCTTTAATAAAAGAATTAAACATAGGAGCTGGATCCCATGGTCTTGATTTAAATTCAGGATGAAATTGAGAAGCAACAAAAAATGGGTGATCTTTTATCTCAATCATTTCAATCAAATCATCGTCTGGTGAAACGCCACTAAACACTAGACCGCTAGCTTCTAAATCTTTTCTGTATTTATTATTTACTTCATATCTATGCCTATGTCTCTCATAGACAATCTCATTGCCATAAATTTCATGAGCTTGCGTATCAGATTTAACCTTGCAAGGATAAGTACCTAATCTCATAGAAGCTCCAATATCATCTTTTTCTATGTTCTGATTAGGAAGAATGTCGATTACAGGATTTTTAGAATTTTTTGAAAATTCAGATGAATTTGCATCTGATATGCCACATACATTTCTTGCAAACTCAATAACTGCACATTGCAAACCAAGACAGATGCCTAAGAAGGGAATATTATTTTTTCTTATGTACTCAATTGCTGAAATTTTTCCTTCAATGCCTCTGTATCCAAAACCACCAGGAACTACAACTCCATTTAATGAAGACAATTCATCAATATCAAAATTATCTGCATCTATCCAGTGAAGATTTAATATAACCTTATTTTGCAAACAAGCATGTTTTAATGCTTCAACTACGGACATGTAACTGTCAGGAAGTCCAAAGTATTTTCCAAGTATCGCAATATTTACACTTTTCGTAACACCGTCTTTTAAAGACATCATTGATTTCCATTCAGTTAAATCAGGCTCTATGGTGTTTAAATTTAATCTCTTGTCTACAGCTTCGTCTAAACCTTCGTCAAGCATTTTAAGAGGAACGTCATATATATCGGTAAGATCAGGTGCATTAATAACATTTTGTAAATCAACATCACAAAATAGGGATACCTTACTTTTAATCTCATCAGTTAAATCTCTATCAGATCTTAAAACAATCAAATCTGGACTAATACCATAGCTTCTTAACATAGATACTGAATGTTGTGTTGGTTTTGTTTTTAATTCAGTACTTGGGCCAATAAAAGGAACCAGTGTTACGTGAACAAACATAACATTTTCTTGTCCAAACTCTTTTCTAATTTGTCTTGCCGCTTCTAGAAAAGGTAAAATCTCAATATCGCCAACGGTACCACCTATTTCAGTTATTTGAACATCTACATCGTTTGAAATTCCTTTTATTCTTCTTTTTATTTCATCAGTAATATGAGGGATAATCTGAACTGTTGCTCCTAAGTAGTCACCTTTTCTTTCTCTTTCTATAACTTTTCTATAAATACTTCCAGTTGTAACGTTGGCATCTTTTCTT
>CACDQN010000025.1 GCA_902555055.1 uncultured Candidatus Actinomarina sp.
GTTGGCGTCTTATATTACTTTTCTCAGTTTTTGCACTCGTTGTAGTCGCATGTGGTGGCGATACAGCAGAAGAGGAAGTTGTTGAAGAAGCAACTGAAACTACTGCGGCACCAGCAACTACAGCTGCACCAGCTGAAGAAGCAGCTCCATCAGGACCTGATGGTGTTTATAAGATGGCGATTTTTTCAGATCCCCAGACACAAAACTACTGGAATTACCTTGATACTGAAACCGATGTTTGGACACAATATGTAATGTCCGGTCAAGCAGTTTCACTATTCGGAATCTCTTATCCTAACTATCAATTAACTACAAGTATGGCAGCCGAATTGGTTGAAACATCTGTAGATAATGGTGATGGAACATTTACATATACTGTTCCAATGGTTAATGGATTTGAGTGGAGTAATGGTGATCCAATTACTGCTAATGACATGGTATGGACATATAACATTGTTAATGAGCTCGGATTATTAAGTAACTGGGAGACTTACTATCGTCAAGCTTCATCTGTTGAAGGTGAAGAAGCTGATGGTATCGTTAGTCTTGTAGCAGTAGATGATTACACAGTTGAGATTACACTGAACTTTGATGCTGGATTATCAGCATGGCAGTACAGAATTGCTCAAGCACCTTTCTTGAATGAAACTTATTGGTCACAATTTGCGACTTCAAGAGAAGACTTGCTTGCTGCAGACGGAGCTGCTGCACCTGTAGCTAGTGCATTTGTTTATAACAAAGTTGAACAAGGCGCTTTCTATACATGGTCTTATGATTCAAATACCATGTGGTTCGGTGGAGACACAACTATTTATAAGAGTGGTACAGTTATCGATTGGGATAACGGAGTAGCACCAGCAATTAGCCAATCTTTTGGTGATACTACTGGTGATTCTTTCACATACACTTCAGGACCATATGTTGGTACTGTAGAGTTCACTCTATACGGTGATCAAGATGCTGCTTATCTAGCATTCCAGAATGGTGAAGTAGATTTCGTTCTTAACCCATTAGGAGTTAAGAGAAACTTATTCGACCAACTTTCAAGAGTACCTGGAGTTGAAACCACAGCAAACCTAGGAAACGGTATGCGTTATATGGCATTCAACACAAGAGTATTCCCAGGAAGTGACAAAGCATTCAGACAATCTGTTGCTTGTATTTCTGATAAAGAATTCGTATTGAATAACGTTCTACAGGGAGTAGCTGTAAACATGGATGGTCAAATGCCAGAAGCATTGACGGCATGGGTTGCACCTGTAACCGGTGTTCTTGCTGACTGTGCAGGACTAAATGCTGAAGAACGATGGGGTAAATCTGTCGAAATTCTTCAAGCTGCTGGCTGGACAGCAACTGATTGGGGTTCACACCCAGGTGGAGCTGATAGAGCTGTTGCACCTACAGGTGTTAAAGGACCTAATGGGGAAACACCACCAAGCGATATGTTGCTTTATGCACCAGGCGCTGGTTATGACCCATTAAGATCAACAATGTCATTATTTATAGCTGATTGGATGCAACAGCTTGGATTTGATGTTACAGCTAGACCAACTGGATTTAGCGTTATTGTAGACAAAGTATTCACACCAGAAAATTGTGAAGACTGGTACTTCTACATGTTAGGTTGGGGACTAAGTGCATATCCTGACCACCCAGAAGCATTCTTTGCTTCTTACAACGATACCTGCGAAGGTGGATATAACACACCTGGATTTAACAACGCAGAGTTCGACGCACTTGTTAGTGAATTTAATAAAGCTAAGACTGTAGCAGACGCAATTGCTATTTCTCAGCAAATGGAAGCTATATTGTTCGAAGAGATGCCTTATTTGGTACTCTTCAACGTACCTACATTAGAGGTATACAGAAGCAATGTATCATTCCCATTCACTGATGTATTAGATGGTTTGACTGGTACTGGTGGGGGTTATCCTTCATTAGTTAAGGTCCAAAGCTAATTAATTTAGTTATTAAAATGGCGGGTAATTTACCCGCCATTTTATAATGTTGAGGTAAATTATGGGCGAATATATTATCAAAAGGACATTGCAGATGACTGTTGTGTTTTTTTTATTTTTAGTATTTTCTTATTTACTTTTTAATGCAATTCCTGGAAATGCATTTTCAAACCTATTATTAAATCCAGATCTTC
>CACDQN010000026.1 GCA_902555055.1 uncultured Candidatus Actinomarina sp.
TGTTAATAAATACCATAAAGAATTTCTTGGCTATTGGGATAAGTTAAGCATTTCATGGGATAACTACACAACAACAATGACCGAAACACATATCGAAGTTGTTCATGATATATTCAATGAATTACTAAATAAAGGTCTGATTGACAAGCAAAAATCACTACAAGCATATGATGCTAGTGAGAATAAATTTCTACCTGATAGGTATGTTGAGGGCACCTGTCCATATTGTTCTTATGCTGAAGCTAGAGGAGACCAATGTGATAGTTGCAGCAAAACCCTTGACCCAGAAGAGTTAATAAATCCAGTAAGCAAAATCTCTGGAAACTTAGCAGAGTTTAAAGAAACGGAACATTTTTTTCTAAAACTTAGCATGGTCCAAAATGAACTTTCTAAATGGCTTGAAACTAAAAAAGGTTGGAGGCCTCATGTAATAAATTGGGCTAAATCATTTGTAAAAGATGGATTGCAAGATAGAGCAATAACAAGAGATTTAGACTGGGGCATAAAAATTCCTGTTGATGACCTTGGCCCAGGAAAAAAAATCTATGTTTGGTTTGAAGCAGTCATTGGTTACCTTTCAGCATCAAAAGAATGGGCACAGATTAATAACAAGCCTGATGAATGGGAAAATTGGTGGTTAAATCCAGAAGCTGAAACATTTTATTTTATAGGTAAAGACAATGTTCCATTTCATGCTGTTATTTGGCCAAGTATTCTTTTAGGGTATGAGAATCTAAATCTTCCAACTAATGTTCCTGCTAATCAATACATACTGGTTAAAGGTGAAAAAGCATCAGCAAGTAGAGGTGTCGGAAAAACTCTTGATGAATACTTAGATGAATGGAATCCAGATGCTTTAAGATACGCACTTGCATCTGCACTACCAGAACAATCAGATTCAGAAATAAGTGAATCAGAAATGATTAGAAGAAATAACGAAGAATTAGTCGCTGCTTGGGGTAATTTAGTACAAAGAGTCTTTTCCCAAATTAAAAATAACTTTGATAAATTAGATGAAATGTCTGATCTAACAAATGAAGATGAAAGCTTGCTTAATGATTTTGAAAATGCATTTGAGCTAATAGGGAACATGATAGAGAAAGTTGAACTTAAATCATCCCTACAAGAAGCTATGAAATATGTATCAAAAGTAAACAGTTATTTAAACGAAACAGAACCATGGAAAGTAATAAAAGAAGATGAAAAGAGAGCATCGAGAATACTTTATACATCACTTACCGCTATAGATGCATGTGCTAATCTTCTATATCCCTATATGCCAACAACAAGCAAATTAGTCAGGGATGCAATTCCTAAAGAGACTGAAAAGTTATGGGGTGTAAATAAAATTAAAACAGGAGTCAAATTAAATGAAATCGGACTCCTGTTTAAAAAGTTTGACTAAGACTTAGAATCTTTAAAAATCTCATCAATTTCATCGATGAGTTTTATTAATTCCTCTCCTACTGCAGGATCTTCCGTCTTCTTAGCTTCTCCAGCTTTTTTAGTTGCCATCCAAAATAAATCATGAAGGTTTGGATATTTTTCTAAATGCTCTGGTTTAAAGTAATCAGTCCACAATACCCACAGGTGGTGTTTTACTTCTTCTGCTCTCTCTTCTTTGATCGTTACACACCTTTGCTTAAAGCTTGCATCGTCTGAGTCTTGATATTTTTTAGCAGCATTAAGCACTGACTCTGCTTCGATTCTTGCTTGTGCGGGATCGTAAACGCCACAAGGCAAATCACAATGTGCATAAGCAAATTTAGTAGGTTTAAATAATTTCATAAAACTCCTTTCTTTGTATATTATAATTTGAAGTAGAGCATATGTTAAAACCACTGAAAAGAATAATTAATTTTAGAACAGCCATTCTGGTGTTTCTTTATATTGTATTAAAAAACGACAATCAATCTTTTACTACTTATGAGATAAAAGAGGAAAGTATGTCTCCTGAACTCCTGCCAGAAGATTATATTTTTGCACTTAAAGTCAAAAATGAAATTAAAAGAGGCGACATTGTTGTTTTTAAAAATGAAGAAAAAGGAATTGATGTTGTAAA